>DDII01000088.1 GCA_002338445.1 Cellvibrionales bacterium UBA1854 | reverse complement strand
CACTGTTTGGCCTCAAACAAGAACCATATAAAGTCAAAAAAGCACGATGTTGGTGCTTTGTTTTTAAAGATGTTTAAAAGTAGGATTTTGATGGAAAAGACTAATAATAATTATATGAGCGAATAGTTTAGCGAGTGATTATTAAATATCTAAGGTAGACAATTGATAAAAAAGGGGAATTTTTCAGACTCATTTTATTTTGAATTTTTAGTTACGAATGCCTAGTCGCTTTTTGGCATAGAAGATGCAAACTCCGTTCAGGTGGAAAGTCTGATTAAGATTTTGCTTCCATAAGGTGATTATAATTTGTGCAGCGTCATGTTTCAGAGTTTTATTTTTGTCAATGTCACATATTGCGCATTCGGGCCGTGGCGCCGTTTACCAGATCCAACGACGTACGAGGCTAGTTCTCAATCGGCATGCTGGGGAAGGTAGGTACTTCTTTCTGATGGTGCCTTGTTGGTACAGCTATACCGAAAGACCGCGATTTAGCGTCGTTCTAAATATTGGGAGAGAGTTTATGCAACACACTAGGTCAAATAGTCGTAATCCATTACGTTTTGTTTGGAATATTAAATTGTCAACCGCAATTATTATTGTGTGCCTCGGCTCATCGAGTCTCTGGTCTGACGACATAGAAGAAATCGTTGTTACGGGGGATTTGAACAGTCTTCCCGGAGAGGCAGTCGATTCGGTCTTCGGGGTTAACAAATCAATTCTTGAAACACCCAGGAGTGCGTCAACGATTAGTGAAGAGATGATGGATCGCTTTCTGATGAATGATATCGATGAGCTGATCCTTGTTGCTCCCGGCACCTTCACACAATCTTTTTTTGGCGTTGCAGGCACCCTCGATGTTCGAGGAACGCCTGGTGAGACATATTTTCGGGGCGTAAGGCGCCTTGACAACCCAGGTAATTATCCGACGCCTATCGGGGCATCGGATAGGGTAGACATCGTGCGCGGACCAGCGTCTGTTATCTATGGGCCTTCAAAAATTGGTGGGTATCTAAACTTCAATCCTAAGTCAGCTCGGATTGAGGAAACTGGTGCTTTCATCGAATCTGAGACCGGAGCGGTCTCCGTTACCACTGGCAGTTGGAGCAAATCTGTAATCACCGCTGAAATAGGGGGGCCAACCGAATTCGCTGGAAAGTCGACGGGCTACTATATTTATGGTGAATTTGAGGACTCAGATAGCTTCTACGTGAATTCGCCCGGTGTTGAGCAGAGTATGGTTCAGGCCAGCTTCGACATGGATATTTCTGATATGATCCGAATCCAGTTTGGCGGCATGTATCATGATTATGCCGGGTCCCAAAATGCTGGATGGAATAGAATCACACAAGATCTGATTGACACGGGTACCTATGTCACCGGTAGTCCAACTCCACTGGATACTGATGGAGATGGGAAGATCTCTCATCAGGAGTACGGTGAGGCGAATCTATGGTTCGGTCCTGATGCGATTTTAACGTCTGGCGATACTTCGATTAATGAGACAAATCTTATTACTGATACTGATCCAGTTGAGTATGCAGACTTTACAGATACTACCTTACAGAATATTGGATCAACAATTCTAGATCCGTCCATTACTTTAATTGGGGCAGATGACACCCTAGAGAATGAGGTAACTACTTTGTACTTCGACATTTTCGTGGAGACCGATGGTGATTGGAGTGTTACGAATAAGATGTTTTACGAGTCTTATGACAACCTAAATGAAAACGCTTATGGATTTTCTCAGTTTCATGATACTTGGGTGTTTGAGAACAAACTAATGCTTTCCAAAGATTTGTATACCGATTCGATGGAAGGAGCACTAGTTGTGTCGCCTTCAATTCGTTATACCAAATATGATCATGGAGACGATTGGATTAACGAGTATTTCCACAGAAGAGATTTAACTGGCCCATCAACCGCACTTGACCGACGCTTGTTAGCGACGGAAATAAATGATGATTATGCTGAGTATTATTTGGGTGATTATTTAGACCTTGGACTAGCAGTAATGGCAGATTTAAATTTTGAATCTGGTTTTACGGCCCTTATTGGAGTTCGTTGGGATCAGATTGATCTTGAAAGCAGTGTGCCAGAGGGTGCGCCTTTGTTTGGACCAGGAGGAGAATCTGCTTCAGATGAAGTGGATGGTGTTTCATGGACAGCCAGTCTCTCATATGATACGGGCGTGGGCTTGATCCCTTATGTGACAGCTGCAGAGCAATCGACTTTGATTGCGGGTCAGGGCGGAGAACTCTCAGTGGACAATGTTGCGGATGGTGAAGCTTATGATATTTCTACTTTGCTTGAGTATGGTGTAAAAGGCAGCCTTCTTGATGACAAGCTCTATTTTGCTTTGAGTATTTACGAGCAAGAGCGCACAGATTATTCGGTGCAATCGACGGTTACTAATCAAGCTTCAAAGACAGAGGGAAGTGAGTTTGAAGTGAGGTGGTTAGCGACTGATGGACTGCTAGTGACATTCGGATATTCCGACATTGAGGTGGTTAATTTGAACACGTTAAATTCGGGCTTTAGATTTAGTTTCATAGGTGCAGAGGATTTACCTTCAATAGATCCCACACTTACTTGGGGCGGCCAACTCAATGGGGTTATCAGCTCGGCAACCACGGGCGCTAGAAGAGCCGGAGTTCCTAAGAATATCATTTCCGCAACTGCAACTTATGACTTTGATAATGGCTTTGCGTTGAGTGGAAGTGTAGCAGATGTCGACGCAGTCCCTTCAGGATACTCAAATTCGGTAATGTTACCCGGCTATACACTCGTCAGCGCGGGTGTGAATTATGAAACTGACAACTGGCTTGTTAGCATCACGGGCAAAAACCTCACTGATGAACGATATTTCAGGTCAAATTTCCCCAACCTATTTGGATCCGTTATAGTCTTACCTGAACTGCCAAGACACTTTATCGCAAAAATGGAATATAAATTCTGATCAAGTGTGGGGGCTAGTTGCTGCATATGGCAACCAGTCCCCCTCAGTTTTGCATGCCTCGTTTATATTTTGACCTCAACACCTCATTATTTGCTTAGGGAAATTTTGTAAACAAAAGCTCCCGACAGTATGACGGCAGCAACAATAGCCGCCTCGGTTGGGCGGCTTGCTAATGCATAAACTAATGTTGCGCTAATAATTAAGCTGTACCCTAAAACGGGGAGCGGGTACAAAGGCATGCTAAATGTTGTACTTTGGTGAGGATTGCGTAGCCTCAAGACTAACACTCCTATCACGGTAAGTAGCGAATTAAGCGCTAAAAGAGATCCTGCAAAAACAATTATTTGCTCAAAGCCCGAAGTAACAATCAATACGATAGTGATCAACATTTGTATGATGATTGCAACGTATGGCAAACCTGATCTATTTGTTTTCGCGAGCAATTGAAAGGTCGGAAAGTCTTGCCCGATTACTTGCATTGCCCTCGGACCCGCTATCATCATGGCGCTTATTGTTGAAACGAGAAGTATGCTCAGCATCCCTGAAATAAACCAGCTTCGTTCAGTACCAAAAGCATGATCAGCGACAATTCCAGCAATCTCGACTTGTCCCTTCATTTCGTCCATAGGCGCAATAGAAAGAAAAGTTATATGAAGAAAAACATACAATAGTGTTACAAAGCCGGTCCCATACAAGAGTGCTTTTGGTAAATCTCTTTTAGGGTTGGACATCTCGCCTATTAAGTAAGTTGCTGCGTTCCAACCCGTGTAAGCATAATTGACGAATATGAGCGCCACAGCGACTGCAGACGCCTCAACTGAGATAATATCATCTTTAGTAATATCCCAGGATAGCAACTGATATTCTGACGTAACCAACCATGCTAGAAACATAAATAAAAATATAAAAATGATCTTAGTAAAGGTCATGATTTGCTGAAAAGCAGCACTATAGCCTCGGTTCGCCAGATGAAATGAACCGACGACTACGACCAAGGTAATACTGGTTAATTTAACCGGTAGGTGAGGAAAAATTGTTTGTAAGTAGGCGCAGGCGGTCATGGCAACTGCCGCCGTGGGCGCAGAAAAGCCGACTGTCACCGACACCCAACCAGAGATAAACCCAGCGGCAGGATGGTAGGTTTCGCGCAAGAAATTATATTCGCCACCGCTTCTTGGATATGCCGATCCTAATTCTGCGTAGCAGAGGGCACCGCAGAAAGCAATTACGCCGCCGATAATCCAGAGAAATAGGATTATGCTGGGATTAGTGATATCCATCAGCTGAAAACCAAGACTGGTAAATACTCCCGTACCAATCATGTTTGCAATTACGATTGTGGTGGCAGTCCTGCGATCAAATGATGAAACAGGCTGATTCATTTTCAGCACGCTCCTCTAGCAAATAGATTATCATCTTTTTTCTTTAGTAGTTTGGTTTGAAGCATACTCGTTTGCAGCAATTGACAACGAACAGACAGGCTCTTTTGTAATTTGTGGCACTAGCTTGAGCATACTCTATGTTATCATGGCACACCGCAAAGTCGTTTGGGTTAATTCGGATGTCTCTTTCAGACAAGTGGATTTTAGCGATGTTTAATATGATTAAGACCTCAATTTATGTTTGCGTTTTAGGTTTATCAGCTATACTCACTTCAGTTTTTTATTGTAATCTCCTGATGTTATTTTCCTCTTTTGTTGAGGCTGATGAATTGCCTACCATTGATCGCAGTAAGAACATTAACATGATAACAGAAATACTCGATCTCAAAGGTCATGTTGAGGGAGGTTTTTTTCGTCGCACGTACGAATCTGGCTACACCCTTCAGTTAGATGACCCTCAAGACAGCCGTCTCTCTATGACATCTATTTTTTATCTGCTTTCCTCTGAGTCTCCGCTAGGACAATTTCATTCTAATCGTTCTGATATTATCCACTTTTTTCATATGGGAGATCCTATTGAGTACTACATGATCGATCCTGAGGGAAATTTGACGACTGCTGTGATGGGACATGATATATCGTCAGGGCAAGTCCTTCAGCTTTTGGTGCCAGGCGGAACATGGAAGGCTTCCAAAATAGATAAAGCTGGTGAGTATGGTTATGGGCTGATCAGTGAGGCTGTTACCCCCGGGTTTGTTTATGATGATATGACTCTGGGATCGCGATCATACCTAAAGAAACTTTTTCCTCAGCACACAGAGTTGATTGATGATTTGCTGCCTTGACATATTTGCAGGTTGAGGTAACTGGCAACCAATAAAGTCTTAAACCCCTGAGCATAATGAGGACGTAACTTCAAAATAGAGCTGCATAATCAATCTTAATTTTCATTGTTCTGAACAAATAGTGCTCTGATGCTTCTCGATTGTGTAATACCAATTCCCGATAAAATCAAAAGCAGGGCGGGATAAAGATTTGATTCAGGTGTCTCGCCCATCACAATGATGCCAAAAATGACGGCCCACAGTGGCACAAGATAACTGACAAGACTCAAGAAAACCGGCCCGGCAGATCTTATTACCCTAATCCGCAAAATATTTCCAATAGCTGTGGGTATAATCGCAAGCGTTGTAACTGCGGTTAAAGTTGGCGGATCCATTCCAGATGGCAATCCCTCGAATTTTAATGCGCATATGACAACAACAATCGCTCCTATGGAAAGTGATGCAGCGGCCACACCAATCCGGTCAATCGGTGGCAGCATCCTCAGAAGAATAGAGCTCGTTGCGTAACAAAAAGCTGCTGAAAAGCATGCCAACCTCCCTGAGGCTTGATGTTCAGAGTGATTTCCTAAAAAAATACTGTCTGTCCCAAAGAGAATAACAACCCCAGTAAAACCCAACAAGAATCCAGCTAAGCGTGTTGCTGTTATTTTTTGATCTGGTAATAAAATATGGGCTAATGGTAGTATAATAAGACCTACCGATGACATCGCGACGCCGGCATAGGCGGAGTTCACATGTTGTTGCCCCCAGGCAAGCAACTGGAAAGGTAACGCCCCGCTGAAGAGCGAGAAGACAATGAGGAGCCCCCAAGATCGAACATCACCTAAAAAGAGCTTTCTGCTATGAAATAACCAAAAGAAGTTAGTGATTGCTGCAGCAATTGTGATTCTCCAAGCCGCTAACCACAAAGGGGTGACTCCTTGAAGCGCAGTTTCAACAAGAACGAAAGCACTACCCCAAATTACACTCAGCACACCGAGGCTGATCCAATTTTCAATTGAAATACTGGCTACTGGAACTTGATCAGAGTCCTTAGTATTCATATGGGTTCCTTTAACAATCCGAAACAGTACCGTTTCGCTATTTTAGTAATTGCAACTGGGGCTAATCAGTTACCATCACTACATTTACAATCTCAGCTGGGCTAAAAAGACACTATCGTTGCCTGGAGAGGAGAGCAAAACTATACAATATCACTGTACATTCAATAATAGTCGGTTGGTTGAAAGTGAAGAGTGGACTCTCTGAATTAGATCCGTTTCAATGGATACGTCTCACAAAGAATAAGGGTACCGTCTTTGATTTTCACCTTAATCTTTGTCTCAATAAAAACTACTCTTTTCAATGCTATTTAATATTGCATATACGTTTGGTTAATTCGCTTAGTTCTGCAGTATCAAACCTGTCTCTAAATCTACTAAATACTACAGTTTTATTGGATGGAAATAACCCACTCAAGAGGGATAAGTTAGGTTACTAACAAAATAGTTAACCAATATTTACATATTAGCATGTTATTGCAAGTTTAATTACGTGCTAATAGGGCGCTAAACGGGTAATATTTGTGACTGGTTTCGGTTACTTTCATCACTCCGAATTCAGCCCAAAACACAAATAACTTTGTAAATTTTTTAGTAAAGTCGGTTCCAATATGCGGTACAGAAATCCTTTGGTAGTCCTAATTGCTTGCGGTTTGGTGACAGTAGCGCTCGGTTTATTCAAGTTCAAGCAAATACAGAGTGCTATAGCATATGCTGAGTCTTTCCCCGAACCGAGTGAGACAGTCGAGACAAGAGAAGTTCAATTTAAGCTCTGGAAAGAGGAGAGAGCGTATAAGGCAGAAATCGTTGCGGCAAAAGAAGTTGACTTAGTAACCGAGGTTGATGGTCGAGCAATTTTAGTGGGCTTTTCATCAGGAGACATTGTTCAAGAGGGGCAGATACTACTTCGTCTTGATGCATCCGAACAGATATCCAATCGTGATGCATTGAACGCCCGGCTTCAGCTTGCCACTTTACAATACGACAGGGTCAAAAGGTTATTTGATAATGGCGTAGCCTCAAAGGAAGAGGTTGATTTAGCACAGACTCTCCTGACGTCGATTCGGGCTTCACTTGACGCATCAGATGCGATAATCGCCAAGAAGACAATATCAGCGCCATTTAACGCTCGCGCCGGCTTGCACAACGTGAACGTTGGAGAGTATGTAAAGGCGGGCACTTACATATCAAAATTGGTGGGAACGGGTACAACGCTCTATGTAGATTTTGCAGTTCCCCAAACTAAAGATGAGACATTAATCGGAGATGAGATTCGCGTCAACTGCGGCGCAGCCTCAGAAAATTATTTATCAGCATTAATCATAGCGAAGGATACGTCTATTAATCGCCTTTCGAGGAGTATCCGGGTAAGAGCAGCATTAACTGGCGCGCCGAAAAAAATTGTCCCGGGAAGCGTTTGTAAAGCTTTGGTATCCCTAGAAAGAGAAACCTTAGTCTCACATGTTCCATCTTCGTCAATCTTATTTGACCCGCTGGGACCATATGTGTTTGTTCTAAAGGCAGCTTCAAGTGGCGATGATGCTGGTTTCCGTGCCAGCAAGCGACGTGTGGTACTTGGACCATCTTATCGCGGAGAGAGGATAATTAAAGAGGGAGTTGACAGGGGTGAGAAAATTGCCTCGGTAGGCGCCTTCAAACTTCGTGAGGGGATCCTTGTCTACCAATCTATTGGTGATCCCCGCTACCCAAAAACTTTTCGCTCAGATAATGAATGAAATCTCAGACAAAAATATAGCTGAAAATGGGCAAATTTCTGGTCATTGGGGAGAAATCTTCATACAGAGGCCTGTCATAGCGATCTCATTTTGCCTGTTGATATTACTCTCGGGGCTAAAGGCATTGGCTGATATCTCCGTATCACAATTCCCGAGATTAGCGAGTGCAATGCTTGAGATAAATACGTCGTTTGTTGGGGCTTCTGCCGAGGCAGTCAAAAGTTTTGTTACAGATCCCATGGAACGTGTGCTTAGCGCAGTACCAGGGGTAGACTATCTTGACTCTACTACTACTGCGGGTTTGAGCAACATAAGACTTTGGCTTCATTTAAATGAAGATATTCCCTCAGCTATTTCGGAGGCTTCGACGCAGCTTGATCGCATAAAATATGAATTACCCTCAGGTGCCTATGACCCATCAATTGAGGTTGTTAGGGCAGATCGTCCCTGGGCGGGATTTTATCTGCCTGTGGTTTTGAAAAATGGAATA
>DDII01000027.1:7083-13396 GCA_002338445.1 Cellvibrionales bacterium UBA1854 | reverse complement strand
GGAGCGAAGACCCAATCTAAGCCCGTAACGGACACCTCACGCGCTGTTGCTTCGCCAATTTCGCGAACTAAGTCAACATTCCTCGTCGCTCCCAGAGATATATTATGTGGGAAGAGAGTCGCCCCTTTAACATTATTATGACCATGGACAGCGTCAGTACCCCATATTATTGGGATTCCAGCACTCCCATACCTTGTGTCTAGAGAAGCTTCATGATATTTGTCTGCTGCATCAAGCCAATCGTATATGGAGGATTCTTTGCGCCCATTTGGCCAAGAGCCACCTCCATTTAGCACAGACCCAAGGAAATAACGAGATACATCGTCTGGGGTCACATGAGTTATGTTTCCTTGGACCATCTGCCCGACCTTTTGTTCAATAGTCATCGATGATATAAGTTTTTCTAAACGCTGCTCCACCATTTCCGAATCGTAGTCCGCATGATTGGAACTCAAGAAACAAACGGTAAAAAAAATAAGGCTAGCTCGTCCCAAAGTTCTTTTACACCTGCCGTAGCATATTGACTTGCTCATTTTTCAATCTCTCTACATGCTCTTCTTACGACTCGTATTAGTTGATTCAAATAACTGCAACACAACCGAGCGGTATAATAAATCTAGGGAAAATATTTTGCCAGTGTGAGTATCGGCAAATCTGAGGTGAGTACTTTGATATCTGGGGTTAATGGAGCATTAAATTATCAAAATTAACAATGCGAAAATAGGCGTGACACATGCTGTCTATAGTTCCTGCTAACTCGAAGAGACTCACCATTCTCTAAAACCAGTGTGCTGCCACCTTTTTGAAGCGATCGTATTGAAACCACTCGAGTAATGTTGACCACAGTAGAGCGATGTACGCGCACGAAAAGATTACCATCAAGCTTTTCCATAAGTTGCTTCATTGTACTTCTTAGTATATGTATTCTACCCGCAGCATGTACACACATGTAATCACCAGCCGCATCAATCCAGTCGATATCAGCAAAAGCTACAACGTTCAAAACTCCCGCATCCTTAATAACAAGTTTGTCCTTCACGCTTCGCGTTCTAACTTGATTGCTTACCTTCTGTATTATTTCATAGTGTTCTGAAAACTCTTCTTTTCTTTTTAACGAAATATCATCCGGAGCACTAATATTAGAATTATTTTTACACTTTCGGGAACGCGCTCTTTCAACCGCAAGGGCAACACGATTCGGATCTAACGGCTTTAAAACATAGTCGACTGCATCTATATCAAAAGCTTTAACCGCATAACGATCAAATGCTGTGACAAAAATAATCATAGGAGTATATTTACCCCTCAGAGCCGTTACCACATCGAAACCGGTCAGTTTTGGCATTTCAATATCAAGGAATACTAAATCAGGACGAATTTCTGCAATCTTACCAATGGCTTCTCTACCATTATGACAATGGCACGCTACTTCTATATTATAAATCTCGCTCAAGATATTGCTTAAGAGCTCCAAGGCAAGTGGCTCGTCATCCACGATAATTGCCGACATCACCTCCACTAAAATCGCTCCAAAGCTTCTGATGGCATGCTTGCCAAAGCATGCGGTGAATTAACACTAGAGGTTAGGGGAATCCTCATAAAAATTGAAAGGCCACCGGAGTCACTCGATGTAACCTTGAAAACGTAATTTTTTCCATAAAAATTTTCTAATCTATCGATTGTATTGCGTAAGCCAACTCCAAGCCGAGAATCTGAACTTTCGGAAAATAAACGGCCGGCTTCCAACTCAGACCCGCCAGTGCCACTATCACTCATCTGGAGTGCACAATATGATTCTTCCAAACGAGTAACAATAGAAATCTTTCCACCCTTCTCTTGCGGAGCAATCGCGTACTTTACGGAATTTTCCACCAAAGGTTGTAAAATAAGGCTTGGTACATAAACTGACCTGGATGCTGGGTCAATATCCATCTCGATTCGAAGTCTTTCACTGAACCTTGTTTTCTCTATCCTCAAGTAGAGATCTACAGCCCGAATTTCTTCCTCTAACGCCACCAATTGCTCGGGGTCATTGTCTAAAGAATATCGAAGAAAGTTGCTCAATTGCACAATCATAGAATTCGCTCGGTGTGTATCATTCATCGTGATAAGCGCTGATATAGCATTAAGCGTGTTAAACAGAAAATGAGGATTCAGCTGATATCGTAACATTTTTAGCTGGGCATTTCGCGCCACTAGCTCAGCTCTGGACCTCTGTAACTGAATCTCTCTGTTTTTTGCTACCAACTCTCCCAGCTCTTTACGCTCTAAGAGCCATAGTTGATAATACTTGATTCCGTGATAAAGGGACGCCCATCCGATAAAAATGATTATTGATCCCCAGATCCACCCACCAAAATCCAGCCAGATTTCCCGCTCCCCCGTCATCGCCATGAAACTTACAATACGCGAAACGGTCCATAACGCTGAGGCCAAAATGATACCAAAGGATATTCCAAAAAGGCGCTTTACAGCTTTTTTATCCCACAGCCCGCTGAACAACCCTCTTAAAGGCCAAGACACCAACACACCCAGCATTGATTGCACTAAGGTATGAAGAGTGTAATTTAGCTGCAGCTCGTCCTGTTTATACCACAATGTCAAACTTAAAAAACTGATCACTGTCAAGGTCGTCCAACCTAAAATCTGTAATAACAAAAATTGGTATTCACCCCACCTTGTCAGAAATGGCCGACCAAAGCGACTCTTAAAGGCCTCGGCGGAGACAACATTAAGCATTATTTAACCCCTAGCCAATTTCATTCATTCGTTCATTCAGACATACGCTACAATTTACCAACGCACAACACCAATGACCAGCAAGATAGCAGTAATAACCAATTTTAGTGCACCAATAAGCTACCGACACGAAATCGATTGACCATAAAAATCAAAGAATGGACTCTTGTCACACATGTTAATGAAAAGGTATATATCTACTTTAATGCTCGGACCCAAGGATCAGGCGCACAAAACGACAGCAAAAAAAACCATCGCACATTGTAACAAAGTATGGCCATCGAGCTCGGAGCTGATGAACTATATAAGCTATAATCCCTCAGCAGCTGACAGGAGTGCCTGAGATTGGTTGCGGCTGGGGAGGCTCATCAATCATGCTAGCAAAGCATTTCAAAACGTGTGGAACTCCATGTATTATTGATGTCGCTGTGAGGCCGATCTTGGGTTTACATTGTCAAATCAACAAATGTGCGACCATTTTTCAAAAGATAGATTTCAGATTTCTAAATAATGATCTATTGAATCGATATAACATGCTTATAGCGTCTGATATATATTCCTAGGACTACCCATTGGATCGGTTATATGCGTTGATCGATCACGCAATACGTGCTGGATGCAAAGATGTTTTTATTTCTGACCTAGGACAATAACTATCCTAGAATTTAGCCAAGCGTCTTGTCTTGAATTGTGATGCAAAGGGAGTCGTAGGCGAAATTTTCAGCCTAAAAAAACAAATCAATTTACCTTACGCATAAGTCAGCGTTCTATGAGTTTATGGTGCGACAATACAGGGGCTATGTACTGACCTTGTCACTCGATAAATAGAATTTACTGCCTCTGAAATACCCGGATATAGTCCACTAACATTTGCTGAGGAAAGCGAGTAGACTGGTCCGGAGCTCCGGGCCAATTTCCCCCAACTGCAACGTTCATGATGAAAAAAAACTCATTTCTAAACGGAGCTAAGTCCGCACTATTATCGATTGTCATCTCGTTATACTGAAAACCATCAATTTCCCACTTAATCGATTCTCGAGTCCAAATCAGACTAAAAACATGAAAAGACGTAGCTAGGGACTCTCCTCCGGGTAAAAGATACTCGTTACTCGGCCCACCGTTATATGGAGCATTATTGGTAGGTGAATAAGCTGCTGCTGCACCCCCTTTATTCCAATGCGCAGTCCCAACAACGGTCCTCTCCCTGCCACTACCTCCGACCATCTCCATGATGTCTATCTCACCGCAATAAGGCCATCCTACAGACGGAAAACTGCTGCCCATCATCCAGATAGCGGGCCATAGTCCTTGTCCAAAAGGCATTGCGGCACGTATATCGATACGTCCATATCGAAAGCTTTGTTTTCCCTTTGTTACTAATCGGGAAGAAGTGTATTGACGGTCGCCATAATCTTCTCTCCTCGCCTCTATCACTAACAACCCATCAATCACTCGAGTATTATTACGTCGATAATACTGCAATTCATTATTGCCCCACCCATCTCCTCGAGTTCCAATCTCAAAGCTCCAATCACCCTCGTTAAGCTCTGAGCCCAAAAATTCATCAGACCATACCAAGCCATACCCTGAATATGAATCCGGGCTGAAAGCACCAGAGTAATTTGGATTTGTCCAACCATTGACTTCGCCTGATGAAACCTCTGTTTCGCTACTGTAATCTGGGGAAGCCTCCCAAAACACATTATCAAGCTGGAAAACTGAGTTGCGGGTACCGCTTGCCCAGATTACCAACCCAGTGTCTACTTGAGATAGGTCCAAGCGGCCCGGAATAGCTAAATTATCAATGGGTATTTGAACGGTTTCCCAACCATTTTCTCCAACTGGTCCAACGGTCTGTTCTTCCGACTCGCACGGCCATACGCACTCAATTTTCATTGTAATGCTGCTATCTCCAGATACAACTCGCACATCGAATTTAATTACACCACCAGCATATTCTGATAGGTCCTTTGGATTATTTGTTTCGATTAGAAAAAGTGCCATATCTCCCGAAGATCCATGACGAATTTCTATCACTTGACCGCGCTCTGAATCAGGAATTAACTCCCAACTTATATTTGGGCATCCCGCACCTCCATCATTTATGCATCGTTGCCAACCGTTACCTGAATCTACAGCGCGAAGAGTATCATTCCATTCTCCTCCGATCGTTCCATTTTGAAATACGCTCAGCGTTTTTAAGCTTGGAGCCGTCACTGGCTCTAAAACAGGAACCGGCTCTGAAGAGGCCTGCACTGGCTCTGATTGGCCGACTGGAGGTGTAAGTTCATAACTTGAGACTGCAGAGCCACTGCCACCTCCTCCGCATGCAGTCAGAGAAGCCGCTGTAAGGAACAAACATACTGTAACCAACGGTAGAGCATCAGAGAGACTAAGATTTACTCCGACCTTTTCTAACTTCCTGTTCAACATTTTTCGGATATCCCTATTCACTTCGAAGCGCTCGACGAGGCACTCTCGCGTAGTACCAGCAAAAAAATTCCAAAAATACCTGAAGTTAATGATAGCAGATAACTTCGAATTCTGATCACGATTACACTAAACACAACTATTTTTCTCCTGTTTTATTTCGTACAACCCTTGCTTGAAAATTTTGGCCGCTTTACCTCAGTTTTTAGATGATCGTACCGGCTAATACAACATTTTCCCGTTAAGTCTTATTGTCGACAGCTCATGAGTCTGCCTTAACATGTGGCTGCTCCTTGGACTCAAAAAAATAACCTTTTATCGCATCCACTGCCTATCGATTCACTCATTGATGATATGTTATGATCTCTTATAATGTAGACAAAAGAGTGCTCAAGAAAAGCAAAAATACGTAGGAATGGCGCTCTTCAAGTCTGAAACATCAGGGGGGAAATATGTCGTTCAAAAAAACAACTCTATCAAGCAGCATTGCACTGATTGTAGCCGGGATGGCGACCACATCATTATCCCAAGAACAGATGGAGTTAGAAGAAATTATCGTTCAAGGAGGCATCCGAGAAAGCCTCCGAAAATCAATGGATATAAAACGAGATTCTACCGGAGTGGTTGACGCGATTACTGCCGAAGACATTGGTAAATTTCCAGATACAAACTTGGCAGAGGCTCTGCAGCGTGTTACTGGCGTCTCTATCAATCGTGAGCGCGGTGAGGGATCTCAAATTACGGTGCGCGGCTTCGGTCCCGAATATAACCTTGTGACACTCAATGGAAGACAGATGCCAACAACAAACTTGACATCTCGATCCTTTGATTTTGGAAACTTGGCAGCAGAGGGAATATCAGGAGTTCAGGTCTACAAGACTGGTAGGGCCGACGTCCCCACTGGCGGCATTGGTTCTCTGATCAATATTTCCACTACCAGACCTTTAGATGCACCCGGAGAGGCTGCAAGCTTTACGTTCAAAGGGAAGAATGACCCCTCGGCAGGCAGAGGAGATGACATAACGCCTGAGGGATCAGGAATCTATCGAAATACTTTTGCCGACGATACCATCGGTATTGCAATAAGTGCAAGCTACTCCGAGAGGGACAACGGCGTGAACAGTTACAGTACTAGCGGCTGGGT
>DDII01000027.1:0-6787 GCA_002338445.1 Cellvibrionales bacterium UBA1854 | reverse complement strand
AGTTACAGTACTAGCGGCTGGTTCACAGAGCTCGCATCTACCATCGGCGGCACAATGCCTCCTGACAATGATGATCAGATCAATCGCCCTTCCCCCACCGAAAATGCAGATATCTTCCTGTCCACTCCCAGACAGGCAAGTTACACTGTAAACGAGTATTCTAGCCAGCGAGTCAACGGGCAACTCACCCTCCAGTGGGCGGCATCAGATACTGTGGAGGCCACTGTAGACTACACTTACACGGAGTTTGAATTGGCTAGGGCGTATAACAGTTTCGGAGGATGGTTTTCACATAATTCCAATACCGTCCAAACTACCTGGGAGACCTTTGGGTCGCACGCATCGCCCTTAATTTATACAGAAATCAGTAACCCCTCGGATAATGCAATGGCTCTGGGGTACGAGGGGAATATTGATGAGAGTGAGTCAATAGGACTGAATCTGGCTTGGCAGGCAAAAGATAACCTTCGGCTTGAGATTGACCACCATGACTCTGAAGCAAACCAAGGTGCAGCTGGTCCAGAGGGAACTGGTGTTAACTTAAATATAGCAAGCTATAACCGCGTGTTAACGCGAGTCGATTACCGGTCAGAGTTGCCTATAATGACCATAGGAATGGACAGTGGCGTCGATCCGGATGGCGATGGTCCCTTAGACCCTGTAGCCCGCCCACTTTACAAGAGCGATATGAGGATCAGCGGCAGTGTGATCGGGAACGAACACATGGAAATGGGAATCAAGCAAAGTCGGTTCAAAGGGAATTTCGAAGTCTCGGACGTGACATCAATCGACTTCGGCCTAGAATCCTCCAAAGTAGAAAATCAGGGTCTTACCTCTAGTATTCAGCAAGATACGTGGGGAGGTGTTGGTGATCTTGGATTGTTAGATGATGTACTTACCAGAGCTTCAATGAGCAATCAGTTCGACCAGATTGAGGGAAATGATGACCCCGCTCGTACCACCGACTTCTTCATTGCGGACGCAGCGGATATTAAGACAATCGCTAGGCAGATATACACCGACACGGGTAAGATATACCAAGAAGTTGGGGATTGTGGAGACGGGTACTGCCCCAGTACCGTCTGGGAAGTAGATCGATACACGGAAGAGGAGTCAATTGCTGCCTATGTTCAGCTGAACCACAGCACCGAGCTGTTCATACCGCAGTATGGTACCTACCCTTTAAATATCCAGCTCGGCATCAGACATGAGGAGACAGATATCACCTCTATGGCATTGGCGCCCGATATCAGTGAAGTTTACACCACTGGAGGCAATGAAGTTTACTACAAGTTTGAGACGCAGGTTAAGGCTCCATACACAGGGTCTTATGAAAAACTTTTGCCAAGCGTTGATATTGACCTGACGGTGCGCGACGATGTCGTATTGCGCCTGTCGGCGAGTCAGACGATTACACGACCAAGCTACACCGACATCCAGGGTGGTCTTACGGCTTCTGGTACTAACTTCCCCAATGATAATAGACCACGTGCAGCGGGGGGAAATCCCGGTTTAGAACCGATACTAGCTTCAAATTTGGATATCTCTTATGAGTGGTACTACGGCGAAGATAGTTATTTCTCCTTGGGATACTTTTTAAAAGATACGGAAGACTTTATTGGCACAAGCTTCAGAGATGAGGCACTCTTTGGTGATGGTGGTCTTGCCGACTTCAAAGGGTCAGCGCTCTATGCGGCCGTGGAAGCCGATGTAATCTCTAGCGGAAATACCGATCCTTCAGTTACAGATATAACCAGCCAAATTTTGTCAGATTATAATGTCGAGGGTACGGTTGCGTTCCAGAATTTGTCAGGTAGCGAGGTATACTTAGAGAATGGAGAGGCAAGGTTGCGTGGTATTCGGGGTCAAGGCGACCCACTAGTCTGGGAGATAAGGTCCCCGGCAAATATTGATGCCGCAGTTATCGAGGGCATAGAGATCAATCTACAACATACATTTGGAGATACTGGTTTTGGCGTGATAGCAAATGCTACATTGGTGCATGGAAACGTACAGTTCGATAATAACAATCTTGAAGCCCAGTTTGCTTTGAATGGTTTAAGCGACTCTGCTAATTTGATAGCCTTTTATGATAAAGACAAGTTTGAGATGAGGGTAGCTTATAACTGGAGGGATAACTTCTTAGCAGGAGTAGGTCAGGATCAAGGTCGCTTTACAAATCCGCAAAACGTCCGTGGCTATAGTCAAATTGACATCAGTGCAAACTACCAATATTCAGAAAACATAAGGGTATTCTTTGCGGGTATCAATATTGGAGAGTCAACTTATCGAGTGTATAGTCGACAGGCGCATCAAGTCTTACAGATGGGTCAGACAGGTGCGCGATATGACTTCGGTATAACCTACAATTTCTGACGCAAATTTGTGTGTTCCAAAGAACCGTCATGAATACGGCGGTTTTTTACGTTATAAAGATGCAACATCGAGATATGTCTGGTGCAATGTCCATATTTGATAGCCAACCGCACTATTTCGTTTAAGGTTAATATTTTTTATTATGCAGAGACAAGTGAACAACATTGTGATTTTGGGGGGTGGCACTGCAGGATGGCTTACTGCGTCAATAATAGCAGCAAAGCATAAAATCACCCCGACTGGCAGCGCCTTCAATGTAACCCTAATAGAGTCGCCAAATGTAAATTCTATTGGAGTCGGAGAGGGAACATGGCCGTCGATGCGGGCATCTCTGAGGAGAATCGGTATAAAAGAGACTGATTTCTTTAGAAAATGCAACGCTAGCTTCAAACAAGGCACCCAATTCTTTGACTGGACTTGTAGAGATAAACGTAGCTACATACATCCTTTCACACTGCCGAACAACTATGCCGAAACAAATCTGGTTGAACCTTGGCAGAAACTTTCCCATGAGGTTACTTTTGCAGAGGCAGTATGTCCTCAAAGTAAGGTTTTCGACAAACATTTGGCACCAAAACAGATTTCGACTCCTGAGTACGTTGGTCAGCTGAACTATGGATATCACTTAGATGCGGGTAAATTCGCGGAGTTGCTTCGAAAGCATGCAACAGAGACACTTGGCGTATGCCATTTGACAGACCATGTAGTTACGGTTAACAACAATGAAGTAGGTGATATTAAATCACTAACAACCACCACTCGGGAGATAGAAGGTGAGCTCTTCGTGGACTGCAGTGGTATGCAATCTATTCTCTTGGGGAAACACTTCAAGATACCTATCACTAAAAAGCATAAGTTTCTCTTTAACGACTCTGCATTAGCCGCCCAAGTTCCTTATAAAGACCAGGATTACGAGATAGAGTCATGCACACTATCAACCGCACAAAAAGCGGGTTGGATATGGGACATCGGGTTACAAAGTAGACGCGGCACCGGTTATGTATATTCGAGCGCTCACACCACTGACGAAGCAGCTCACAACGCACTATTGGCGTATATAGATGGGAGTTCAAAAGCTGTCAATCCATCATCGATATCGGCGCGAAAGATCACTTTTGAGCCAGGCCATAGAACCGCTTTTTGGCACCGTAACTGTGTCGCCGTGGGCATGGCGGCAGGTTTTATAGAACCACTTGAGGCATCAGCACTGGTGTTGGTAGAACTCGCGGCGTCCACAATAACTGACCAACTTCCATACGACCGCGCTCATATGGAGATCGTCGCGAAACGTTTCAACAAAGATTTTTCTCGACGATGGGATTCGATTGTTGACTTCCTCAAGCTCCATTATGTGCTGACAGATCGACAAGATAGCGCTTATTGGAGGGACAACAAAGATGCCGAGACTATACCGGAAAGTCTTGCCGACTCCTTAGCACACTGGAAATACCACCCGCCCTGGCACCATGACAACATTTACGCAAGTGAAATGTTCCCATCAGCAAGCTATCAGTACGTTCTCTATGGCATGGGATTTAAGACCCATCTTGAGCAATCACGAGAGTCCTCCAAGCCAAACTCATGGGAAATTGCAAGACAATGCTTTGAGAACAATCTCAAGCAAAGTAAACAGCTTTGTGCCACATTACCCACAAATCGAGAGCTGATCAGTAAGATAAATACATATGGTTTCCAAGCAGTTTAGCAGCGGCAAAGAGTTTTCACACTCCACCCAACGTAGGGAGTAGGAGGATGGCCAACTACAAGCTTGTTACAAGCGCCGAGCATCGAAATTACCGTATCATCACCGAGAAGAGCTACGCGCTCGGCGACGGATTAATGCATATAATGGTGTTTCCTCTAGAATTCCGAGCTATCCAGCATCATTTCCCTATTTTCTTTGCCAAAGATCCGGAAGACGGATCATTTTATGCAACTGCGTTACTTGGGTTAGAGCAAAATGAGAATTTATTTCTACAAGATGACGGCTGGGGGGCTAACTACGTTCCGATCATGATGGAACGGTCTCCCTTCTTTATCAGTTTTCAATCCTCTCGAGGGACCAAAGAAAAGCCAGTAGTCTCGATTGATATGGATAGTCCTAGAATAAGTGAAACAACAGGAATGCGGTTATTCGAAGACTCTGGGGAACCGAGTGAGTACCTGCTTAATGTAGTAAAGAGGCTTGAGGCTATCCACTCAGGACATGACCATAATAAGCAGCTAGTTGAGGCCCTGACTGATTACCAACTAATGGAAACTTGCAACATCGAAGTCGGACTAGTGGATGGGTCAAAGCGCAAACTTACAGGGTTTTACGCAATAAACGAAGATAGACTGAATAAATTAGATGGGGAAGCATTGTCATCACTCCACAGTAAAAACTTTTTACAATCGATATATATGTGTCTCGCATCGTATTCTAGAATTGGAACTTTGGTTGAAAAGAAAAATTTGCTTGTTACACCAGATGGTAAATAAAATTTCACCTAATTACTACTAGCCCTAGCCGAGAATTGAATAAGTGCTGAAGATAACCCAACATGTTGAAGAATTCGAGGGAGCAACGGCAAGTGAAATTCCGGACGACTTAATACACTGTAAAAAGCCCGTAATTCTGAGGGGTCTCGTTACTCAATGGCCCTCGGTTCGGGAAAATAAACAAGGGGCGGATCAGGTTACGAGGTATCTCTTAAATTTTGATGCTAATCGACCAGTTACCGCCTGCGTAGGTTCGAACGAAGAATTTGGTAGAGTCTTTTATAACAGCGACATGACCGGATTCAATTACAGAACTGTAAGGATGTCTTTGGGCGACGCGCTCAAAAGGATTTTGAACAACCGTTTCATCGAAAAACCTCAGACGCTTTATGTGTCATCAACGAACATTGACCATTGGCTTCCAGAATTTCGAACAGAAAATGATCTGAATCTTGATCGACAAAAACCACTAGTAAGTATATGGTTTGGCAACCAAAGTCGAATAGCCGCCCACTTCGACTTTGCAAACAACATAGCGTGTGCTGTTGCTGGAAAGCGGGAATTTATCCTCTTTCCGCCGGAGCAAATAAACAACTTATACATCGGGCCTCTGGATTTTACCCCAGCTGGTCAGCCCGTTAGTATGGTTAATTTTGCTGATCCGGATTTTAGTGCCTTTCCAAAGTTTCAAACGGCCTTAGATAACGCGCAATCAGCCCAACTTAACCCCGGTGATGCTATATATATTCCAAGCATGTGGTGGCATCATGTGGAAGCAATGGATCCATTTAATATTCTCGTAAATTACTGGTGGAGGAATTCTCCAGAATATCTTGGTCCACCATTGGGCGCCTTACAACATGCCATATTAGCACTCAGAGATTTACCGACGGAGCAACGAGCAATATGGCGGGACTTATTTAACCATTATGTTTTTGAGGCAACAGACGATAAATTTAGTCACATTCCCCAAAACGCAAGAGGTATTTTAAATCCGATTAATGCTGAAGCAGCAAAAAATTTAAGAACAAATCTGTCGAGGTACTTAACATGACACGTTATAAAAGTATGAGGTCCAAGTGAATAAGCCTTCTATTGAAAACATTGTTATTGTTGGGGGAGGGACCGCTGGTTGGCTAGCGGCCGCATCAATCTCAAAATTACTTGGAGACAATCTGCAGGTAACTTTAATTGAGTCAGATGAGATCGGTACTATTGGAGTGGGCGAGGCAACAATCCCCACAATGTTGGTTTTGCATCATCTGCTAAAGATAAATGAACAAGAATTTATGTCGGCCGTTAATGGATCCTTCAAACTAGGAATCTCGTTCGAAAATTGGAGGGCGCTAAACGAAAAATATATTCATTCTTTCGGATTAACAGGAAAAGGATGCTGGGCTGCAGGGTTCCATCATTTCTGGCTAAAGGGTAAAAGGCTTGGATTAAGTGGCGACTTCGGAAATTATTGTACAGAACTGATGGCAGCCAAGTCAGATCGCTTCGCAGTATCGGTAGATAACGAGAAACTCAACTATGCCTATCACTTTGATGCTGGGCTTTACGCCAAATTCATGAGGAAAATAGCAGAGGAAAATAATGTTAAGAGAATTGAAGGTAAGATTATCAATGTTACAACCGATGAAACCACAGGTTTCATATCTGCATTAGATCTACAATCAGGCGAAAAGATAGAAGGCGATCTGTTCATAGACTGCAGTGGCTTCGCGGGTCTCATCATCGAAAAAGCGTTAAATACGAAATTCGACGATTGGTCTGAATGGTTGCCATGTAATCGGGCGGTTGCCGTACAAACAGCATCTACATCAGAACCAGTACCCTACACGCGCGCAATCGCCAGAGGTGCGGGGTGGCAGTGGAGAATACCACTACAGTCTAGGGTGGGTAATGGCTTGGTGTATTGGAGCCGATA
>DDII01000014.1:40171-40575 GCA_002338445.1 Cellvibrionales bacterium UBA1854 | reverse complement strand
CCTTAACTCAGAAAAAAAGTTTGCTTTATAACACGCTTCGCTGAGTTAACGTCAAATTAATCAACTACCCAGAAATTGACTTCGAAGTAAATTTACCAGTGCTATATATTAACAATCTCTGATCAGAAATCCGTTCAACTAATTTTTTCAGAAAAACATACATATCAGACTTGGTAAGAGACTGAACTTCTGCTGCTATACTTTGCTGACTGTCGAACTTATAGTTTTCATTTTCTAAATCTGCCCAATACCGTCGGCTTCTCTCCTCTAAATTTTTGTCCTTCTGGGTTAAACGATTCATAAGGCCAATTTTTTGTTCTAAAAATTTTTCTTGGGAAAGTTTAGGCCACTCAGCCAGATACGTTCTCAGAAACTCTTGTGAGGCCGCCTCTAAACCACTTACA
>DDII01000014.1:0-39834 GCA_002338445.1 Cellvibrionales bacterium UBA1854 | reverse complement strand
GTTCGGTCACGAAATCTCCTAGTACTTGTGTGAACAACATATCCAAGTTGTTGTTGAGTTCTGAGCTCAGAAAAATATGGTGAGCGTAAAAGCTGTGCGGCTAGCGCACTCATGGCTCGGGTTCTATATGTATCATCAGGATTTTGCACGTATATCAATACTGCAGCATCATCGTGGTCAACATTAATATCCAAACTCTCATTTTCGGTAATTGTTTTTAGTTCCGAGCGACGAATGTCAACCTTTGTTAAATTAAGGTTTTCACGTAAAATCTTACGAAGGTGGATGACATCATCCTGTGCTACATTTCCATGCATTGCCGCCATAACGGTGACCCGTCTAAATCGCTCCTTGCGCCATGCCACAAGATCATTAAATTCAACATGATTGATCTCTTCCAAAAGCTTATCGGGGGGCCAGCTTGCTGATAGTAATTCGTCTTGAAGCGCTCTTAGGGTCTGCAAATATGGGCGATCTTTCGATAAATTATGCAGGGAGGTGGTCAAACTTCTTCTTATAGTCAAAAATCGTTTTGCATTTAAAGGTTTGTCTGCAACAGATTGGAGAACATTTCCCAACAAACCAACTAATTTATCGTTATAACCTGTGGCCGTAATTACAAAACCTTTGTCAGATTCAGTAAGGCTGTAACTCAAACCTGCAAGAAGTGCAGGATATGTTTCAGTTATTAACGAATCATTTACCATTTCTGAAAGTAACCTTGCCCTAGCATTATCCTCAAGAGTTTGGAGGCCACTGTCGAAAAATAAATTTAAAATAACGTTGGCTCTTGGAGCCCCGAATTCAATATCTGTATCAAGCCAAATTTGGACAGATTCATCTTCTGTTCTCTTAGACATCGAAAGATTGTCTCCTGCCAATAATACGATATTTTCAGGGATAAATATGTTAGGAGAAGGCAGATACATATGGGCCTTGCTTGAGTTCCCCCTGGGAATTGGTCCAAGAACAAGTGAATAGGGAACATCAAAATATTTTTCTCTCGAGGACACTGCAACATCGGGATCTACATGCTCGACTAGAACATTTTCCCTGGTTAAATATCCTAGATACTCTTTGATTAAGGAAGAATCAAAATTTTCCATGACATAAGGGAATACCAACAAATCTTCTGGCGGGTATTTGTCAATCATAGGAGCAATTGAGGATACGAAATCAATGGGAGTACCTTTTTCTTGGAAACGGAATTTGAGCGATGCTAACGAAGACTGCTCCTGAAAACGCCATAACTTTGGGCCTTCCATACTCAAAATGTCAATGTACTCAAACACCATGTCAGAGATTTGGGGGATGTGAGATCTTCCGTCGCTTGTAAGTTTTATATTTATAGACATCACGCTGTTATTTCGGTCAAAATCCTGACTTCCGGCGCTCAAACTTTCGATCCAACCATTTTTAAGTAGGGCTTGGTGGAGGCTCCCCTCGCCCTCATGGCCAATTAGATTCGAAATATAGTCCAATGGCTTTTCTTTAAAATGAGACCTTGGATTAGGTATTGGAAAGTTGTAGCTCACGGTATATATGTCCTTCAAAGGTCTCGAGGACAAAATTGCTGGCACCTGTTTGTCTGTTAGAGGAGCAACTGATACATACTTAGGCCCAATATGTCGATTTTGGATTGCTCCAAATACACTACTCACAATTCGCTGCATATCATCCAAAGATTTGTTGGACAAAATCACTAATGCCATTTGATCTGAGGAATAATTCATCCGAAAAAAACGCTTTAAATCCTCCTCGACATCACCAGCGAGCGTCTCTAGCGACCCAATTGAAAAACGTCGAGCAGGATGTTCAGGATTAAGAGCCTCCTTTGCTGCCATGTACCCACGACGCGAATCATCCTTGTACTGCATTTTGTACTCTGAGTGAACAGCCTTTTTTTCGCGCTCAACGTATTCGGGCGACAACAAAGGTGCAATAAAGAATTGCGCGAATCGATCTAAAGACTCTTCAAAAGCACTCGGCTGAATATCGTAAAAGTAATTCGTATGATCGGTGGCCGTATATGCGTTTGAGTAACCCCCATTACCTGTTATAAATTTCTGAAAAGAATCGATTGCTGGATATTTTTCGGTACCAATAAAGAGCATGTGCTCTAAAAAATGGGCGAGTCCCGGCCGCGTTTCTGGATTATGGTAACTACCCCGATAAACGGTCAATGCCGCGGCGGATTTATCACTAGAAGGGTCCGATGCAATCAGGACCCGCATTTTATTCGGTAACTCGAGGTACCGATACATTCGGTTATCATTAGGACTCTGTTTTATAAAAACATCTTCTCCCTGTTGGTCACAGGCGATTAAGAGACCGCACAAAAAAGGAAAAAAAACTGTCTGCAAAATTCGAAAAGTTAAGCTAAAGAAGTCTTTTTTTAAAACAATAGACAGTTTTTTCATTGGCAAGGCCTCATACTCAGAATGGGAGTAAAATTAAACTCTCTAGGGCCCAAAACTTCTCATGCAAAGTGAGCACACATGCTCACCCTCTCTTAAGAAAAATTTCTTCCACTCACGGTCCCCGAGGGAATTTTATATCGAGATGTAACACCAATAGTCAATAGTGGATATCCAATCCTACTTATTGCCGCGTTTATCCCAAAAATCGGGAGGGATTGTAGCATTTGAGTAAACATTTTGAACATCATCAAGATCCTCTAAGTCATCAACGAGAGCAAGTAATTTTTCTGTGGCCGCTTGATCTAATTGTACTTGCTGAGTAGCTGACATGATAATATCGGAATCCTTGGGCATAAATCCTTGGTCTAAAAGGCGATCCTTGACTGCAAGAAATTCTTCGAAATCTATCTCCAGATCCACTGTACCCTCTTCAGTAAATATGACATCATTTGCGCCCGCCTCCAACGCTGCATCAAAAATTGCCTCCTCATCAATGTCTGCGGAGTAACTAATTATGCCGATACGTCTAAAGAGATACGATACCGAGCCATCGGTGCCTAAATTGCCACCTCTCTTATTGAAAACATGTCGAACCTCTCCTGCGGTTCGGTTCCGATTATCTGTCATACACTCAATTAGAATTGCAACTCCACCTGGCGCATAACCCTCGTAAGTTAGTTCATCATAATTATTACTATCCCCAGCTCCCACTCCTCTGGAAATCGCTTTGTCAACCGTATCTCTTCTCATATTTGCCCCGAGCGCCTTTTCAACCGCCGCACGAAGACGAGGATTATCGTCAGGATTGGGGCCACCGGCTTTAGCAGCTACGACTAACTCACGTATTAACTTAGTAAATATTTTGCCCCGCCTCGAGTCCTGCGCAGCTTTGCGATGTTTTATGTTGGCCCATTTGCTATGTCCAGCCATAGTAATCTCCCAATTACTACTAATCTAAGACTTTGCCGCCCACTTTATGAGGTCTAACACCCAGCTCCCTAAGCTGCTTTGTCTCGACACTGCTAGGCGCATCAGTGAGGAGACATGAGGCTGTTTGAGTCTTGGGAAAAGCAATAACATCTCGGATACTCTCCGCCCCTAACATCAACATCAATAGCCTATCAAGACCGAAGGCTATACCTCCATGTGGAGGCGCTCCGAACTTCAGCGCATCTAATAGAAATCCAAATTTGTCCCGTTGTTCTTTGTAAGATATTCCCAAGACTTCAAAAACCGCTGCTTGCATCACTGGATCGTGGATCCTAATCGAACCTCCACCCAACTCAAAACCATTTAAAACGATATCATAAGCCCTCGACAAAGCGTCGTGTGGAGCATCTATGAGTTGGTCAACTGAGCAAACAGGCGCAGTGAACGGATGGTGCAGCGCACTAAGCCCACCCCCATCTGATTTTTCAAACATGGGGAAATCAACGACCCAAACTGGAGCCCAGCAGCAAGAATATAGATTATAATCTCTGCCAATTCGATTTCTGAGCGCTCCCAATGCCTCAGAAACTATAGAGGACTTATCTGCTCCAAAAAAAACTATGTCACCGTCTTCTACCGAAACTCGTTCCATTATAGCTAGAGTGACTTTTTCACCTAAAAACTTTATGATTGGAGATTGAAGTCCATTTATTCCATGATTAACCGAATTTATCTTGATCCAAGCCAAGCCTTTTGCTCCATAAATACCTACAAATTCAGTATATTCATCTATGTTTTTCCTCGACATATGTGCCCCTCTCGGCACTTTCAACGCAGCAATTCTACTATCTGGATCATTCGCAGGTACTGAAAAAACCCTAAACTCAATGTCAATTAAAAGATCTTTTATCTCCACTAACTCCAATGGGATTCGCAAATCTGGCTTATCCGAGCCGAATCGTTCTATTGCCTCAGCATAAGAAATTTTTGGAAAGACACCCAAATCAACTGCCATATGCTTAGAGAATATCTCCTTAATCATCTCCTCAGAAAACGACATCACATCTAACTCATCAACAAAAGACGCCTCTACATCAATTTGCGTAAATTCAGGCTGTCGGTCTGCTCGAAGATCCTCATCCCGGAAACATTTAGCAATCTGATAATATCGATCACACCCCGCTACCATTAACATTTGTTTGAAAAGCTGAGGAGATTGTGGCATCGCAAAAAATTGGCCCGGGTATGTTCTCGAGGGGATCAGGTAGTCCCTCGCACCCTCAGGTGTTGCTCTCGTCATAATAGGTGTTTCTATGTCAAGAAAATCATGATGACCTAAATAGTTTCGGATGCAATGGGTTACCTTTGACCTCAAAAAAAGGGCCTTCTGCATTTCGGGACGCCTGAGGTCCACATACCTGTATTTTAGGCGAATTTCTTCCCCAACAGTGACGTGCTCATCCAGCTGAAAGGGCGGAGTTTCAGAGCGATTTAGAATTTCCAAAGATACTCCATAAATCTCTACTTCACCAGTAGACATTTGGGGGTTAACCGTCTCTGGGGTTCGGGCACGAACTTTCCCGGTGACTTGAAGCACATATTCTGACCGAACACGGTCGGCGCGAACGAAATAATCTCCTGCATCACCATCGAACACAACCTGCACTATTCCCTTCCTATCTCTTAAGTCAATAAAAATGACTCCGCCATGATCACGTCTCCGATCGACCCATCCACATACCGTTATGTCTTCGTCGAGATTGTCGCGCGAGATGGCCCCGCAGTAAATTGATCGATGCATAGCAAACTATCCCCTAAATCGCCAAATTTTACTCAGTAGCGTCGTTACGAGTGGAGCTTTTGTTGGCCTTTTTTTCTGTAACTTCATAAGAGCCACCGTTTTTTGAACCTGCAACTTCTTTTGTATCATTGTCGCCGCTAATATTTCGCTGTCTTTTTGTCTTAAAATCTGTTTCATACCAACCGCTTCCACTAAGACGAAAAGCTGCTGCAGAAATTTGTTTCTTAAAAGTAGCCCTCCCACAAGCTGGGCATCTTGAAAGCTCGGAATCACTGAGCTTTTGCAGAATTTCTTTTTCAAAATTGCAAGAAGAACATCGATATTCATAGATAGGCATAAGTATCTCTTCGTTTAACTTGTCCACAAACATAGCGATGACAAAACAACTTCAGTATACAATAGGAATATGTATCCGAGAATGGCCGGTCAAAGATAATCAAAAGAATTTGAAAAGTGGACCTTTTTCGCGTAGAAGACTATCGGTTTCCCCTAAATCTTTTGAATAACAAGAACTAAAGAGTAACAGTGGTAATGCTTTACCAGACCGCACATGCAATTTAAACTAAATTAATTATTGTACATAGTGAGTAAAAGGGATGCGTGCCAGCAAGTATTTGCTAAATACACAAAGAGAAGCGCCGTCTGACGCAGAAATCATAAGCCATAACTTAATGCTCCGAGGGGGCTTAATTAGACAACATGCTTCTGGCCTCTATTCTTGGCTTCCCCTTGGACTCCGGGTATTCAGGAAAATTGAGTCGATCATCCGTGAAGAGATGAATAATGCTGGCGCTATAGAACTCAGCATGCCGTTAGTGCAGCCGGCAGAACTATGGCAAGAGTCGCAACGCTGGAACAAATTCGGTCCTGAACTCCTCAGATTAAAAGATAGGCAAGAGAGGGATTTTTGCTTAGGCCCGACTCACGAAGAAATTATTACGGATATTGCTAGAAATGAGATTCAAAGTTATCGGCAGCTACCCATTAATTTATTCCAGATACAAACAAAATTCCGAGATGAAATAAGACCACGCTTTGGAATTATGCGAACCAGAGAATTTTGCATGAAAGATGCCTATTCCTTCCATTTGGATCAAACTTCGCTCCAGCAGACTTACGAAGTCATGTTCGAGACTTATGGGAAAATTTTATCTAGAATCGGACTAAATTTCCGATCGGTTATTGCAGATACTGGAAGTATCGGCGGAAATCACTCTCATGAATTTCATGTGATAGCAGATTCTGGAGAAGATGCAATCGCCTTTTCGGACGAGAGCGGATATTCCGCAAATGTTGAGAAAGCTGAAGCTTTGGCCCCAAAATCGGAAGTGATCACAAAACCTCCCCTTTTGGCCGAAATTAAGACGCCCGGAATCAAAACTATAGAGCAACTTTGTGAGTTTTTAAATATCTGTAAGACCAGGGTGGTAAAGACTCTGCTGATCTATTCAAAAAGAGAAAATGGTGATAAAAAGTTATCTGCCATAGTTCTCCGGGGAGATCATCAACTCAATATGTTAAAAGCCGAAAAAGTTCTCCAATCTCACGGTGAAATTGAACTAGCCACTCAGGCCCATATCAAAGAATTTACTGGCTGCACAACCGGATCTATCGGACCCGTTGATCTCAAAGTGGATCTATTTGTTGATTACAGTGCTGCAGCACTTGGATCTTTCATATGTGGAGCCAACAAAGAGGACCTTCACTTCACTGGAGTTTGTTGGGGCAGAGACTGCCCCTCCTACAAAGTCGCAGATTTGAGAAACGTAATGAATGGTGATCCAAGTCCTGATGGGATTGGGAGATTAAAAATCGCTCGTGGTATCGAGGTAGGCCATATTTTTCAATTGGGCAAAAAATACAGTTCCTTAATGAAAGCAACGGTGTTGGACGAGGCTGGTCAAGATACACCAATGTATATGGGTTGCTATGGTATTGGAGTCGGGAGGTTGGCAGCAGCAGCCATAGAGCAGAATCATGATTGCAAAGGAATAATATGGCCCGAGCCAATCGCCCCTTTCCAGATTGCAATAATTCCAATAAATCTCCACAAGTCACAAATCGTCAAAGAGTATAGCGAAAATATGTACAAAAAATTGATGGCAGCTGGCTACGATGTATTACTTATGGACATGCAAAAGATGCGTTTGGGAAATATGCTTTACGATATTGAATTGATCGGTATACCTCATAGATTAGTGATTGGTGAAAAGGGATTGAGTAATGGTCAAGTTGAATATCGTCATCGCAGCCGAGGCGAGAATGAACCGCTGGCCGTCGAAGTCGTGCTAAACTTTATCAAACAACATGTACCCTTATATAGTCTTCCTTTAAACTGCTAAAAGGGGCATCTGCAAAATTTTTGGTTTGGATAATCCAAACTGGCGCAAAAAATTCCAAGGAGGTGGGGAGTATTCAGTGGCAAAAAAGCGTTTGCTGGCACCCTGACAGAGCGAATCGGCGCCTAACATTTGAACCCGCTCCGCAATCCCATAGGCACTGTCAATTAAATCAGCTCCATTAAAAATGTCTTTCAGGCTTGTTGCGATTAGTGGAAAGTGCGTACATCCAAGCACAATTGCGTCGTATCTCAAACTAGCGACATCTCCGACCACCTTGCGAACAAGCTCAATACTCTCCCCTGTGTGTAATGAATCCTCGGCTACTCTTACCAAGTCTACGCTCCCAAAACGATGTACGCCCACCCCACTCGCATATATCTTTACCAAATTATCGATATAAGCCCCCTCAACCGTTGAGGGAGTCGCTAATAATAGTATTTCCCCTCCTGGGTAACGCTCACACGCTGGCTTTATCGCTGGAACAACACCAACTATGGGGATATCATACTCCTTTCTTAGGGCGGGCAAAGTGTGGGTGCTCGCTGTATTACAGGCAACAACAATCATTCCGTGATCAAGCTGATTTTGTGATACCGAAACCAAGTGTTTCACCCGGGAAACAATCTCCACCGCAGAAAGTCTCCCATAAGGATAACCCCCATAATCGGCAGTATATGTGAAAGATAAATCTGGCATTTTTGTCAAGATTGACTTTAATATAGTAAAGCCTCCGCTCCCAGAATCTATTATTAACAATGGTCTTGCCATGATTATTTCCGTTTTGAATTAACTCACGTGTGAAAATAGAACAAATTACCCAATCTGGAGATTTTTCAAATTTTGTTCAACTGCGTCCAAAAATCCGAATAAATTAACCACAGTTTCATTATCTGGATCCGTTGTCTTACCATTTAAATCTCCAGTTATGATCCCCTTGTCCACCGTGATTATGAGCGCTTCTTTGAGATTTTTTGAGTAACGAACTAGAGCTCTGTTGGATTCTTTTAAACCTAAATTCTCCAAGCTATTTGCCACGGCAAAGAGTAGGGCTGAAGAGTTAAATACCGCTTCCTTCCCACCCGATTGGACATAATTCTCGAATAAATCATGCGCAGTACCATGAGGAGCTTCGTAGAGCATGGTCCCATCTTTACTTTCAATAATTGAGCTCGCCGTCGCAAGGCTTCCTCCTAAGGCTGCGGCAATATCCGAGAATATGTCACCATCTAAATTTTGCGCGGGATACAAAGCGTTTCTGGGTGGATCAGTTATCATCTTTCTCAATTGACTGGATGGCCGCATAATCATATAGGAAGGAGGAGGTGTATCCCGGCGGGCAAGCTCATGCCTGACTTCAGATATAACTGAGCTAAAAACCTCATCATACTGCATGTACTCGCGCTTCAACCCAAAATACACCTCTTTATCGTTATTTGATGCTTCTCTGAAAACTTGACTTACCCAATCCTTAATAGCAAGTCGGTCATTTGACATAAAAAGTATTGGATCACCTTTGCTTACTTTTCTAGCATGCTTTTCTTGCCCATCGACAATGACTTTGATGATCCCATCCTCAGCGATTGGCGCATTGAAACTTCCGTATTGATCTCCGCCTCCAGCGCTCATGCGAGATATCGATACATGAGCCCTCCTCTCAGGGATACCGTACCTTTTCAAATGCCTCACCAATTTATATAGTTTTCGTCCAGTAGTATTGTCAGGCACGCCCCAAAGAGCCCTTTCTGGAGGATTTGAAATTAATCTAGCCGCCTGAGCGTCGATAAGCTCATATCGGTACTGCAAGCCCCTTTTCTCAAGTTGCTGTCGGTAGTGTGACTCGTAAATTTCTTCAATAGCCAACCGCATCACACCATCATAACCAGGTATCACGGTATCTTTTAAACCAAGATAAAGATCTCTATTTTCTTCCAGACCTCTTTTGAAAAATTTATGCGCCCATACCTTTACTTGCCGGACATCATTTGTGGCTAGCAACCAGGGATCTCCTTTCCCTATAAATCGTCTATGTAGTTCTTGAGGGTCTCCGCTCTCCCCAACAAAGATAAGTTTTGCAACGCCGGTGGCATTAGACAATTCATTATAACTATGCTTAATACCCCCATTTTCCATTGTATCAACCTCAATATCACGACCAATCCAATTTGGTTTTCCTACCCGCAAATTTCTAAACTGGATGTCCTCACGAATAATATTTCCCCCGATGCCCTTGCGAATTGCACCATTTGGCGACTTAATCGCAAGTCTGTCTAAATTTTTCTCTTTAACCGCCGGATGTTTCTCAAGAAGCGCCTGAAGTTGGACGCGATTTACCGTCATTCCCGCGTTCTTTACTCCAACTCCATAATGCTTTAGAGCATCAATAGCATCACGCACGGCCTGGCCATTCGTCAGAAAACGATTTTCGGCGGTCAAATCAATTTCGATGAGTTCAATTACAAGCGGTTTCTTTACGAACTGCTCCAAGATGCGCTCGAAGGCTACCTGAGCCATCTCGTCTCCATGTAAGACAACTAAAGGATGCTTGACGACGATATTACTCATATATACATATTCCTAAATTTATTACTTTTGACCGGTCTGTCAGAAAAGTCAAAGAAGAGAATCAAATATATACCAGATGTGTAGTTTACAGATTGGGGTAAGTAGTAACCAGACAAAAGAGCGAAATAAACATGGAAACTTTGCGTTTGAGACATACTTATTTATTGAAAAATCCCGTCAAGTGGTATAAAAGAAGAAGAGACGTGTTTTTTGTTAGATCAATGTAAAACAGTCAAATCAATTATGGATGATTACAAAATTAATATCCTCGAAAGGAGATTAGTTATTATTCTGGGAAGAGAAACTATCTTTATTTTGGGATCTTAATGGCTAGACCAACTAAAGCGCTTATCGACATCGGGGCTCTAAAGAGCAACTATGCTTTTTCACTTGAAAAAGCTGGCGGCAAATGTATGCCAATGGTCAAGGCCAATGGTTATGGTCATGGCATGGATAATATCTGTTATGCGCTTGAAAATGCTGATGCCTTTGGTGTTGCATCCATTGAAGAAGCAATAGAAATTCGATCTCTCGGAATAATGGTGCCTATCCTCTTGTTGGAGGGTACGTTCAGTGCCGATGAAATTTTAGTCGCAGAGAAATATGATTTTTGGTTATTAATTGAAAATCATCGCCAAAAACATGACCTAATAAAAGCTCCTATTAAAAAGCCCTTGAATCTATGGCTGGGGGTTGATACAGGATTACACCGCCTTGGATTCCACCCCAGTGAGATCTCGTCAGTATACAGAGATTTAATGTCGAGCAAAAAAATGAAAAGAACCTCTGTCCTAGCATCACATTTTGCCTCAGCAGATCAACCCAATAACGCAGCAATAACACAGCAGCTCAAGAAGTTTGATGATGCATATGCTAGAGTAGAGGTTCCTCCGAACCATCATATGGAACGGAGTATTGCCAATTCCGCAGCTATTTTGAGTTTGCCAACATCATACTTAGAGTGGCAAAGGCCTGGTTACATGCTGTATGGAAACAGCCCATTTCCTTATGAAAATTTGCATGAAGGGTTGCAACCCGTGATGCATTTTATGTCTGCAGTTACCTCGATCCGGAAAATTAATTCTGGAGAATCTGTTGGTTATTCAGCAACTTGGACAGCGAAACGAAAATCAATAATTGCTACGGTTGCGGTGGGTTATGGTGACGGATACCCGAGGCATGCACCCAATAATACTCCAGTATTGATCGGTGGAAAGCGTCAGTTCTTAGCGGGCCGTGTTTCTATGGATATGATAACCATAGACATTACCGATGAACCCGGCATTGAAATCGGCGACATGGTTACACTATGGGGACCGGACTTACCCGTCAATGAGATAGCACGGTTTTGCAATACAAACGGCTACGAATTACTTAGCGGAATCACCTCAAGGGTGCCAAGAATCCCGATCAACCAATGACTTGCAAAAGGGCATGTCTTTGAGTACCTCACAATTAATTGTTACCCTTCCATCGAGCTAAGCCTGGAACATCAATGTCATATAGGTCAAGCAACCTCATTACCGTATGATCCACTATATCTTGAACCGAGTTAGGTTGATTATAAAACGCCGGAACAGGCGGACATACTATCGCACCCAAGCGGCTAGCACGCAAGAGAAGCTCGCAATGACCCATGTGTAATGGGGTCTCACGGGGCACAAGAATAAGTTTTCTTCGCTCCTTTAGCACCACGTCGGCTGCGCGGATTAAAAGTGTCTCAGAAAAAGAGTTTACCACTCCCGACAGGGTTTTCATTGAGCATGGCGCGATGATCATTCCACTGGTCTTGAATGAACCACTGGAAATAGTAGCACCAATATTTTTGTTACTGTAGACTTTATCTGCTAGTGATTCAACATCATCAATTGACCAACTTGTCTCAATGGAAATATTCATCTTAGCACTGGGACTCATGACTAAATGGGTTTCAATATCATTTTTGCCCGCCAGTAATTGCAGGAGTCGGATACCATAAATGACCCCACTAGATCCTGACATCCCCACGATCAACTTCATAAGAACTCCGTGCTCACCATTTTTTAATTTTCTTCCAACCAAAACCACCATCACTAGAGTCAAAGCATTGACAGAACAACCTTTCCTCTGGCGCGCCGTTGAGAAATACACTCAAATGCGTCAGAAAATTTGTCCAGCGGATAAACCTCTGTAACCAGCGGCGAAAATTTTTCTTGATCAACCATCTCTACAAGCTCCGTGAAATTTTTTTTAGAGGCGGCTGGATCCCTACCTGCCCACGAGCCCCAAAAAACACCAACCAATGAGGCACCCTTCAGCAAGGCAAGGTTAAGAGGCATCCGTGGTATTAAACCAGACGCAAATCCTATGACGAGAAACCTCCCATCCCAAGCAACCGCTCGGAGCGCCTGCTCAGCTAAATCTCCACCCACTGGGTCATAAATAATGTCAACCCCCTTACCCTCCGTAACCTCTTTAACGGTCTCTTTCAGATTTTCAGACGAATAATTGACTCTGAGATCTGCCCCTGCCTCACATGCAAAATCAAGTTTTTCTTCCGTGCTTGCTGCAGCAATAATCTTTGCGCCCATTGCCTTTGCAATCTGAATACAAGCGATACCCACACCTCCGGCAGCGCCCAGAACAAGCACTGATTCTCCTAGCTTTAATTCAGCTCTTTGTTTCAAGGCATAGTATGACGTACCGTATGTGATTGCGAAACCGGCAGCCTGTTCAAAAGACATACTACCTTTCAAAAACGCGGAATGTTCAGAGGTGACAACCTGTTCAGCAAAACCACCAATCTGCATCGTTGCAAAAACCTCATCTCCAACTTCTCTGGTGGTAACACCTTTACCAATCTTCGAAATGACGCCTGAAACCTCTCCACCAGGAATGAATGGAAGGGTTGGTTTAAACTGGTATTTTCCCTCAATGGTCAAAATATCAGGAAAGTTTACACCGGCGGCTCTGACATCAATTAGAACCTCGCCATAACCGGGCTCTAATTTCTCACGATCTTCGATCACAAGGTTAATAGTGGAACCAAATTTATTACAAATAAGAGCTCTCATAGTGCAATTCCTCATTTTTTTCTAAAAAGGCATCGTATCGGAGTACAAACACTAATTTTTCTTGGTGTCATTCCCCTTGGCCATCTCCAAAAATTTTTCTGCCTGCTGATATCCACCAACAAATAATTTTTCGTCTCGGGAATCATTAATTACATTCATTCTAGCCCTAACATTTTCTGGAGTTTGTGCGTTGCTCGGCAGATAGACTCCATTAGTTTCATATATGTGAGTACGAGCAAAGCCACCGCCACCAGCACATAGAATTGTTCTATTGGGGGCTTCATCATCGCATAATGTAAGCAACCCGGCAGTAACGGCTTCAGGGGTCATGAGCTTTGAATTTTCTTCACTCATTAAACCCTCCAACATACGTGTTCCAGCCGCTGGGGCAAGGCAGTTTACTTTGATGTTGTACTTTTCCCCCTCCATAACGAGTGTATTCATCAATCCAACCACTGCCATCTTCGCAGCGCCATAATTAGCCTGACCGAAATTACCATAGAGGCCACTTGATGAAGTGGTCATCACAATTCGACCATAGCCTTTTTCTCTCATACCATGCCAAACCGCTTTAGTGCAATAAACGGAACCCATCAGATGCACATCTACTACACGACGAAAATCATCCATTGTCATCTTTGCAAAAGTCTTATCTCGAAGAATACCTGCATTGTTTACAAGAATGTCAACTCCACCCCACTCCGCAGTCGCTTGAGCAACCATTTCTTTTACTTCATCAATTTTAGATACATCTGCCCCGTTTGCTATTGCTTGGCCTCCAGCTGCAGTTATCTCCTCAACCACCATTCTCGCTGCATCACTGACCCCAGTGCCGTCAACCGCTCCGCCCAGATCATTCACCAGGACCTTGGCCCCTCGAGACGATAACCCAAGTGCGTGAGACCTACCCAAGCCATTTCCGGCACCCGTTACTATAGCTACTCGTCCATCATACCTAATACTCATGTCACAAATCCTTATGTGTGGTTTAAGAAAATTAATCTGAGGCCATTCAGATCTTCAAGTTTTGACTTTTCTATTATTAAGACATCGAGGCAAAACGTTCTCCTTGATAAACTTGAATTTTAAAAAGCGCGGCACCGAAGCGAGCTATTTTGACGAAAAACCAAATATGGTATTCCTCCGGTATGCCAATACCGCTACTGGACCCCTTTTTGATCGAGCAGATCTCGTTTATTATCCAGCATACTTGGAATTGTAACCGAACCGCTCTCACTTCTGCAGATAAAAGTTTCTTTAGATGCTATTATTTAACACGAGTTAAGTTAACGTAATCTTAAATCAATTTATTTTTATCTCTCGTTTTCGATAGAGATTCCATCTTCAGGCCAAACCATCAACGACTGATTAGGCAGTATGAGTATATGATCCTTAAAGAGAGTAGGAAAATATGGAAGACGTCTTTAGCCAATTTTTAGAAGTATTGAAGCTCGAAAAAATCGATGAATGTCTTTACCGCGGATCTAATCTAAAAACACATCACCCGAGGGTTTTTGGTGGTCAAGTTTTTGCCCAAGCAATGCGCGCCGCCCAAGACACCGTCAAAAAAAATAGGTTTATCCACTCACAGCATGCATATTTCCTAAGGCCTGGCGACAGCGCGCTCCCCATAGTATATACCGTAGATGAAATACGAGATGGAACATCATTTACGACCAGAAGGGTTATTGCATCCCAACGTGGGAAGGCCATATTTAACACCTCGATGTCATTTCAGATTCGTGAACAGGGTCTACACCATCAACATAAAATGCCAGACTGCGCTGGACCAGATGAGTTAGAGGACGACCAAGTGAGCTGGCTACGAGCAGCAAATTCCCTCGTCGTGAACAAGAAAATTACATTTAAACCGAGACCAATCGAACTGCGCTCTGTAGAACCCTTGGATTACCTAAATCCAAAAAAACGTTCCCCACGTCAGCATATTTGGCTGAGAACACGCGGCAAGCTGGATGAGTCTGCTAATCAAAATCATGGTATCCACGAGGCCATACTATCGTACGCATCTGACTTTAATTTAATGAGCACAGCCCTACTACCGCATGAAAAAAGTATATTCGATCAAAATCTACAGCCTGCCTCTCTGGACCATGCTATTTGGTTTCATGATGAGTTCCGAGTGGATAATTGGCTTCTCTACTCGCTCGACAGCCCCTATTCAGGGAACTCGCGTGGCTTCAACCGAGGCACTTTTTTCACCCAAGAAGGAAAATTAGTCGCTAGTGCTGTCCAAGAAGGGCTGATGCGCATCCACCCTAAAAACTAAAAATATCCAGTGTCAGTTGCCCTAGATTTTTTTAGTCCGATTGCAGTAACTCTAGAGTTTCCCTCAGCCGTGGAGGAATTGAGGAAGACCTTCCGCTCGTTCGATCAACGAAAACATGTGTAAAAGTGCCCTTGGCACACGGAGCGTTTTCTCCTGATTTGTAAATCGCCACACCGTATCTCACTGAGCTACTGCCAATGTGTTCCACCCCCAACCCAGCCTCAAGTTCATCAGGGAAAGCTACAGGATTTATATACTCGCAGCTGGAGGCAACTACAAAACCCACAACCGCCGAATTGTGTATATCCAGTCCCCCACGATCTATCAAGAAATGGTTCACCACCGTATCGAAGTAGCTGTAATACACAACATTATTCACATGTCCATAAGTATCATTATCCATCCACCTGGTGGCTATCGGTAAAAAATATTTATATTTTGTACGTGAATCAGTTTCGATTTTAGTCATCTGGTGTCGCCTTTTTAAAAAGCTTGTTGGTAGATTTTTAAAGCATCTTTCTCGGATACAAAACGTGGATTATTGATAAGAAGACGAGTTTGAGTCATAGCCTCTTTGGCTAATCTCGGGAGGTCATATTTAGAAATATTCATTTGTTGAAGTGTCGTGGGGAGCCCCAACTCCTTGGCAAGCTTAGTAAAGTACTCCGCCAAAACTAAGGCAGATTCTTTTTTGTCAGCATAGGGTCTGTCAGCTCCCAGAATGACTGGGACAAGTTGATCGTATAGCTCATCCGCTTGAGGGGAATTATAACGGAGCACATGTGGAAGAACTAACGAGTTTGTAAGTCCATGCGGAATATGATAATTGCCACCCAAAGGATATGCTAATGCATGAACCGCCGCCACGGGCGCATTAGCAAAAGCCTCACCAGCGCACATGGCGCCAAATAGCATGGCCTGCCTAGCCTCCGCATTATCACTTTGATGCATGACCGTTCTTATATTGGTGCTCAATAATCTCAATGCTTTTAGTGCTAGAAAATCAGACATGGGATTTTTTAGTCTTACCGAAGTGAATGACTCGATTGCATGCACCATAGCATCAATACCGGTTGCGGCGGTAATGGAGGGCGGAAGCCCAAATGTCAATCGAGCATCTAATATCACCGCATCTGCCAACAATGTCCTACTGACTATACCAGCCTTAGTAGTCTTGCCAGTTGTTATAACAGATACCATGGTGGCCTCAGAACCAGTGCCCGCAGTAGTGGGAATCTGAATCAACGGCATCCGAGCCCCGATCACCTTATCCACTCCATACATCGATCCTAATTTTTGATCGCCAACCATTAAAACTGAGAGAACTTTTGCCACATCCATTGAACTTCCTCCACCAAAACCAATAACCCCGTCACATCCATTTTTCCTAGCGGTAGAGAGCGCTTCAAACAATATTGATTCTGGGGGATCGGCGACTACACCAGAAAAAACTGTGGGTCTTACACCAGTTGCAGTGAGAGAGGAAACGGAGGTATTTAATAACCCAAGATCTACAATTCCCTCGTCAGTAATTATAATGGGAGCTTGGACCCGCAACGCCTTGGCGACACCAGCCAGTTGACCTGTGCTCCCGAGCCCAACATGAACATCAGGAACCCTTGAAAATGAAAAATTGCTTGCCATGACTTAACTCCGTAACGGTGTTGGATACAGCAACGGAAACGGTAACACAATGCTCACTCCTAAAAAACAACCTTTCTTAACTTCTCTCATCTGATCCGATTTCTTTTAATACCTCGCTCAACCAAACCTTAATTTACTCTTCGAGCACTACCTATGTGGGTGACCCAGAACCGATAAAGGTCCAAATTTTATGTAAATGCGTAGTTTGTCTACATATGGAGGATTAAATGAAAATATTTATTCAACTTGCTTTTGCCTTTGTTTTCGTCACAATGTCTTTAGTCGCAGATGCATCGTGCGATTTTCAAATATCAGTCGGAGATAATCTCAAATTTAGTCAAGACAAGATAGTTGCGAGTAAGACCTGTGAGACCATAACCATCACACTGAGACACGAGGGGAAGTTGTCCAAAAATATGATGGGTCACAATTGGGTGCTCACTTCGGCCGAAGACGTCTCCGCTGTTGCGACAGACGGAATGAGTGCTGGCTTAAACAATCAGTACGTAAAGCCAGGGGATTCTCGAGTGATTGCGTTCTCAGATATGATTGGAGGGGGAGAGGAAACGAGCATGTCATTCAGCATTGATAAGATTGCACTTGATACAGAGTACATTTTTTTCTGCTCTTTTCCAGGGCATTTTTACGCTATGCGTGGAGTGTTTGAATTAGCTTAGGAACGAATTGGTTCGCGCGACCTCTGGGGCTCAACTTAGGATCAAAGTATTTACGGCCTTGACATCCAGATTTTTTAAAAAAGCGTCAACAAGTGTTCCTCAGACCGTGGAAACCTTAATCTTTATTAAAGCACCCATGACCATTTATCTTAAAACGTTTGTCATCGCTTACTTCCAAACGATATGCCCTTTGAAACAAAGCAATTAGGCCACAGCTGATACTATGTCGGTGCTATGAATCGTTCAGTTTTTGAATTGCTCATTTATCTGAGCTTTTTTGAGGTCTGAAACATTTCTGGGGTCGGTTGAATGGATAGTTTTTCTTGCAGCTAGCTTCTAAAGACTAAAATAGTCTCAAAGTTTAATAGGAACCAAGGAGAAGTTACCATTCACTACTACCCTGACAGCTTAGAGAAAAATGCGTCTAATCATGATCTATAAGCTGTAAACTGGCGAGGCGTCGATACAAAGCGCTTTGCCGGAGTAGAGCTTCATGACGCCCTATCGAGAGGATTTGTCCTTTTTCAACAAGAATTATCCTGTTGGCGTGCTTTACCGTTGCCAAACGATGAGCAATAATCACAGTTGTTCTGCCCGACATCAATGTATCAAGGGCAAGCTGGACTCCTCGTTCACTGTCAGAGTCTAGAGCCGAGGTTGCCTCATCCAGCAAGAGGATACTAGGGTTTTTTAACAAAACTCGTGCGATTGCGATCCTTTGACATTGCCCTCCAGACAGGCGAGCCCCTCTTTCACCAACAGTGCTATCATAGTCATCGCGCAACTGCATTATAAAGTCATGCGCCTGCGCTGCCTTAGCGGCTTGAATTATTTCAGCGTCACTCGCATCGGGACTACCATAAGTAATGTTATGTCTTATCGACCCGTTGAATAGCACTGGCTGCTGTTGAACGAGGCCGATATGGCCACGAAGAACTATTGGTTCATAGTTCACTATGTCAATGCCGTCAACCAAAATTCGTCCAGATTGTGGATCATAAAAACGTTGCATTAAATCAAAAAGAGTTGACTTACCAGCGCCCGAAGAACCTACTACTGCCACGACCTCACCTGGCTCAATAGTAACCGAAAAATCACTGACCACTGCTCTTGTTGGATTTGAATTATAAGCAAAGGTCACATTCTCAAACTTTATACTCTTGGATTTAGAATCTATGTTAGGTATAATAGGCATACCTTTGGAAAATATGAGATTTTTTGCTTCAAGTAATTCTGTTAGCCGCTCAGTCGCGCCAGCTGCTTGCTGTAATTGTCCGTAAACCTCTGAAAGAGTGGCCACTGTCATAGCCATCAACAAAGCGTAAAATACGAACGCGCCTAGGTCCCCTCCACTCATCGAGCCTGTTACTACTGAATTCCCACCTACCCACAGCAAAACTGAGAGGGCAACAAAAAGTGTCAGGATCACCACCGCCGTGAGACTCGCACGATTTCGAATCCTCCTTCTGGCAATATCAAATGCCCGCTCCACACTTGTAGAAAAAGCTCTACACTCTTGTGCTTCGCAGGTGTAGCTCTGAACAGTTTTTATCTGTTGTATAATCTCGCCAGCGTAACTTCCTACATCTGCTACAGAGTCTTGACTTTTATTTGATAGACTACGAACTTTTCTTCCAAGAGCAACGACAGGAAGTACTGCCAAAGGAACGCCCACCAAAACGACCATAGCAAGGTACAGATCTGTCGCAATTAACATTATGAGCGCACCAAAGAAAGTAACACAACTCCTTAAAGCCAAGGAGAGACTACCGCCGATAATGGACTGAAGAAGCGTAGTGTCAGTCGTTATGCGCGACATAATATTGCCGCTCGGGTACGACTCAAAAAATCCAGGATGTAATCTGACTACATGCTCAAAAACCGCTTGCCTCATATCGGCACTAAATCGTTCACCAAGCCAAGAGATCATATAAAAGCGAGTATAAGTGGCGACAGCAAGAATTAGTGCTATCACAAACAAGAAAATAATCGAATCACCGAGATAAGACTTGGACTGATTAATGAGACCTTGGTCAATCACCATCTTCAATCCTTGGCCAACCAGTAATGTAGCCGCCGAAGTAACCAACAACGCTATCAAAAAGCAGATAACTCGCCAGCGATAGGGACGAAGATATCGCCATACAATGGGCCAGAGTGAATACAACGGCTTCGAGATATGGTTTGAAGATAGCTTCAAATTTTATTGTCCTTCAAAAAAGCTTGCTTTGAATAATCGCTATTCCCCCCCCCCCCATCGATGTATGCGTCGATATTATACTTATTGAAGAGCACTAGCTGTAAAATTCAATTGCTTTGGAATTTTTTATAGTTATCTCCGATTTAATAAAATCATTATCGGTTATATTCTTATTATTCAAAAATTAGCGGATTGGGATTAAGATAGGAGATTAACTTGTATGGCTTATAATATATTTTTTCCTCTATTCTTTTCCGAGAACTAAATAGCCAAGTGGTAATAGAGTAAAGCTTATTGCTATACCATCTGCTAGTGGAGAAACGACCCAAATGAATAGATAGTTTAAAATAAAACTAAAGAAATCGACATCTTTATTTGAACTATAATTGTCAACGAAATAGTATATTAGGCTGGATAATATGAAACTCGCGAAGGTCACAAAAAAGATAAGTGAGTCTTTTCTGAAGCAAGTACAAGGAAATATTTAAAAACCAAAATTCAAACCAGAATAAAGGAAGGCGTCGAGCATGGAGCTATTCAAAAAGATTTATATGTCCTTTTATGACAGTTGGAATTTGGTAATGGATGCCAAATATAATCCTCTTAGACATATACCCTCTCTTCCGACACAATTCTACATAACACTGGTCCTTTTTATTGGCTGGGCGGTTGCATTTGGACTAATGGCAGGTTACTACACAGGTATCTTTACTAGCGTTTTAGTGCATACAGGTGTCATCTTTATGCTATTTTTCACAGCCTCTACTTTCAAAGATGCAGAAAGAGATAAGAAGATATGGTGGACTGATTGGCTGGAGGAATGGGAGGAACAAAAAGAACGTCGCAAAAAACAAAGAGAAGATCTCCAAGAGGTCATGAAGCGCCGTAATATGTCCTTCAGAGCCGCATTACTACAAAACCAAAATCATAAAGAAAACACCGATAATGTAAACCAGGCAGACAGGGATCCAGGCAACTGATGGTAAAACTATAATGAATCACGTAAACTTTACATGTTTACTGGAGTCCAAACTTGTCAGCTATATTCCAGAAGTTTTTAAAAATCCAGGATAAATGAAGACGTTAATTGCTATTTCTCAAGCAACAGAATCAATCTTAAACAGAAAACATAACAATAACTAGCTAGCGTCCTCTCACTAGATTAATTGTGGTGACATTATTCACGATATATGCGGGCATTTAAATAAAATTCACCAACGTTCGCTCATCCACGGTACAGCATTATATTGAATCGGTGATAAATAATTTCTTTATCCCACAATTTAGTCACTTAGACGAAAATGATTTTTGAGTGAGGGGGAAGTCTTGTAATCTATATCTTTTTCTCAATAGTCGGAAATTAACGTCATCGAGATTATCACAGGTACTTTTTATGGATTTTACACACAGACCTTTCAACCGACTTGAGGCTCTGCAAAAAATGTTGAAAATAAAGATAGTTTTCCTACTCATTGTGATAACAACAGCCAGCGGATGCGGCGGCGGTAATAGCTCAGGATCTGTTCGCGCCGAGGATAATATTCCACCCGTAATTACTATCATCGGTGACAGAGTAATTGCGCATGAACAAGGAACCACCTATGAAGATCAAGGTGCTACTGCAGTTGATAACATAGATGGAGATATAGCAGTCTCTAAAAGCGGAGATGTTGGGGTTGATTCGGCGATCTACACTATTATCTACACCGCAGTTGACAGCTCGGGAAACTCGTCTACCCAAAGCAGAGATGTGTCTGTAAGCGATACAAAAGCGCCTGTGATTACTCTCATGGGCCAAACTGAATACACCCTTGACCGAGGCGAAAACTACGTCGAACCCGGTGTAAACGCGACGGACTCTGTGGATGGAATAATCGAGGTAGATACGACCGGAGAGGTGGGTGCAACGGCTGGAACGTATGTACTAACGTACAGTGCAACTGACAAGGCGGGTAATTCGACTGAACAAACAAGGTTGGTAACCGTCGTGGAACCGAATACTGATGATCCCGAAAATTCTGAAGACACCTTTGTTCTAGCTGATGGCGTTGTTACAGAACTTTGGGGTGGAGAAGCACAATTATCTTTTTTCGATGAAAAAAATGGATACCAAAATTGTGTAAATCCTACAACGGGAGAAGAGACGTGCGGAAGCGTCGATTGGACAGTAACAAATGACGTCTCTCGTGGAAGCGTACTAGAGGTCACATACTTAGATGACGCCGGGCATGCTGGACTTGTGGTGGGCAGTCCTGTAAATAATCCTGTAGATCTGAGCGGCTATGTTGAAGGTAATCTCTCGTTCGAGATAAAAATAAAGTCCGCAGGCTTTGATAATTTAAGCGGAGGATTTTTTGTGAAATTAGAAAGTGGTGGTTCAGATTCCGGTGAACTCAGGATCCCAGAAATCAATGCTGACGGAAACTGGGAGGAGGTAAACTTTGCAGTCACAAGTTTTGTCGAGAGCGGAGCTATAAACTTAACTTCAGTCACAGTACCTATAGTTTTTTTCCCCGCCTTTCAAACAGGAGCAGGATTAGTTTACCAGATAGACAACATACGTTTTACTGGAATTTCAGATGATGCTAAACCGCCCTCGGAGTCCACTTTACCTGATGTAGGTGTTGCTTACGAACTTTCCCATTTCGGCGCGGGAAACATTTCAAACACAATTAATCCGTCTAGTTATAAGTGTGTTGAGGATTATGGCAATTGGATATTCAATGCCGGGCTCGTGGAACCGGCAATAGACAGTTGTAACACAATAACTGGTAAGCCCACTGGAACTCCCCGATCTATCATACCGCAATTGGTAAATCCTGCTCTAACAAAAAGTGTGCCTACACATAGATGGTGGGGATCTGTTCCATTTGTTGGTGAAATGAAAATCGATGACGCAAGCGATGCCGCTTATATAACACCCGATCCGATAAGGGCTCGCATCAGCAATCGAGGGGTAAGAGTATCAGGCATTCCGGGAGGTTTTAAAACCATAGGTAACTTCCCTAGGTACGAGGGTCCTGTTCCATTTATGGAGGTTTTTGAGGGCGTGGCCATAGCTAATTCGAAGCATTCAAATTTGGACGCTTACCTGAAAAACAGCAGTGATGCTTCTGTTACCGTGCAGTGGAAGGCAGAAAATATTGAGGTTATGGAAGCAACCTTTGTCCATGGATCCCCTTACATTTATTTCACCATCTTAGATGGTCAAGCAATCCTGAAGACAAAAGCAAGTGACGGTGCAGAAAAAGGTGTTTTTTATGAGAAAAATAATAGCTTGGGTGTCTGGACTGACGTTGCTGGTATTCGTAATTCATTTTTAATCAATGGTGAGGCCAAAACCGTGTTTTCAAATATCAACTCGAATGAGATCACCATTAATGGCGACTCAAACGACTTCACTCTGACATACTTACCAAAAATTAATGGCATTCCAGATGATGCTATGTGCGATTTCTTCTCCAGCATCGCAAGAGAAGTGGTCGATTCTGTCGAAATTGATTTCACTATAGATCGAACGACAAACGATGTGACCATTTCTCATACTTATAACGGTCCTCAAGGGGGGGCGGTCACTACTGTAGTTGGAATGCATCCTCTCCATTGGCGTAACTCGTCCGAAACCATTTCAGATTACAAAATACGTAGTGCGCGCGGAATAATTAAATTTGCTAAAACTGATTCCTTTAATTACACAATCCCGTATGTTGGAGTCCTTCCAACTCTTCCAAATCTCTCGGGAGCCTATGATATTCAAACACTTGAAACTCTCGTTTCTGAATTTGTAGGCTTGGGAGCGTCGTCATGGGTGAGCAGCACCGATACTTACTGGGCTGGCAAGGCTTATGGCAAAGCCGCTGAGCTTGCAGCTATCGCGAACACCCTCGGTATGGATACCGAGGCGAGGCAACTTATTGATTGGCTGAAATTAGAACTATCAGACTGGTTCTCTGCAGTAACAGATGGCAATTTAAATACCAGCAAATACTTTGTCTATGATGAATCATGGGACGCCCTTCTGGGCCTTGATGAGGCTTATGGATCACATCAACGACTTTCTGATCACCATTTTCATTATGGGTACTTCGTGCGAGCCGCTGCCGAAATATGCAGAGTCGATCCAAGTTGGTGCAGTCAATCTAATTATGGACCGATGGTTGAATTACTAATAAGGGACTATGCTGGGGACAAAAATGATCCTATGTTTCCTCACCTTCGTCATTTTGATCCGGCAAATGGTTTTTCATGGGCCGATGGGAAAGCTGATGCTCTCCAAGGAAATAACAATGAGTCTACCTCTGAGGCAGCAAATGCCTATGGCGCCATCATTCTTTATGGCCTTGTAACTGGCAACAACGCATTGGTAGAAAAGGGAATGTACCTTCACGCATCAACATCTGCTGCCTACTGGCAATATTGGAATGACATCGACGGCTATAAAAGTCCCAACTCTGATGATAAAAACTTTCCACCGGGCTATAACAAGATAACTACATCAATTGTTTGGGGTAGTGGAGCAGATTTTTCCACCTGGTTTAGTGGCGCTTATGCTCATATACTCGGTATTCAGGGTTTACCCTCCAACACTCTAATCTTTCATGTGAGTCTTTATCCCGAGTACATGAGGGACTATGTTGCCTTGGGTCTAACTGAGTCATCAAATGGGAAACCATCGGGCCTTCCCGATGACCACTGGCGTGACTTGTGGTGGAATCTATGGGCCATGTCGGATGCCGACGCCGCCGTTACGGATTATAATACTTTGGGTTCTGCCTATAATGCAGAAGCTGGCGAATCAAAGGCACATACATATCAATGGATAAACACCATGAGGGCACTTGGAAGGGTAAAAACCGGCACCGGAGAACTTAAATCTAATCATCCAGCGGCCTTGGCATTCGAGAAAGATGGCCGACTTACTTATGTAACGTATAATTTCTCCTCTCAAGCACAGGATATCGTCTTCAGCAACGGAAGAACCTTTACCGCAACACCCGGAGGATTCACCGTGATCTCGGATTAGTTCTCTGAACGACAAGCAGTAGCATCTCTCTCAAAACCAAGTGAAGTCATACTTACACCTTTTCGAGGATTGTAGCTATGGCCTGACCGACTCCAATACACATGGAACAAACGGCATATCGACCACCTCTGGTTTGAAGGTGGTTAATAGCCGTCATAACCAACCTTGCCCCAGACATTCCCAACGGATGTCCCAGCGCTATAGCACCTCCGTTGGGGTTTACTCGCTCATCGTCGACCGGTAGGTCAAGAGCGCGAGTAACCGATAGCACTTGCGCCGCAAAAGCCTCATTCAGTTCGATGATATCAATCTGTTCCAGAGAAAGTCCTGCCATCGAGAGAACTTTTGGTATCGCAAGAGCTGGACCATGACCCATAATCCTTGGCTCCAGACCAACTAGAGCTGTTGCAATGACTCTTGCTCTAGGGGTAAGTTCCTGATTTCGAACCCCCGTCTCGGACGCTACAATCATCGCACATGAACCATCATTGATGCCTGACGCATTACCAGCAGTAACCGAGCCGTTAACCTTAAAAGGGGTTGACAGCTTACTTAACCCAACTAGTGTCGTATCACGCCGCAAATGTTCATCAACTTCAAAACGAAGCGCCTCTTTACGGCGTTGTGGAATCGTCACTGTGATTATTTCCTTCGCGAAAAAACCAGAATCTTGAGCCAATCCCGCCCTTCTCTGGCTGTTTAGGGCATATCGATCTTGATCCTCACGACTAATACCAAAGGCTTCTGCAACATTTTCAGCGGTTACCGGCATTGCATGAACACCATATTTCTCCTCCAGCTTTTTATTTACAAACCTCCATCCCATTGTCGTGTCAAAAAGTTCCTGATCACGATCAAAAGCCGAAGAGGATTTGGCTATCACCAACGGAGCCCTGGACATGGATTCCACACCACCAGCAATTATACAGTGAGCTTCTCCGGCTTTAATTGCGCGAGCTGCTATATTTATCGCATCCATGCCTGACCCACAAAGACGGTTCACCGTACACCCAGGGACATCTGGAGGAAATCCTGCTAACAGAAGAGCCATCCGAGCTACATTCCGATTGTCCTCACCAGCCTGATTCACGCACCCGAGAACCACATCATCAAGACGCATGAGATCTAAACTTGTATTTCTTCGGATCAATGCGGTTAACGGAATAGCCGCCAGATCGTCAGTGCGCACAGAAGATAGACTTCCTCCATACCGTCCCAGCGGAGTGCGAACGGCATCACAAATGAATGCTTGCTCCATAAAAACCCCATTTAACTTGAACGCTTTTTACCAATATTTTCTAATCAAAACTTGAAGAGTAATAATCTACCCTAGCCCGTCAATAAAAGCTAATATGTAGATCCAAATAAACAGACTGAGGGAATAAATGACGCAAATAAACTCTATTTTTTCCACATTGAAATCAGCTTTAAAAGCGCACGGCATCACATATGCTGATCTCGCAAAAAGGATCAACCTATCAGAGGCGACAATAAAACGAATCTTCGCCGAAGAAAATTTATCCATTACCCGCCTTGAGCAAATCTCGCAGGTGATGAATATGGAGATTTCCGACATAATATCTTTAATGAAGGAGCGACAATTTCGTCTAAAGCAACTAACGGAAGAACAGGAACTTGAGATAGCTCGCGACCCCTTACTCATTTTAGTTGGAGTATGTGTCTTAAACCGTTGGGAGCTCGAAGATATCACATCAAAATATAATATTTCTGAGAATCAATGTGTTCAAAAGCTTGCTCGATTAGATCGTTTGAAGATAATAGAATTACTGCCAAAGAATCGCATTAAATTATTAGTCTCTCCAAATTTTCAATGGCGAAAGAATGGGCCTATGCAAAATGTCTTCAGGGAGACAATCGGGCGAGAGTTCTTTAAGACCAATTTTGTGAAAGAAAATGAAATGCTGGTGGTACTAAATGGAACATTTTCACGAAATAGTTCACTAGAATTCCAAAAAAAAATCAATAAGCTTGCTCAGGAATTTGAAAATATTAACCTCGACGATACTGGGGTACCTATGAAACAAAAAAGTGGAGTCACTGCTGTTTTAGCAATACGTAATTGGCAATTTGGCGCATTTAAATCACTACAAAAATAACATATCTAGTCATCTAACAACGGCTAAGCGAGGTATCGGGTCTATGTCACTCGCTTAATAAATATGGAGTTCGTCTAATTACAAAGCGAAACAAAGTCGAATTAATAGACAATCTTGGCTCTTACCGCCTGCTAGTTAATGGAAAAAAATTTTTCATCAAAGGAGCTGGACTTGAATTCGGTGGCATAAAAAGTCTCGCCAGACTTGGAGGAAACGCATTCCGAACCTGGCGTATTGAAGATGGAGATAAAAGAGCTCTCCAGATCTTAGACGAGGCTGAAGAATCAGGGCTTTTAGTCTGCATGGGTATAGATGTAGCTCGCGAAAGACATGGCTTCAATTATAATGATAAAGAAGCGGTGGCAGGACAGCTGAAAAGTATTAGACGAGATGTGGAGCGATTAAAACATCATCCAGCTTTGTTGATGTGGGGCATAGGTAATGAACTCAACTTAAGGCATGAAAACCCTTGCGTTTGGGATGCAGTAAATGAAATATCTGAGATGATTCATATAATTGATGGGAACCACCCAACGACGACCATGCTAGCAGGCGCAGAACCAGAAATCATCAAAATAGTCTCTGAGAGGTGCCAAGATCTAGACTTGTTATCTTTTCAAATGTATGGGGACATCGCAAAGCTTCCAGAGTATCTGCGTTTAAGTAATTATGAAGGCGCCTATACTGTGTCAGAATGGGGTGTGACCGGACATTGGGAGGTTCCTTGTACCCCTTGGGGAAGACCAATTGAACAAACTAGCAGTGAAAAAGCTGCCGTAATCGAGAGTCGATATAACAACTTTATTATCACCAATAAAAATCAGTGCCTTGGAGCCTTTGTTTTTCTCTGGGGACAAAAGCAAGAGAGAACACCGACCTGGTATGGGCTCTTTCTGGAAAATGGCCGTCATACCGAAATGATGCAAACGATGTATTTTCTTTGGACAGGAAAACTTTCAGAACGACCGCTGCCCACACGTTTATCAATGACAGTGTTAGATGAAAATGGAAAAAATGTTATTACATTGGTTGCGAATAGCGCTTACAAAGCGCACATTCAGTTTTATTATCAGCAAGAGCATCGACTTAATTATCGATGGGAACTAATGGAAGAGGTAGATAAAGCCAGTGAGAGCGATGGAGGTGACTTAGAGGTCCAGCCGGCGATTTTGTGGACTAAGAAATTTTACAACGTCAACGAATTAATATTTTACGCACCGAAACCAGGAGAATATCGCCTATTCATTTATGTCGAGGATCCGTTTAATGGTGCATCGACCGCGAATATACCGTTATTGGTCGTTGCAAACGGGACGCTAGCCAACCAAACGACTAAACTCATGAGAGAGTAGATTAAAAAATAATAGCAACTTAGCGCAACTATATGATCCGAACCAATACTAAAGACAAACGCCATCAGTCAATTCCACTAAGTCAAAAAATTGCCTTCGGTATCGGAATGCTGGCCAACCAGATGTTCCCCGCTGTGCTTGGAATATTTATGGTTGTCCTCGTTCAGGGATTAGGGATGAGTCCCCTGTTATGGTCCCTTATATTCTTCATCCCGAAAACCATTGATGCGATTACAGATCCCCTAATGGGTTATATTTCAGATCACACGGTATCTCGTTGGGGCAAACGCCGACCCTATGTGTTCGTTGGCGCTATCATCTCGGGGGTTTCGTTTGTAATGATGTGGCAACTTTCGGCCGAGAATTCTGAAATGTACAATTTTTACTATTTTCTGGCCTGGTGTTGCACCTTTTGGATTGGAATGACCATCTTCGGAGTGCCCTATGTAGCAATGGGGTATGAAATGAGTAATGACTATCACGAGCGAACGCATCTCATGGCAGTCGCACAATGGATCGGTCAGTGGGCGTGGGTTATCGCGCCCTGGTTTTGGGTAATCTTGTACGACCCTGCATGGTTCTCATCCGCAGCCGACGGCGCCAAAAGCCTCTCGATCTGGATCGGAGGGGCCTGTATGGCTATAGCGCTTATACCTGCCTTTTTTTGCACATTTGATAACACTGAAAAAGTCGAGCATAAATTGGCTGAAGTTTCCCACCCTGCAAAAATTTCACTAAGAGATTTCATTCAAGGAATTATTATTACACTTAAAAATAAACCCTTCCAAAAGATTTGTCTTGCAACATTTCTAGTCTTCAATGCTTTTCAAACCATTGCAGCATTTTCGTGGTTTATCGTGGTGTACTACATGAATAACGGTGATCCAGTTCAAGCTGGAGTATGGCCGACTTTATTCGGATCAGTGGGCGCACTATGCACATGTTTTCTGGTTATACCGATAGTCAATCACTGCGCGCAAAAATTTGGTAAGAAGACAACATTTTTATATACACAGTCAATTTCAATTCTTGGCTATGTACTTTTTTGGTGGGGGTTTTCCCCCGAAAATCCATGGATGATGTTATTACCCCTACCGCTTTTCGCATTTGGTATCGGCGGTTTGTTCACCATAATGATGTCGATGACTGCGGACATCTGTGACATGGATGAACTGGAAACAGGCAAACGCAGGGAGGGTATTTTTGGAGCTATTTATTGGTGGATGGTAAAGTTCGGTGCAGCATTAGCGGGGGGAGCAAGTGGGTTGATTCTCAGTGTAATCGGCTTTGATCAGTCCATAGCACTACAAACCAAGGATACCTTGACGCTTTTGCGCTTAAGCTATATCTGTATCCCGATTACCGGAACATTGGCGGCCATTATCATAATGCGGAACTATGAGCTTGATGAACAAAGAGCTAATAAAATACGCGCCCAACTTGACCTCAGACGACAACGGTCGATAACCCTGGAAGTGGATCTCATCAGTAATTAATCTCATGGCGAGCCATGTGGTATCCAAACGCAGCTTTCACTCCAAGCCCGGCTCTAGCGTTACTATTATTTTGTGGATGTCTCCTGTCTTACGAAAGATTGCTGACGATGCACTGCAATCAATAAATGTGTCCTCAATTTTCTTTTTTGAACCACCCAGATATGTTATTTCAATTAAAAATTTAGTTCCAATCTGATACACAAAGGGTATTTGACAGTAAGTAAAGGCCATCTGCCCAGGCGCTAGCGCAAGCGTTTCTTGCTGACCATTGACATCAAAGTAATGTAATGTCTGTGGTGACAAGAGAAATTCGGATTTTCGCACAATAAAAGGATGAAAACCTATGCACCCCTCTTCAACCCGAATACCCAATTCCATCAGCCGTGCAATGATTTCTTCCTTCACCTGCCCTGTCATGCCTGGCTGTTTGGCGCCTGCAAATCCGGGAGTATGAGAGTAAGGATCCGTCGGAAAGGCTCCGTAATGTTGTGGTGTTTTGTTAAATCCAATTCCTCCGCGTATTTCAAAATATACTTTTATCAAAGCATCTATTATCTTAGTATCAACGTTGCTGATTTTGGCATTGTAAATATTTTCAATTGTCGCTAGCGTAAGTTTAGATACCATATGCCAATATATACATCCGAGTCCTTCATACGCATACATGGCACCAGACCTGCCGGTGAAGCTATGGTGTTTAAAGACATCCTCGAACATCTGAATGATTAATGCTTGATCTTGGACTACGAGTGTTTTATATCCTCTAGCAGCAAGCTTTATGAGGGTGTCTTTGACATCCTGAACATTATTAAATGATCCGTTGAAGTAATACCCCCCAAAGGAATCGGCCTCAATAAGGGAACAATTGTTATCCAAAACTAAAGCTTGTAGCAGTTGTGAGCGCTCGAACTGCTCGCTAGAAATTACGTTTAAATCAAGAAAACGAGGAAGTGTTCTGTCAGGATATAAGAGGTATGAACCCTGCCGCTCATCGTAAATATCTGATTTCCTGAGCGCTGACAACACCCCAAGTGCCTGTTTTGGGCTTAAGTAACCAGAGCTGAGAATAGCAACCTGACCCTCCAACATCTTGTAAAGCCGCGAGATTGTGATTCCAGAATCATTCACTGTCATCAAATTATACGCATGATAGAGGCCATCATCGCGACGACATTCGGAGATAGTCCTATCGATAAAACGAAGACTTAGCCGAAAAAAAGCAATAAGTGACCGCACCTTCAAAGGACGGCAAGTATTAGAAATACCATTGGAATAAAAATTTTCTCTGAACTCACTAGCAGCGGCTCCTAACTGGTCTAACAATTTTTTTCGATAAAGACCCGACATATCCTCGTTCATCCGAGATGCTGCTTTAGTAAGAATTTCATCGACAGCATTAAATAGTTTCACTACTTCGGAAGAAATCTTTACCTCAGAGAGATCTACCGACGAAAATAAATTCAATAAATAGCTCTGAAATCGACGTATGTAAAATAGAGTGACTGCAGAAATACCGTTACCGACAAGAGCATTGTTTGCATCATTCCACTCAGGGCGCTGAGTATTCATCCATATGCCGCCACCAGGAATAAAATTGCATAGCTTTCCCAACATAGTGACGATCAGTTTTTCAGATAAATTAACTTGATAGACTTTCTTTTGGTCATTCCACACGAGTCTTCCATCTGAGCCCGCGTACTTAACTCTATTTTGGATCAAAGTCTCCAAGTCATAATCAAAATCAATGGTATTGAATGGATCCTTTAACAATTCCGAATACGGCCTTATTCTGTAGGGCACATTCGCATAACAAAAAATGTCAAGTGTCAAAAACTCTTTAAGTCTCTCAGGATGGTGATTACTAGAGAACTCTAACAACTTTAGCAAGTAGATAATTTGGTGGTCTCCCCAATATCCTATGCTTGACCATGGGTCGTCAGGATTTAATGTTTCCCAGTCAATTCCATCCCTAGTAATTCGGTAAGGGTTATATCCCTCAAGTGTTGAGGCATTCACAAATTTGCTAATCATGCTCTCCGCAAAACCGGGTATAGAGAAACACAATGCCTCCCAATTCTGGAAGATATCCCTCCAATTACCCTCAAAGTTAAGAAGTTTTGCTCCATCCGCACGCTGGACCTGAATATTAAATTGATTCCAAGGTCTTGATGGATCTCCGTGTCGACGGCTAAACGACAACGGCAAGTACTCATAGCAGATACGCTGTAAATTTTTGTCGCCATCAAGTTTGGATGCACGAATCAGGGTTTCATGAAGAAACTCTTCGTCTAAAGATTTTATGAAACTTGGGTTCTGATCAAAAGTTGCTGGACTCGTTGATTTCATAAAGTCCAATAGGTCTTCGCGTGAAATTCTGTAATTACTCTCAAAAACGCCTCCGCGCATCAAATTGAATAATACATTTGAATAGTGGTGGTTTACACTTAAAAGATCCTCACCAACTTGGAAACCATCAGCGGTTGCGATGATACGACTGAGATTTGTAGAACCTAGTGATATATCTTTTTCAATATCATCTTTAATGCATTGATTTTTATTGATATATTGAAGAAGTTTTCTAACCTTGGCTGGGCCTTGGTTAACTTCCGCGACAATATCCCAGCTAATCTCATTTACTCCCGAAAGCTCACAAAGAGCATTAACAAAATAAGCGCCTCTGCGGCCAAACAGATCAATCTCCTTCGAAATTGGGATGCCCTCACGAAAGTTTTGCAATTGAAGTGAAGAAAGAAGAATACACGCATCAGGCAAGCCTACAGACCAAACAGTCGTTGCAGACAACGCCTCACTGGGCTCCGCTCGATCAATCAATATCGAACTCATGGTATAAAGAGCAAGTTTAGAAGACTCCTCTAACTCATTTTTTTTGTAGGCATCCACCAAACAGCTGAGAGTATTTTGAGCACCTGATTCGACTCCATACGGGAGCAAATTCTCAATCCCATCGACAATATCTATCTCAACGGGCTCGTGACCATTGTTAATTAAAGTCGATGTTTTAACGAATCCAAACCTCTGTGAGGTTCGCCAGGTGTAGCGGAAGGTAACTGAGAGGTCTTGATTTTTTTCCTCAAAAATAATCTTGTCTCCGAGCACATTTTTGTAAAGTTTTCGATTTACTTTATATACTCCGTCATAGAACTCAGAAAATGGCTCCCAAAGTGATGTCCTATCTCCTCGAGTTACTAGAGCAAGCGTTCGACTACCTGTGTGAGAAGAGTTACTTCTAATTTTGTCGTCGGAGTAGTAAGGGAAAAGTGCGCTTTCTGCATTAACCCGTCCCGCAGTAAGTCCTCCAAGGGTCGAGATAAACATCCAGTGGTTGGAATCACTCACCAAGCTTACAAAGAAATCATCCATGCGATCAAAGTTTTCGATACAATAATACTGCTCTCCATGTAAATGAACATAAGAGCCTGACACGCAGTCTTCATTTTTTTTTCTCACCTGATGACCGATATGTATAGCTCTATTACTCATATTTTAATTTTTATCCTGCGCTCTCTCGGAGGCTCAACACTCACTGATTTAATTAAAACCCATATTTGGCTTGAAATTACCAAAACAGTTCAGCTCAGGTCACATGCTAGAGATAAGTTACTCTTTTCGCAATTCATCGAGACATAAATAAGTTGATAAGTAATACTTACAAGATAAGCGAAAGCAAAAAGATTTTGGTTGCTGTTTATTAATTTACGGTGTGAACAACACCATTTTATGATTTTTTCTAGGCAGTTTCTTAACGTTATTGATAGCAATTTTTTTGAAGTTAAATATGTTTTTTGAGAGATAGTCAATCGACATATAATACACATAGTTGTATCCCAGCTGCCGGAGAAATACCATGATCTGAGTAGCTTTTTGAGAGTCTTTTCTGGCATGTAATTCAAGAGCTAGAATTGGTCTGTGATTTTTTAGCGTTTGAGTCGCCCCTTTTAAGACGCTTAGCTCATGTCCCTCCACATCCATCTTTATGAAATCAATCGAATTATAGGGATTCTCAATAACATACTGGTCAAGAGTTACTACTCTGAAGAAAATATTTCCCTCAGAGTTTTCTACTATCTTCGAGGCCCCTAAATTCAATGGCTGCTCAAAGGCCCCCAGAATACCCGCCTTATCACTTAAACCGGCGTTTACTACCTCAATATTAGTTGACGATTCTGTATTCAAAGCTAATATCTTATAAATTCTGGAATGAGGCTCGAAACTGACGACGTTACCAAAAAGTTGAGCAAAAAATAGTGAATGGTTTCCAATATTTGCTCCCAAGTCAAAACAGGTGTTCATCTGTTTAAGATTAATGCTCAAAAACTTTTTTAACGAAAGTAACTCTCGTTTTTCAAATAAGCCATCGATAAATATTTTCCTCGAAATCGCATCATGGGCAAAACATACCATCTCAGGGTGATTCCCGAAATTTCGCCGTGAGGCGCGTTCGAGAAGAAACTTAAGTACCTGTCTTTCAAAAATCTGAAGCAAATCGAAACCTTTCAATATGGGACAACTAACTATTCTTCCTGAACTCAGGCAAAGGTAACCTTCCTATCTTGATGAATCTTCTGATGATGGCCGGTTTTGGGCGGATGCAAAATAAATCCCCATTCGTTCCCTTTAAAACATCTGAGATGCCGCACGATTGCGCTATATTAGCGTTAGCATCTAGATGACCTTTCTCACCATGCACAGGAATAACAATTTTTGGCTTGATTAATTCATACATCTGTCTCAAATCATTCTCACAAGGATGTCCACTTACGTGAAGTGTTTCATCGGTATTACCGGGGTGCAAGACCTTTGCACCCAGCTCCTCTAACTTGCGAAATAAACTTTTTACAACAAATTCATTCCCTGGAATGACACTCGAGCTAAAAATTACTACGTCACCCGTATCCAGACTTACTGAACGATGCGAGTCCGTGGCAAGTTTGGATAGCGCTGCTCCGTGCTCTCCTTGGCTTCCAGTGGCAAAAATCAAAACCTCATTTTTGGGAAGATAACCAATGTGTTCGGCATCAACCCAATTTATACTTGAATCTAAGAAACCCCGTTCTTTCGCGCATTCAACCATAACTGACAAAGACCTACCCAACAAACCAACGAAGCGCCCGCTGTTTACCGCGATCTTCGCGATTGTATTAATTCGAGCGATATTACTTGAAAAGCAGCCAACTATAATCCGTCCCATCTCGTTAGCAAATATTCGCTTTACCCCAGGGACTATATCTCCCTCACTGGCACTAAAACCAGTGTCTTGAGCATTCGTTGAGTCACAAATAAATGCATCCACACCCCGTTCACCAATTGAAGCGAACCGTTTTGGTCTGAAGGACTTACCAATCTGCGGAGATTTATCCACCTTCCAATCACTTGAGTGAAATATCGTGCCAGCACTAGTTGTAATCTCAAGTGCGCAATTTTCCGGGGTTGAATGAGTCATAGGATGCCAGGTTACAGAAAAAGAACCATGCTGAGTCTTATCTCCGAACTTCGTCTCTACCATAAGATCCGGTGGAGCTAACCCTCTCATTAAAGCTTTCCTCCTTATAACAGAAAGGGTGAAAGCAGTGCCGAAAACTGGACACTGCCAGCGCCTCCAAAGCAAGCTTAAAGCGCCAAAATGATCCTCATGAGCATGTGTAATTAAAATGCCCTGTAATCCCGATTTTTGTTTATCAACAAAGTCAGTATAAGGAATCTCAATAAGAGGTTGCGCTCCCGGAAGGGCTGAACTTGTGATGTTAATACCGCAATCAACCATAAGCCACTCAGAATTATGTCCAATTAAATTTAGATTCATTCCGATTTCACCGCACCCACCGAGCGGTAAAAACCAAAGATCATGGATACCTGGATTCCGATTAATATCCATTTACATGTGACTCCAAAGTATAGAGGCAAAATTCAAAAGTATACGCCTTTAGTCTCACTTTTCTTACCGACCGACCTGTGTTCCAAGCCGCATATAAAAAAAGAGATGGTATGATGCTTGTTGAATACTTAAAATGAAAGAAAAAAAGACACCGATAGCTTAACCGCCATAAGTTTCTTGAACGCATTATCAATTGATCCAGAATTTATCAATGGCATCATAGCTGGCCGACTTCAAAAGACACAAAATGACAACGAATGCCATGACGACCAAGGGAAAGAGAACGTTAAATATGGGAAATCACAAAATTAAACAAGCCCTCTACCGAACTTTTAGCGTGGTTTTGGGTCTCTCTTTTGCTCAGGCATGCTTCTGTACACCAAATATCTTATTGATTCTGACCGATGATTTAAATACAAGGATAGCGACATATGGAGATCCCATTGCCAAAACTCCGAACATTGACAGGCTCGCAAAGGTTGGAATACGTTTCGATAGAGCCTACGCTAACTATCCGCAATGCATGGCGAGCCGAGCAAGTTTTCTAACAGGGCTTTACCCTGAGCAAAATGGCGTATCTCGGCTTCATCATAAATTAAGAGACAAAGTGCCCAAGGTAGCTACTCTACCTCAGATTTTAAAGGAGAACGGATACCACACTGCAGCGGTAGGAAAGATTTTTCATTTTAATGTGCCAAGCGGTATCGGTAGTCCTAACTATGATGTCGATCCCATCTCTTGGAGCGAAAGCCATAATCCTGCGGGTATCGATCGAACGAGTGCAGAGGAAATAAAGTACCTTGGCCCTCACATCAACGAGAAGTCAAAAGACTCAAATATGAATGGGGGCTGGCTCAGCACAATCAGACTAGGCGGGAGTAGGAATGATTATACGGACGGAAAAATTACCAACTTGGCCTCTAAAATACTCACCAACATGTCAAAAAATCAGGATGATAAACCATTCTTTCTCGCCGTAGGTTATGTCCGCCCCCATGTCCCTTTTTCTGCACCAGAGCACTTTTTTGATCTATATCCAACCACTAAAATTTCCACTGAATCCGTCCCGAAAAATGATCGCGAAGATATTCCATTGCCTCAGCTGTCAGATCGTCCTTATCAGCTCGAAATGACTGAATATGTAAAAAAAGAGATGATGCAGGCATACTATGCCTCTATAAGTTTCATAGACGATGAAATAGGCCGACTAATTCAAAAACTTGATGACCTAGATCTCAGAGAATCAACACTAATACTATTTACTTCGGATCATGGATACCTTCTTGGAGAGCATGATCTCTGGCAAAAACCCAACTTGTTCGAGCAAACACTTCGAGTTCCGCTAGTCATAGCTTCCCGACACGTAAAAAGGCCTGGCGTGGCGACCAAAACCATGATTGAGTTGATTGATATTTACCCAACAATACTTTCACTAGCCGGAGTAGACATACCTGAGCACAACGCTGGGAAAAGTTTCGCTGAACTTCTAGAGCAACCTAATAAACTTATCCGATCTTCCGCACTGAGCATGAGTCATAGTCAGGCGAGTAGCTCTATCAGGCCTGGAGTGCTTCTAAAAAACACAATGGGATATACCATAAAAACTAAACATTTCCGTTATACGGAGTGGGATGGTGGTATTCATGGCGCTGAATTGTATGATCACAGATCAGACCCCAAGGAAATTACAAATCTTTATTCAACTACAAAATATGCGAGCGAAAGGAGTCGTTTAGGTCAGATGCTACAAGAACGAATACTAGAATCTCGCGAGCCTCGCGAATATTTACACGACAATTGAAAAATTATTTCCAACGAGTACTCGTCGGAGACTCGACAAAAGAGGTTTTTTTGGCTTTGATCTCTGCTCAGCTGAGGTGGTAGTCTTAGTTACACAGTTTTAGCTCGGTCGAAAATTACTATAGTAAATTACTACTATTAAACTTATTACATAAACAAAAGTACTGCATTCACGTCAACAAAATAAGAATCCCTATGAAAGTAATCCGTAAGAAACGATTTTTACTGCTGGATACGCGTAACGTCATGAGCGCTGACAATGTTGAACTGAAGGTTGGTTGCGTAATTAAACATAATGCCAATCCATTGATGATGGAGGACAAGCCCTGGGAAAAACGATTTGATAATCTTTATGGTAATGTTCTCTATGATGAGGGTGAAAAGCTATATAAGTGCTGGTATAGCCCCTTCATAGTCGCTCACTCATCGAAAAATATGTCGCTATCACAACGAAAACGGATAACCTATGAAGGTCATGACTCTCAGGAGATGGGCATCTGTTATGCAACATCTGAGGATGGATTAAAATGGGATAAACCAGATCTACAATTTATATCGTTTGAGGGAAGCTATAGGAATAACATAGTCTGGAGAGGACCTCATGGTGCTGGCATCTTTAAGGACACTCGCGCAGAGAACAAATCACAACTCTACAAGTCAATCTTTCAAGGCCTAAAAACGAGCTACTCAGAAGATGGTCTTTCATGGTCAACTGCAAGAAAAATCGTTAGCAAAGATAAGATTGCCGGAGACACCCACAACAATGTCATTTGGGCGCCAACGTTAGAAAAATATGTTGCATTTACAAGGACTTGGGGGAAGACTGATCGCAAACTAGAGGGTCCACCCACAAAAATTAATCATGCTTGGGGTCGCGAGGTCTCGCGCATTGAGAGCAGCGATTTTATGGAATGGTCTAGACCTGAGGTAGTGTTGGGATGTAACTCTTACAATCACCAACCTTACGCAATGCCCATTTTTTATCATGCAAACACATACATCGGATTACTCGCAATTCACGACCAAAATTCTGATCGAGTTTGGACTGAGCTTGCTTGGAGTCCAGATACAAAGAATTGGCGTCGTATAAACAAGGGAGAGCCATTTATCCATTGCTCTGAAGACATCCTCGATTACGATTACGGGTGCGTTTACGCATGCGCAGCACCGATATTCCTCGATAATGAAATTCGTATCTATTATGGCGGTAGCGACTGGTTACACACGAGTTGGAGAAATGGATGCCTAGCGCTGGCCACCATCCGACCCGATGGCTTCGCCGGTTATGAGCAGGTCAATCCAAAAAAAATTGGAGTCGTAACCACTCAAATATTCAAACAAACTGGCCAAGCAATTAAAATAACCGCAGATATCAAGGGGAATGGCTGGCTGGAAGCAAACTTATTTGACGAAAAAAATGAGCCTATTGCTAAAGAGCGGATCTATGAAACGTCAACTGACAAGTTAGTTTTTGCACCACACATCACGCGGCTCAAATCCATACGATTGGAATTTAAGCTTAATGGAGCAAAAATCTACTCGATAGTTTTTGAAGATTATGACAGTCACAATGGATAAGATACTCAAAAGTGCTGAAACAATTAGATTATACCCAGGAACTCTGCACTTTAGGTCACTATTCTCGCTTTTGAACGGAAACCCCCGAACTGTTCTCACTGATTTGACGTAATCCACGCTGCCTGTCTCTTCATGTCCTCGGAGTAACGCATCCAAGCTTTTGCTGATCTCGCTGTGTCTTCAAATGCTTTAGCTCGCCTTAAAGCACTCCGGGCATCGTTGAACATGCCGAGTTCACTCTGGGCAATTCCCAACAATAGCCAGGCCCTCCCGGGACTATCTAAATCTTTTTTAAGGGCGTTACTGATCGCTGCTCGGGCCTCTGACCATTCAGTATTCTCAACATGGATTTGGGCTATTCTCATCCATGCCTCACCCCCATCTTCCAATTCAGTAAGTTTCTTAAGCGTAAGCACCGCCTTTTCGGACTCTCGTGCCATTACCCACGCCTGCGCCTGCATATCAAGGTATTGCTCTTCAAGAGGTAACAGTTCAGCGGCAATAGCATCCTCTAACAAACGCGCTGCATGCTCCGGAATACCCTGCATGAGAGCTAACTGTACTAGAGATTTCAAAGATGACTCTTTCTCAAGTAGATCTAGATCAAAGGCTATTTTAAGCGTGGCGAGTGCCTTTTGCGGTTTTTCCATAACCATGTA
>DDII01000006.1 GCA_002338445.1 Cellvibrionales bacterium UBA1854 | reverse complement strand
AGAAGAGATTTATTATCTTTCTGGTGGATATATTGAAGTGCAACCAACCAGTATTTCAATTCTAGCTGACAGTGCAGTGCGGGCAGCAGATATCGATGAAGCCTCTGCAGCTACGGCTGTAAAATCCGCAGAACAGCGCATTGTAAATCAGTCCAGCGATGTTGATTTTAGTAAAGCCACTGCAATGTTGGCAGAGGCGACAGCTCAGTTGCGAACTGTAAAAGCACTGCGAAAAAAGCTGGGTAACTAGAGCCAGGGTTTTTGTAATGAAGCTATAATATTGGCACCGAGGTTGCTTTACAGAAATAAAATTTTTAACACTCATGTTGGAGTGTTTTTTAAACATGACATGTTGCAAAGGATTCCTTATATTTTTTCTTAAAGATCTTTAGGGTAGCTAACATAGATGTTGACACGGTTCGTACATGAATAAAGTTGACGTGGTTGTTTTAGCCGCGGGAAAAGGAACAAGAATGAATTCTTCGCTCCCTAAGGTCCTCCATAAGCTGGCGGGGCGGACCCTCCTTCAGCACGTCATATCCACAGTCAACTGCGTCTCAGACTGTAGAATTATTGTAATTACTGGACACCAAGCCGAAGCTGTGGAGAAATTTCATGCCCAAAGAAACTGCATTTTTGTTCGGCAGTCTGAACAATTGGGAACAGCCCATGCCGTTGCAATGTCCCTACCATATATACGTGATTTATCTAATGTAGTAATTTTATATGGTGATGTCCCACTTGTTAGCTTAAGTACAATCGAGAAAATGATAGAAGCGGTTAAGGAAGGCCAAATGGGGTTATTGACTGCAGAAAAACATAATCCATCTGGCTATGGAAGAATCGTGAGTAATGAAGAGGGTAGTATCGAATCTATTGTTGAACAAAGTGATGCCACTCCGAATCAGTTGAAGATAACTGAGGTTAACACAGGGGTTATGGCGATGAATTCATCGCAGCTAAAGAATTGGGTCCCTCAAATAAGAAATAGTAACAAAAAAAATGAATACTATTTAACCGATATTATTGAAATAGCACGACTTAATGGGTGCTTCATCAAACGGATTCAACCCAACTCTAATATAGAGGTCGAAGGAGTAAATAATAGAGAGCAACTGAGTCGATTAGAACGTTCATACCAAAAGTATTTAGCCAACGAATTCATGTTGGCTGGTAACTCAATTGCAGATCCCGATCGGTTTGATCAGAGAGGGAAATTAAAGACAGGCTTTGATAATTATATCGACGTAAATTGTATTTTTGAAGGAGAGGTACAACTCGGTAACAACATTTCGATAGGACCTAATTGTCATATAATAAATAGCATAATTGATGATTGTGTGGAAATTAAAGCAAACTCAATCGTCGATTCATCTAGAATTAAAAGTGGCGCCATAGTGGGCCCCTTTGCTCGATTGAGACCAGGCACTCTTATTGGAGAGGGCTCGAGCGTTGGAAACTTCGTAGAGATTAAGAAGACCACTGTTGGACACGGAAGCAAGGTAAACCACCTTACTTACTTGGGAGATGCTAAGATTGGTCCGCGCGCAAATATTGGTGCTGGAGCCATTACATGTAATTATGATGGTAGTAAAAAGCACGAGACGACTATTGGTGAAAATGTTTTCGTTGGATCGAATACCACCCTAGTTGCACCGATCGCTCTCTCCGATAATTCTTTCGTCGCGGCTGGTTCTACGGTCACCACCTCAGTTGCGCAGGGGCAGCTGGCAGTCGGAAGAGCTCAACAGCGTAACGTGACTGGATGGAAACCTCCAAAAAATAGTTAAGGGAAATTTAAGTGTATGTGCGGAATCATTGGTATGGTGGCGCAGCGTGATTCTTATGGGGTCTTAATCGAAGGACTGAGACGTCTCGAATATCGCGGATATGATTCAGCGGGGGTTGCATTGGTTGATGATAACCAGCAACTGCATGTTCGTAAGACGCAAGGTAAAGTTCGTGATCTAGACGCGCTGGTTACTAGTGATTTGATTGAGGGGCAGGTTGGGATAGCCCACACTCGCTGGGCGACACATGGTGTGCCAAATACGCTCAATTCTCATCCGCACACCTCTGGCGGTATTGCGGTCGCACACAATGGAATAGTTGAAAATCATCAAACTTTGCGAAGTGAATTAATTGCGTTGGGATATATTTTTGTCTCAGAGACCGATACCGAAGTGATCGCACACTTAATCCATAAATACAGTAAGAGCAATGATAATTTGCTGACAGCGGTTCAAGAAGCTGTAAAACAATTAGAGGGTGCATACGCGCTTGTTGTAGTTTCTGAAACGCATCCATTATCTTTAATAGGTGTTCGTTCTGGAAGCCCATTGATTCTCGGAGTAGGTGTTGGAGAGTATTATTTGGCATCAGACCAACTTGCACTGCGCCAAGTAACCGATCGATTTATATTTTTAGAGGAGGGCGATTCCATAGAGTGTCGAGCAGATGGCATCAGCATTTTTAATGCCAACGGTAGTGTTGTGCAACGTCATCAAGAGCAGATGGGAGATAAGGACGCAGTGCCGTCCAAAGGAGACTATCGCCACTTTATGCAAAAAGAAATTTTTGAACAGTCGGATGTTCTTGGCAGAAGCTTGCGAGGTCGGCTGGGAGAGATAGAGGTAAATGTAGGTGTTTTTGGTTACGGAGCTGAGGATTTGTTTAGGCGTACTGCATGCGTCCAAATAGTGGCCTGTGGTACAAGCTTTCACGCTGGTTTAGTGGCAAAGCACTGGATCGAGAAAGATTGTGCGATACCCTGTTTAGTGGAAGTCGCTAGTGAGTATCGTTATCGAAGGGTCGCAATTTCTCCAAATACGCTTTTTGTAACACTTTCTCAGTCAGGCGAAACAGCGGATACGCTGGCTGCATTGCGAAAAGCAAAATCTAGCAGATATCTTGGATCACTTTCTATTTGTAATGTTGCTAATAGCACTCTTGTCCGAGAATCGGATTTAGTCTTCTTAACGCAAGCAGGTCCAGAAATCGGTGTAGCATCTACAAAAGCGTTTACAACACAATTAGTGGCATTAAGGTTGCTGTCAATGTCGTTAGCAAAATGTCTGTCTTCCAAGAAAATATTTGAATTTAAATATATAGAGGATTTGCGCAATTTACCGATCTATTGTGACGCAATTTTAAAGTTAGATAGCCGTATTAAAATTGTTGCAGAGCAATTTGTAGATAAAAACCATTCTCTTTTTTTAGGTCGCGGCGAGCATTACCCGATCGCGCTTGAAGGAGCGCTGAAATTGAAAGAGATTTCATACATACATGCGGAAGCATATCCGGCGGGTGAGTTAAAGCATGGTCCTCTTGCCCTCATTGACGAGAATATGCCAGTAGTTGTGGTAGCGCCGACCAATGATTTATTAGATAAACTCAAGTCAAATCTTGCCGAAGTAAGAGCCAGAGGAGGTACTCTATTTTTGTTTGCAGATGTGAATGCCGGTTTTGAGGATAAGCCGGGGATAGTAGTAATCGAGATGCCAAAAGTTCCCGAAAGTTTAAAATCTATTATTTACACGGTACCTTTACAGTTGCTGGCTTATCATGTAGCCGTTTTAAAGGGAACTGACGTCGATCAACCGAGAAACTTAGCTAAATCGGTAACCGTTGAGTAGAATTGTAAGTAACAGTTTCTACTCAACAACAACATTCCTTACATTTACCGTTGAAATTCACACTAACAACCTTACAACCCATCAGAGATACACCAAGAAACAACAAATCATCTACCAACTGATTAAGTATCTTTATGATATTGAAGGTTT
>DDII01000065.1:6563-37878 GCA_002338445.1 Cellvibrionales bacterium UBA1854 | reverse complement strand
GAGAATCGCTCGTGCTTTTGAAAAATAACGGCAGGATTTTACCCCTTCGCGGAAAACCTAAGATATTGGTAGGGGGTGATGGAGCCAACAGTGTAGCGAAACAATCCGGCGGTTGGACACTGAGCTGGCAAGGAAACAAAAATATTCCGGCAGATTTTCCGGGGGCCACATCTATATTTGAGGGGCTAAAAAAAGCAGTGGAGGATATAGGAGGTTCCGCTGAATTAACAACAAACGATAGCTGGAGCGATGTTTTTAATCCAGATGTTGCTGTGGTTGTGTTCGGAGAAGATCCTTATGCGGAGGGAGTGGGTGATCGAGAGGATTTATTATTTTGCGATTCGTATTCTGATAACCTTCGGCTTCTCTCTCGGCTGAGGGAGAAGGGCATTCCGGTTGTATCAGTGATGCTAACCGGAAGACCCTTAATAGTTAATTCTCAGATTAATCAGTCTGAGGCCTTTGTTGTTGCATGGCTGCCTGGTAGCGAGGGTGATGGTATCGCTGATGTTTTGGTAGCAGACGAGTCTGATCGACCGAGATTTGATTTTACAGGAACACTACCGTTTGGTTGGCCGGATGTTCAGATATTAAAGGGCAACCCGGATTTGCCAGCTAGGTTAATGGTGTTTGAGAGGGGATATGGGAAAAGCTATGAAGACACATTGGATGTAGAGGCTGACTTAACGGAAGTCGCTTGTGCAAGAAAAGATTTGAAGCCGTTGGTAATTTTCAATGGAACAACGCGAAAACCATTTGCGGCTTACGTAGCTGATTCAGCGGATTATGTTATTCCTGTGTCTGGCCTAAGTACAGTTTTGCCATCTCAATCTTTGTCGGTGATGACGGTTGATGGAGATGTTCAGGAGGACTCAAGGTTGGTAACTTGGAGTAGTGATGGTGACGGAGATATTGGAGGTGAATTCTTTTGGAGATCATCCTCTGTCCTTGATTGGAGAGACTACCTAGACCAAGATGCAGCTTTATCCATGACCTTTAAAGTCATAGAGCAGCCTGAGGGGCCAGTTGTCCAGGAAATGGATTGTGGAATTTCATGTAGTGCAAAACTTGACATGGGTCGGTTTTTTAAGACTGTCCCGGAGGACCAGTGGGTACGAAGTGCTACGCCACTAAAGTGTTTTGTAAAGGCGGGGGCGGATCTGAGCCAGGTGAGAGCCCCTTTGATTTTGAAGACTAGGAAAACATTTTCTATCATCATCAAAGATTTGAGATTGTCAACCGATTTGCCTGAAAGTGCAATAATGCAATGTGACTAACAAGCTGACATCAGTGCAGGTTATTCTATTTCAAAGAACATTTTTGCATTTTCACTGGTTTTATTGATAATTTCGTTGACTGATTCAAGCCTATGATTTGCGATTTTTTTTGCGATCCATGGAAGAAATGCCGGTTCATTTCGTTTATTTTTCGGTTTAAAGATCATATTCTGAGGAAGAAGATATGGCGCATCGGTTTCAATCATAAGCCGGTTTAAGGGGATATCGGCCACAATAGCTTGTAAATCGGAACCTCGACGTACGTCACATATCCACCCAGTTATACCAATATACAGATCCAAATCGAGATATTTGTGAAGGGTTGCTCGGTCCCCAGTAAAGCAGTGAATTACTGCTTTTGAAATATGTTCTCGATAATCGCTCAAAATTTCTAATTGCCGCTTGGCGGCATCCCTCTCATGTAAAAATAGTGGTAAGCCAATTTCTTTGGCCAGTTCTATATGCCCAACAAAAGACTCCTGTTGATCTTTTGGCGTTGCAAGGTTTCTGTAAAAATCTAATCCTGTCTCGCCAATAGCAACTACCACATCTTTACCTGCGAGGTCATACAAACTTTCAGCTACAGTCCTGGTGAACTGCTCAGCATTGTGCGGGTGAATGCCGACAGTTGCGTGGAGCATATTCGGGAAATCGTGAGATAAAACATTACAAATATCGATTGTTTCTTTTGACTCGGAAATGGATGTACCCGTCAGAACCAATTTTCCCACACCAGCGTCCAAGGCATTTTGAAGTACTGAGTGTCTGTCATCGTTAAAACGATGACTTGATAAGTTAACACCAATGTCTATTAACACAAAGATTGTCTTGAAAGTCAGAGTAAAAGTTCAATTTCATTGGGCTCTAGCATCCTTCTTTGGGACCCTATTTTATGGGAATAAATGGCCGAGTACATTAGCACGCTCTTCACATAGCTTCGTGTTTCACGGAAGGGAATTAGTTCAATCCAGAGGTCAAAAGTTAGTTTGCCACTGCTCCTTGAAAGCCAGGTACTCACACGGTCGGGTCCTGCGTTATAAGAGGCCAGTGCCAATATTCTATTATTATCATAACGTTCTAAAAGACTTTTGAAATAACTAGATCCTATGAGTAAATTTTTCTCTATCTCGAATAGTTGTCGACTGTTTTTGTACGGAATATTGAGTGACATAGCCGTTGATTTTGCTGTCTGTGGCATTATTTGAAGAAGACCTGCTGCGCCTGCTCTTGATACCGCATGCACTTCAAAAGCGCTCTCCTGTCGGGCGATCGCGAAAAGCAAATGTGGCTGAACATTTGAATTGATTGATACCGAATTTATTGAAGTTTCAAATGCCATTGGAAACCGGATATCCAGATCATCCCAATATTTAGCAGACGCCAACGCTATAATTGCGCGGCTATGCCAATCCCACTCATGAGTGAGTTGAGCAGCAGCAATCCAATGCGCTCTATCGAAGTCACGTGTCCCTGAATTCCATTCGCGAGTTGCCTCTACCTTATTGCCATGGAAATGTAGTTCTCTTGCCCGTTTTAGAGCGTCAATGGCCCTAACCCTATCCGAAACAGTTTTATCTACAGGTGCTGGCCTATAATTAAAGTTGTAGTCTTGACGCAACTTGTCGCTGATGACAAAACCATAAAAATCACGTTCCTCCGCAAGTTGCATTTTTAGATTATCTGAGTCCCGCCTCTTAGAATTAATATTATTTTCCAAACTTTGGATATGCCAGTAGCGCCAAATACTTTTTTTCTGTATTGCATGCGGTAATTTGCCAATCCATTTTTCTACGTCAGTCCAATTTTGTTCTCCCAAAGCATGACGAATCCTCCACTCGATAAGGTCTCCGTTTTGGTCAGTGTTAATCAATTCAGCATATTCATGCAGAATTCTGTCTGCATCTTGAATTGCATCATTCTTGATAAATGATTTTACGAGTTTTGAGATGAATTCATGCGAGTCTTTGTTGGTGACTAAAACGCGGTGATCCCAGTTAAACCAGAGATCATGCGCTTTTCTGGGGTTGTGATTAGCGAGATCACCAAGTGTGTATGCAACTAATAGGGCCGACCTCTTGTTTGACATAAGTTTGTTAATAGCACTGTGGAGGTAATTTGGATTCTGTTTGATTTTTAAAAAAGATTCAGTAAGCTCCTTCGTTTTTGTGTCAGTGACAAATTGGTTCGCATAAGTTGCTAACGAGTAATTATGCTCGCGAACCGAATGATTAAAGCGTTCCCAACCATGATCGGTGGTTATGGCTTTGTGTCTAATGAGAATACGGAAGAGCGGGTCACATTGGCGTGGTTGAGAGTGCCCGACAGTCCAAAGTGCGACTCCACCTTTGAGAGCTTCCTCTTGACGTTGCCGATGATAAAGCGCCTCAAAATATTGACATTGGCGAGAAATACTTGCTTCCCCAGGAGCATAATACTTAAGGTAATTAGTCCACTGAGATCTACGAGCTAAATAGTCTAACCATTTTGAACGCAGTCGGTATGCCAAGACAGAGTTTTTGTGGGTTGCTAGAAAATTAGAAATTTTTCCACGGTTAGGTATGCTCATTTTTTCTAGAAGTTCTTCGTAGTCAAGGTAAGGATAAAGAGGATAGCCTTTTAAATTTTTTTTAATTGATTGTAATTTTCGCCAGTTACCTCGGTCAGCTAGCTTTTGCGCTTTACTGTAAATTTCTCTGTAGCTAGAGAGGCTACTCTCATCATAATTTATTTTTTCAGGGATTTGAGACAAGCTGCTCATATCGGCAAATGCAAATGAGTTCAACCCAACGAACAGGATAATGGAAAGTAAAATAACCTTAACTATTTTAGTTTTTGGTCTTGAGATATTAAATATCTGTAACAATTTGCTTCCTTGCTTCGACAGAAGAGGGATCAGTTTGGTTAACACTGGCTCCCAAAGCTTAAAACATGCTTTATTTTTGAACAAGTCTCAAAACTACTCTTCCTGTGGGTTAATTTAGCATGATTAGAGAGGGGTGTGTTTGCATCCTTTAAAATTGATTTGCCCAGTTGCCTGAAACAAGGGAAATAACAAAATAATAATTCGAATTTTTTTCTTCTCACGTGTATTTTAGTCAGAATAATTATGGTGACATATGACAGAATGGATACTAATTTTAGTGATTATAGCGGCTGCATTGACTCCTCTTTTTAGTATTAGAACATCACGCCGACAGAATCACATAGCAAAGTTAAGGCGAAGAGCTTGTGCCCTTGGGTTGCAAATTTCACTAAATTGTCGTCCGGATGCTTTGGGACATGAAAGCAGTTTGGAATTTATTTGCTATAGGATTCAGTGGAAAACTGATCGCTCCAGAAAAAAATGGGTGCTCCATTGTTTAAGCAATCGCGGAAAGAGTTCCCCCATTGAGGGTTGGAATTGGTTTGACGGGATACCAGACTCCGATGTGATTGAAGTTTTAGAGTTAGCTATTACTCAAGCCCCGAACTCTACAATTGCTATTGTATCTGATGAGGTTGGTGTCGGCATTATTTGGAGGGAAAAAGAGACTATTGATGTTGTTGATTCTCTGCATGAAATGCTCCAATTTATGAGGAATACCCTAGAGAAAAAGTAATCTAAAACTTGACCAAAGGGGGTACAAACGAGTATATATCGCGGCAGTTACATGAAATAAAAATTTTGTCAAAGATCCAAACGGAGCAGCGCAGCTACTCATTATGGCTGTTTAAAATGGTACCGACATGGTATGAGCAGACATCAAGGCAGGCAAAAATGCGTAAATCTTTAGTAATCGTAGAGTCGCCAGCAAAGGCGAAAACGATTAATAAATATTTGGGAGAAAATTTTGTTGTCAAGTCCAGTGTTGGTCACGTTCGAGATCTTCCATCTCGGGCAACACGTGCCAGTACAGACCCCAAGGAGCGAGCGAGACTGGCGGCCCTCACGCGGAAAATGACTTCAGAAGAAAAGCGGACACACAGAGAGACCAAAGCCAAACACCAGCTTTACAACAGCATGGGCATTAACCCGGAAAAAGGGTGGTGCGCTCAATATGATACTTTGCCCGGTAAAGAAAAAGTAGTTGGGGAACTTAGGAGTCTTGCAAAAAAGTCAGACGTTATTTATCTCGCTACGGATATGGATCGGGAAGGGGAGGCCATTGCTTGGCACTTGACTAAAGTAATTGGAGGCGACGTTGGTAGGTTTAAGCGAGTAGTATTTAATGAAATTACCAAGAAGGCCATTAAGCAAGCATTTGCGGCCCCCGGTGAGCTTAATATTGATCGTGTGGACGCCCAGCAGGCCAGACGTTTCTTGGATAGAATTGTGGGTTTTATGGTCTCTCCTCTGCTTTGGGAAAAAGTGGGTCGAGGATTGTCAGCGGGGAGAGTGCAATCAGTGGCCTTAAAAATGCTTGTTGAGAGGGAAAGAGAGATTAGGGCCTATGAGCCAGAGGAGTTTTGGACTGTCACCGCGGATGTGATTTTTGGAGACGATGCTGAATTAACAATAGAAGTCAAGACACACGGCAATGAGGCTTTTCGTCCCTTGGACAAGTCGCAAGCTGATGAAGCGTGCGCTCGTTTAAAGAGTTCACATTTCGTTGTCGAAAACCGCGAGGATAAACCAACATCATCTCGGCCAGGCCCACCATTCATTACTTCTACTTTGCAGCAAGCAGCGAGCACTCGACTGCGTTTTGGGGTGAAGAGGACCATGGCTTTAGCACAGCGACTATATGAGGCTGGGTACATTACATATATGCGAACGGATTCCACTAATGTGAGTCAAGATGCTATTGGTGCTTGCAGAGGGTTTATAAAGCAGAAGTATCCGACGGGTTATCTCTCAAAGGAAACTAATATATATGGCAGCAAGTCATCTGCTCAAGATGCTCACGAATGTATAAGACCATCCAATGTGAACCTAACATCTTCCTCAATCATCGGAGTAGAGCGTGATGCAGTAAGGCTATATGAGATTATATGGCAGCAGTTTATTGCGTCTCAGATGTCACCAGCTGAATTTTTATCGACCACCATACACTTCTCGGCGGGTGACTATGGATTAGTGGCAAGAGGCAGGATTACTCGCTTTGATGGATATTTGGCTGTGATCCCAAATTATCGCAAAGGTGAAAAAGATATTGAAGTACCAGACCTTAAAACCGGTGACAGAGTTGGTCTTCTGAGGCTTGACCCTAAACAGCACTTTACAAAACCTCCAGCTCGCTATTCAGAGGCGGCTTTAGTTAAGGAATTAGAAAAGCGGGCTGTTGGAAGACCGTCGACATACGCGTCTATAATATCAACTATACAAGAAAGAGGTTATGTGCGAATAACGAATCGGCGTTTATTTGCCGAGAAGATTGGAGATATTGTTACCGACAGGTTGTCAGAGAGTTTTGCCGGCTTAATGGACTATGGTTTTACGGCTACAATGGAAGAAAGATTAGATCAAGTTGCCTCAGGGTCGCTAAATTGGAAGAAGTTGTTGGACAATTTTTATGCTGACTTTAGTGAACAACTTCATATTGCAAAGGATAGTAAAAAGGGTATGCGTCCCAATTTACCCTCAATCACAGACATTGTCTGTGCCAATCCGGGGTGTGGGCGACCTATGACGATAAGAACTGCTGGCACAGGCGTGTTTTTAGGATGTTCCGGTTACGGAATGCCACCCAAGGAGCGATGTAAAGCGACGATAAATTTGACACCCGGTGATGACGCGGTAAATATTGAAGAAGATGATGAGGCAGAATCCAAGAGTTTAATGAGACGTAGAAGGTGTGCAATCTGTAATACCTCGATGGATAGCTACCTTGTTGATGCAAGACGGAAGCTTCACGTGTGCGGCAACAACCCTGATTGCGAGGGTTTTCAAGTAGAAATGGGACAATATGTAATAAAAGGTTATGAGGGCCCGGTAATTGACTGTGATAAGTGCCAAAGTCAAATGCAACTCAAGACTGGCCGCTTTGGCAAATATTTCGGTTGCACAGGTATATCGGATGAGGGCCAACCTTGTAAAAACACGCGCAAATTGTTGCGAAGTGGTCAGATAGCGCCCCCAAAGATTGATCCGATTTCGATGCCTGAGCTAAGGTGTGAAAAGGTCGAAGATCATTATGTCCTTAGAGACGGTGCGTCTGGGTTGTTTTTGGCGGCTAGTCAGTTTCCGCGGCATCGAGAAACGAGGGCGCCTACCGTTGCTGAGTTGCAACCCTATGGGGCAATGATTGACCCTAAATATCAGTTTTTGTTGACCGCACCAACAGAAGATCCAAATGGTTTTCCTACTGTGGTTCGTTACAGTCGTAACACGAAAGAGCAGTATATCAGAAGTGAAAAAAATGGTAAGGCCTTAGGTTGGACTGCCTTCTATTCGGGAGGAAGATGGGAGGCGAAAGTACAAGGTACAAAATAAATTGTCACATGCCGCACATTGGGAGCTTATGATGGAGTGACGAACTAGCTTTGCCGATGTATAGTAGAAATAAGTTTTGATTTAACGTGTTAAGCACAGTAACTGGAGAGCCTCTAATGGCACTGAGAGAATTTGAGTTAGTTGTTCAGGGGAATGGAGACATCGCTCTAAAGCATGCGACCGATCAAAGAACGCTGGTAACGATGAAGTTTGCCCCAGATGTTTTAGCATATCTTGGAGATAAACACGTGGATGTTGCGAAATCGATGGTAGATGCTGGTCTACGGAAAGTCATAGATCTACAAGAACAGCATGCGATTCCGATCGCAATGGCAGGTCGTAAGAGTGAAGTTTTCCACTAAAGTTTGTAATTCGTATGGTATTTTACACCATTATTTTTTGACACCGTGCTACTACAGAGCTAGTCTAACGATGCCAACCGCGATCCCTTCGATTGCAAACTCCTGGTCCCGAAGGTCTACACAAATTGGCTTGTAAGCTTTGTTTTCAGGTAGTAATCTTAATTTATGTGGACTGCTACTTTTTTCAAGTCTCTTAACTGTCACATCGCCATCTACTCTGGCCACCACAATTTGTTTGTTTTCCGCAGAAGGTTGCTGATGGACGGCGAGTAAGTCACCGTCCAGTAAACCTATGTCAGTCATACTATCCCCTCGAACGCGTAAAAAATAATCCGCGTTTGGATGGAAAGTGCTCAGTGCTATCTCCTTGTAATCCTCAATATGTTGCTCCGCTAAAATTGGCTCTCCAGCAGCAACATGACCTATGATTGGAGTTCCTGTGTTTTTTTCTGTAATACGAATTCCTCTGGATGCTCCTGGTATCATCTCAATGGCCCCTTTTTTAGCGAGGGCTTTTAGATGATCCTCAGCTGCGTTTGCTGATTTAAAACCCAATCTTTGAGCTATTTCAGCTCGCGTTGGTGGAAAGCCAGTTTCCTCCAAATTTGAGCGTATTAAATCAAAAATTTGCTGTTGCCTAGCTGTTAGCTTACGCATGATTTTTAGCATCCTTTTTAAGCTTAACTCCTGTTATTATGTCCAGTGTTAAGTTGGCTTGTCAACCTCGTTTATAATGATATTTTAGGTAAAAACAATTTACATAAACTTGTTATTTGTTAGAGGTTTAAAGTCCAGTAACATTGACTGGGAGAATGTCGAGTGAAACTTTGCTAAAGTTCAACTGAGTGCATGGTTGGAATTCATATTTTTAACGATTGTAGGGTGCTTTTTTATGGTTTAGCCATGACCAAACAGCGTAGATTGGCTTGATATATCACCAACAGACGATTCATGGTTTTTTGCCAAAATAATCTTAAAGTGCTTTTTGGGAGCTAGAAATTTTTGGTTCCAATAAGTACGATCAACTATTAAATAAAAAAAATGCAAGTAACATACAGTGATGAATAGAGAGGTAATATGTCTCCACTAAAAGGCCAACTGATGATTGACCTTACCGGTACCGACCTAAAATGTGACGAGCGCAAGCTACTATCTAACTCGTGTGTAGGTGGGGTCATTTTATTTGAGCGGAATTTTATTGATCAAAAACAGATTTGTGGTTTAGTACGACAGATTCGAGATATAAAGCCCAACCTCCTAATCGCGGTGGACCAAGAGGGTGGGAGGGTACAGCGATTTAAACGGGGATTTACCAAATTGCCTGCTAATCAGAGGATAGGAGACCTAGTTAATGAGGACAAGAAACAAGGGATGTCTCTGTGTCATGAGATAGGGTGGTTAATGGCATCGGAGATTTTGGCTTGTGGTATTGATATAAGCTTTGCTCCAGTTGTGGATGTAGATCGAAGACTAAGTAAAGTCATTGGAGATAGAGCTTTTTCTGATGAGCCTGATATTGTCGTTGCGGCTACAGATGCCTATATTAACGGAATGCATGAGGCGGGGATGGCAGTTACGGCAAAACATTTTCCGGGTCATGGCGGTGTAGAGGCTGATAGCCATTATGAGGCCCCTGTAGACCAACGAACATTAGCAGAGCTTGAGTCTCGGGATCTCAAACCATATATGAGCCTAGCTTCGAAGTTTGATGCAGTCATGCCGGCGCATATAACGTTCCCGCGGATTGATTCACAGTCTGTTGGATTTTCTTTTTATTGGTTGAATAACGTATTGCGAACTGGATATGGCTTTAAAGGAATTATCTTCAGTGATGATCTTTCAATGGTGGCTGCAAATGTTGCCGGAACCTACAAGGATAGGGCTCAATTAGCCCTGATGGCGGGCTGCGATATGATCTTGATTTGTAATAGCCGGCTCGGTGCCTTAGAGGTTATTGATTATCTAGAGTCATTTCGGAGTGTTGAGACACGACCATACAAATCCATGATGGCAAAAAGGGCCCCAACTTGGTCTCATCTTAAGGCGTCGAATCGATACTCAAAGATTGTTCAGACACTTGAGAAGCTGTTTGGTTAGCCTAATTTTAAATAGTATCTAAGTTTTCGCACAGAAATAAAAAACGCATGTGACTTTGGAGATTGTAATGGGTAACTTTAGTGAGAGCCTTTATTCTTGGGTTGGACAGCACTATCTTTGGGTACTAGAGCTATTCATTGTTGTTTTTGCGGTTCTTTTGGCAGGATATTTTGTGAACCTTTTAGTGGACAGATTTTCTTTAAAAGCAAAAAACACTTTGACTGTCTGGGATGATGCGCTAATTGAAGCTTGCCGGAAGCCAATTGTCTGGTTGATATGGATCTTGGGAGTGAATTTTGCGGCCAGTATCGCGGCGAAAAAGATAGAATCTAATTGGTTGCTAATTATTGAACCGGTCAACCGTCTTGCAGTGGTATTTTTGGGTGCCTTATTTCTAAATAACTTCATAAAGCGCGCTGAAAGCAACTTGATTGACCCTAAATTCACCTCCAAGCCCATGGATACAACCACAGTTCGCGCTGTCGCGAGATTATTGAGAGCTGCGGTTTTGATCACCTCATTTTTAATTGCAATGCAGCTCTTTGGTTATAGTGTCTCTGGATTACTAGCTTTTGGGGGTATTGGAGGAATAGCGGTTGGTTTTGCTGCAAAGGATTTATTAGCCAACTTTTTTGGCGGCTTAATGATATATCTTGATCGGCCCTTTTCCGTGGGGGATTGGGTTCGTTCCCCAGATCAGGAGATTGAGGGGACTGTAGAGGATATAGGTTGGCGACTTACCAGAATTCGTACGTTTGATAAAAGACCTCTTTATATCCCAAATTGTGTATTTGCCAATATATCGGTGGAAAATCCCTCGAGAATGAGTCATAGGCGCATATTTGAAACAATCGGTATTCGTTATTCCGACATTGATAAAATAGATCAAATTGTCCACAAGGTTCGCTGCATGTTACGAGATCATAGGAATATTGATTCAAGCGAAACATTGATTGTTAATTTTAATCAGTTTTCATCTAGTTCGATTGATTTTTTTGTTTATACGTTCACTAGGACCACTGACTGGATCGATTTTCATCAAGTCAAGCAGGAGATATTACTCAATATTTCAGACATAATTATTTCTGAGGGCGCCGAGGTCGCTTTCCCCACCACGACTATTAACCTGTCTGAGGAGGTTTCATCAGATGATGTTACATCCCTGAGCATCAAAAGCGGAGGGGCTGGTCGAGGCTCATGAATCTATCAGGGTATTAATAAAATTGTTATTTCGAGGTTACTCGGTCTTTTTTTATTGTTTCTTGCGATTCTTGTAGGCTGAAGTTGATTTGCCAGAGGTAATAAAACTGATCGACGTTTTAACTTAAACTGATACTAGGGGGCTTGGTATGAAATTGCTCGACTGGATCACTTCTTTGAGCGGGGCTTTACGATGTCAGCGCAAATTACTCCATGAGGGAGGACGGAGGTATTCAAATTAAAAATATCGGCATGTCTTCTAAAGTAAAGTTAAAGGGGTCACCGGCAAAGCTTACTTCGTTGGGTCAGAACGACTCGGTCATTTGAAGGTCTCATTTTTTGGCTTTTTTTATAGTAATTACATAATTTTCTTTTTCGATGAGGGTTATCAGACTGCCTTCGAAGCGGGTAGAAACCAAAGTTATTTGTAGCTTTTGTCGCGCAATCGTTTCATACCAGAATCGGTCAGAGTCCACTGTGTTGAATTATCTACTTCTATGGATTTTAACATAAATAATCTAGTCTGGAGCATACAGCAGCCAGGTAAATGCCATTACACCCGAATTATTTCTGATCAAGATTCGTGTCAAAACTGGGTGTTTCTTTAGCATTCAATAAAAGTGGTTGATGTTTATTGATCGTGAGAATGATCCCTATTCTCGGGTGATCTAGGTAATGCACTTCAGAGGACTTCAATCTTTGGGACTGGTCAATAGTCCATAAGGCAGTGACCATTTGATTATTGGTAGTAGTGCCTTGATTTATGTTATTAGTTACGCTTGTTGTGACATTATAGTTCGCATGAAAAATTTCACTTTTTTCTGCTCTTGGCGTTGATAAGTTTGTCTGATTTTCTTGAATATTATCGGCGTTGAGTGATATGTGTGGTGCAATCGATTCTTGCATATTTGTCGCCCTTCTTAATGAATCATGACCCAGAGTTTTGAGAATCTTCGTATCTTGTAGTATCGGAAAGTTTACATTCGATGGTTCACCGATGTTTATGTCATTTTCACTGAACCATAAATTACTCTCGAAATGTAAAAATCTAGATTTATAAAATCGAAGACTACCCTCTAGTTCGAACCGACTATTAATGTTTGATCCAGCTTCCACTATTATCCAAGGATCTTTTTCGGTAGTGTTTATTGGGAATCGCCACGCGTTGTGAAATAATACGCTGTATTGAGGGAGACGACGCAACACCATGGTTGTTTCGTTTAAGTTTCTTAGATTGCGTTGCAGTTTGATGTAAGGAAGCTCAAATTTAGGATAATTTCTTTCCATCTGATCTACCTTGATAGGGGTGTAATCAACATGATTTAACAAATCTGAATTCGGTAGAACACCAACACCTTCGTTATTTGCCTGTGATTTGATCTCAATTTTGCGTAATTCAGTGACCTCTCTATTACTACCATACTCTATGAGCTTTGCTAGATTTAGCACATCAATTTTTGTATCTAGCATAATTAATTTTTGCCAATGATGAGGATAAGTTAGCTCAAAGTTCGCTGGTGGACGCTCATCATCTGCTCGCCTGTTATGCTTGAATATCACTACTTCTGCCTGGTACCAGTTGTCTGGTTCCCAAAATTTTTTTTTCGAATCGTTACTTACGGCAAAATCAGTGAGTATCAGGCAAAAAAATACAAAAACGAAATATCGTTTTGTTGTGATGGGGTATCTACATTCCATACAAAAGTATTTGACTTGTTGAATTTTAGTGTCTCTGCGCAGTAATTCCATTATCAGTTAGTTTCAACGAACAAATGATCCATGATGGTTTTTAATTGTGAAATTCGCATATCCGGCTCCTCCATCGAAAAATAAAAATTTAGTTGATCGTTACTTTTTATTCGAAACTTAGTTGGGTTATTTTGAACTAACTCAATAATTTTTATCGGATCAACTGGAGTCTTACTGCTGAAACAGAGTCTTCCGCTGACTGGACCTGCTTCTATTTTGGTAATACCTAAATTTTCCCCAATTTGGCGAAGCTCTGCAATTCGAAAAAGCATTTTAGCTGGCTCTGGGAGCAATCCAAACCGATCTATCATTTCGACTTGAAGATCATATAAATCCTGATTGGTCTGACAATTAGCGATTCTCTTGTACAAAGTTAACCGCATATTCACATCAGGCAAATAGGAGTCAGGGATCAATGCTGGAAGGTTTAGGTTGACCTCTACAACTTCTTTCATAACGTCAATGGATGATGGCTCCTCCCCAAGCTGGATCGCTTTTACTGCGTTATCTAGCATTTCGTGGTACAGAGTAAATCCAATGCTGGTGATATGACCGCTTTGCTCATCACCAAGCAATTCGCCTGCTCCCCGAATTTCTAGATCATTTGTTGCCAGAGCGAATCCAGAGCCTAGGTAATCAGACACTGATATCGCCTCCAATCGTTTTCTCGCATTGGAATCCATAATTTTATCCACTGGTATCATTAAGTATGCATAAGCTTGATGGTGGGAACGGCCCACCCTTCCTCGGAGTTGGTGAAGTTGAGCAAGTCCAAATTTGTCTGCTCGATTAATAATTATTGTATTTGCGCTGGGCACATCAATACCAGTTTCGATGATTGTAGTACACACTAGCACGTTGAAACGCTTATGGTAAAATTCAGACATTACTTGCTCTAAATCTCGCTCTCGCATTTGGCCATGGGCTATCTTTACAAGTGCTTCTGGGACAAGGTCAGATAAATTGTGAGCAATTTTTTCAATGCTCTTTACATCATTGTGTAGGAAGTAGATCTGCCCGCCACGCATTATTTCGCGCATTATGGCCTCTTTTATTACCCGAGATTCATCTTTTCGTACAAAAGTTTTGACTGATAACCTTTTAGCGGGTGGCGTTGCAATGATCGATAGATCTCTAAGTTTATTCATAGACATGTTGAGCGTCCTAGGAATAGGTGTGGCGGTAAGGGTAAGAATATCCACATGGCTCCGTAAAGACTTGATTTTTTCTTTTTGGCGAACGCCGAATCGATGCTCCTCGTCGATTACAAGTAATCCAAGTCTGGGGAACTGTAAATCCAGATGGAGTAATTTATGAGTCGTAATTAAAATGTCTACAGAACCAGATTCAAGGGCAACAAAAATTTTTTTCTGCTCTGTCTTTGTTTTGAATCTCGATAGAGATTCAATCGTAATTGGCCAGTTTGAAAATCGATCTCGAAAATTTTTGGTATGTTGGTGAGCGAGGAGTGTGGTAGGTACTAAAATAATAGCCTGCTTGCCACTGCTCACTACTGTAAATGCAGCTCGCATTGCGACTTCAGTTTTTCCGAATCCCACATCACCGCAGATAAGTCTGTCCATTGGTTGGGGTCGCAATAAATCTTGCCTAACCGCCTGAATTGCCTCAATTTGATCTCCGGTCTCTTCAAATGGAAATTCTCGACAAAACTGGTTGTAATCTCTGACGTCATCCTTGCATGCATAACCAGTTTTTGATGCACGACGGGAGTATATATCTAGTAACTCCACCGCCGTATCTCGAATTTGTTTCGCTGCTTTTTCTTTGGCCCTTTCCCATTTGTCACTTCCAAGCCTGCTGAGTGTAACGGATTCATTGTTGCTAGCTCCGAACCTACTAATTAAATGTAAAGATGCAACCGGCACGTACAGTTTTGCGTCTTCCGCGTAGGAGAGTTCCAGAAATTCTTGAAAGCTTTTATCTATGGCCAGTGTTTTAAGGCCACAATACTTGCCAATTCCATGCTCAATGTGAACCACTGGAGTACCTTGTTGAAGTTCTGCTAGGGATTTAAAAATTTGTTCTGGGGTCTTTCCAATTTTTGAACGCCGCCGACGTTGCATCACTTGCTTACCGAAAAGTTCTCCCTCGGCAATTATGCATATATTTTTTTCTTCCCAAAAAAAACCTTTCTCTAATTGGCAGACTGTGATTGCAAACTTGCATGATGATTCCGTAAATTTTTTCCAGTCTTCATGCACTTGTGTAGTAATACCGGAGTCGCTTAGCAAATCAATCAATATTTCCCTTCGTCCAGCTGAGTCAGCACAAAAAAGCACCTTAAGCGAGTCATCATCAATTTTACTAAGAAATGTATTTAGTGCTACAAATGATATTTTAGGTGTTTCAATAACACTGATATTTGGTAAATTGTGAATTCGAAACTTATAGTTTTCACTCGATTTAGGGTTCGCAGTTTCGGATAAGCAAACTGTGCGTAAAGCTTCTATCTTTTGAAATAGTTCGTTAACGGTAATAAAAATTTCATCTGGCGGAAGTAATGGCCGCTGATTGTCTAACTGGAAATCATCATACCTGCTCGTAATGTTTTCCCAGAAGTTCATAGACGCAGCTTCGACTCCAGCGAGGCTAAAAATTTTTGCCTCAGGCGGCAGATAATCAAAAATTGTAGACATATTTTCGAAAAATAACTTTAAAAAATATTCTATTCCTTGAGGCGCTATACCGTTTGCAACATCTCGGTAAATCGGAGTTTCTCTGGGGCTCTTTGGAAATGTTAAACACCATCGGTTTAGAAAGCGGTTTACAGAGGCTCTGTCCATCGGAAATTCTTTCGCTGGCAAAATACTTAGTTCATTAACTTTTTTTATTGTTCTTTGGGAATCTATATCAAAAATACGTAAGCTCTCTATTTCATCATCGATCAAGTCAATACGAAAAGGTGTTTCGGCACCCATTGGATAGACGTCGATAATAGATCCTCGAGGTGCATATTCCCCACAATTAAACACAGTGTCCGTTCTTTGATACCCTACCTGTTCGAGTTGCAGCATAAATTTTTCTCGATTACAAATGTCGCCGACTCGGTGAAGGAAAGTGCGTGAAGCAACAAAGTCAGTCGGAATCAGTCGGTGCATCATCGTTTGAACTGATATCACAAGAATTCCCTGCGAAACTGCGGACAATTGAGATAAAGTGGAAAGTCGCTCCGACACGATGTCTTGGTGAGGTGAAAAAATATCATATGGAAGTGTTTCCCAATCAGGGAGACGATAGAGTGGAAGATCGTGCCCGTGAGAAAAGAAATTGATTGAGCTCGCGTAAGCATCCACTTCGTTTGCGGAACCCGCGATCACAACAGTAAGGCCGGTAAAATTTTTGGCGGATTCAGTAATTGCTAAAGCAATTGCTGATACCGATAGGTCGCTCCAATTTGTTTTGGCACTTGCCATTTTTTCGATAGGTAAATTTACTTTTGTCATTTCCTTTAGATATAACCCTTGCCTTGCGGATGCCTGCCAGCTTTGATTTAGATCCTGTTCGTTTTCTAAAGTATCTTAGGTCTTTAAAACCCGGGCTACTAAATATGAAATCTAGCTAGTGCATGGTCTGTTTAACTCAAGTTCAATCTCACAATCATTTTGACCGATTTTTATTATACTCTTTAAACCCTTGTTATGAAGTCATGACGTGGGCAACAGTAATAAGTTCTGCTCCATATGAATATATACTTGATAACTTTACATTGATCGACGTTACATCTGCCGCTGCGATGGTAAGGCAAATTTCTTTGTCTGTAAGAAAAAAAACCTGATTTTCCCTCATAGTGACTGGAATCATTAGACACTCCCTATTACAATACGTATTTGACAACATGATAGACGAGCCTCCGCCAATGATTGCGCGTTTGGGCTCTCTTCTTGTATTCCACTAAGGTTTTCCGCCGAGAGATTGTCAGGACTCACTTCCTGGCCTGTGAAATATTTTGAGCGTGATTTAAATGATAAATATCCGTCGTGGGATCGATCTTCCAATCTCAGGCGCACCTGAGCAAGATATTGAGGATGCCCCAAATGTCAGTCAGGTAGCAGTGATGGGAGCTGATTACCATGGTTTGAAACCCACCATGGCGGTGAAGGTTGGTGATAATGTTAGATTAGGACAACTGTTATTTACTGATAAAAAGAACCCTCTGGTGCGGTATACGGCTCCAGGGTCAGGTCGGGTAGTAGCAATCAACCGAGGCGATCGCAGGGTTTTTAGGTCTCTAGTGATCGAACTTGAGGGAGAGTTAGAAGAAACTTTTGAGAGTTTCAGTGATTACCAAATAGACGTTATGCCTCGCGAGAGAATCATAGATAACCTCCTCCAATCTGGGGCTTGGGTTGCGCTGAGAGCTCGCCCTTTTTCAAAGGTACCTGATCCGTCCTCACAACCGACTTCTATTTTTGTCACCGCAATTGATACTAATCCTTTGGCGGCCGATCCACGTGGAATAATCGCTGCAAAGTCGGACCAGTTCAAGTGTGGGTTAAAGGTGTTAAAACGACTCACTGATGGCGTTGTTACTCTATGCACTGCACCGGATTCTGGAATTGAAGGTTCTTGCATTACTGGCGTTAGAGAAGTTTCATTTAGCGGCCCGCATCCCGCGGGTTTGGTTGGGACTCATATCCATTTTGTTGATCCTGTGAGTGCTCAGAAAACTGTATGGCATGTTGGATATCAAGATGTAATTGCAATCGGCGGACTATTTAAAAGTGGACGCATTGAAGTAAGAAGAGTAATAGCACTAGGAGGACCTCAGGTAAAACGGCCCAGATTATTGGCTACCCGTCTTGGCGCGCCAATAAAGCAGCTGGTCGCTGGGGAGCTTTTTTATGGTGAAAATAGATTAATTTCGGGCTCAGTACTTTCGGGTAGAAGAGCACATCAAGATCTCGCGTATTTAGGACGATATCATATCCAGGTCTCGGTTATTCGAGAAGGCAGAGAGCGTCAATTCCTTCACTATTTGAGAGGCGGCACAAATAGCCATTCCGTTTTGCCTGTGTTCTTGTCATCTTTTCGAAAGAAGTTACACCCCATGACTTCAAGCACAAATGGAAGTGAGCGAGCGATGGTTCCAATAGGAGCCTATGAGGCCGTGAACCCACTTGATATTCTTCCAACACAATTGTTACGAGCGCTTATCGTTGGTGACACTGACATGGCTCAGAAGCTTGGTTGTTTAGAATTAGACGAAGAGGATGTGGGCCTGTATACATATGTGTGCGTAGGAAAGTATGAATATGGCCCAATTTTGAGAGAGAACTTAAATCGAATTGAAGCAGAGGGTTAGACGGTGTTGAGACAAAAACTTGATAAGTATGAACCGCATTTTCAACGCGGGGGAAAGTGGTCGCGACTTTACTCTCTGTATGAAGCAGTGGACACTGCACTTTATAAGCCAGCGGACGTAACGAAAAATAGTTCTCATGTGCGTGATGGTATCGATTTGAAGCGTGTCATGATCACCGTATGGATAGCCACTTTTCCAGCAATGTTTTTTGGAATGTGGAATGTAGGGTATCAGGCAAATATGATTCTTGCGGACACAGGTCTCTCTGCTCAAGACGGATTGCGCGGACTTTTTATTGGTTTCTTAGCTGGTTATGATCCGACAAGTGTTTGGGATAATTTTATTCATGGTGCAGCTTATTTTTTACCTATTTATTTTGTCACGTTTGTTACAGGCGGTTTCTGGGAAGTTCTTTTTGCTAGCGTCAGAAACCATGAGGTAAATGAAGGATTCTTCGTCTCTTCCGTCTTGTTCGCATTATGTTGTCCGCCAGATCTTCCGCTATGGATGGTCGCTCTCGGAATAAGCTTTGGGATTGTAGTGGGAAAAGAGGTCTTCGGGGGAACTGGTAAAAACTTTCTCAATCCAGCGCTCACAGGCAGAGCCTTCTTATATTTTGCATATCCCGCCTACATGAGTGGTGATGCTGTTTGGACTGCTGTCGATGGATACACCGGCGCTACGATGCTATCATTGGCGGCGGCTGATGGATTGAATGGCCTAGTAAATACATCAAGCTGGTCTGATGCGTTTTTTGGTTTTATACATGGATCGATTGGTGAGACCTCAACACTTGCTATCTTGCTAGGTGGAGTGCTCTTGCTATACATGCGTATCGCATCATGGCGAATAGTTGCTGGTGTTCTCTTTGGTTCCTCCGTTTTTGCGTTGTTACTTAACACTATTGACTCAACAAATCCGATGATGTCATTGCCATTTTATTGGCATTGGGTGATTGGAGGATTTGCATTTGGAACATTTTTTATGGCAACCGACCCCGTGTCAGCATCAATGACGGATGTGGGTAAGTTTTACTATGGAGTTTTGATTGGTGTGATGACTATTATGATTCGCGTACTCAATCCGGCGTTCCCTGAAGGGATTATGTTAGCGATTCTTTTTGCAAATCTTTTTGCCCCTTTGATAGACCACTTTGTGGTGCAGTCGAACATAACCAGAAGGACATCTCGTGGATAATGATTCCATCAAGAAAACATTCATTGTGGCTCTGTGTCTCTGCCTCGTATGTGCCGTTGTGGTTTCAACGTCTGCAGTAATGTTGCGTCCTGCGCAAGCGTTCAACAAGGCTTTGGATTTGAAAGCTAATATTCTCCAGTCAGCCGGTCTATATGAGCCGGGAGTCGATATTGAGAAACAGTTCGAACGTATTTCTGCTCGGTTGGTCGACCTCAGAACAGGGCAGTTCAGCAATGATTTAGACGTCAAAACCTATGATCAGAGAAAAGCCGCGAAAGACCCGGCAATGTCGGTTGCGCTGACAGCCGAGTCGGATCCTGCAAAAATACGGAGGCGTCCACACTACGCTATTGTATATCTTGCAGAAGGTAAAAATGGGATAGAAAAATTAGTTTTGCCCATAAAGGGTTATGGTCTCTGGTCTACTCTCTACGGATTTCTTGCGCTGGAGGGAGATTTCGAGACTGTAGCAGGTATTGGGTTTTATGAGCATGCTGAAACGCCTGGTCTTGGAGGAGAGGTTGACAACGTTGCTTGGAAAGCAAGCTGGATTGGTAAGCGCGCGTTTGTCGACAATGAACGCGTTATTACTGTTATTAAAGGGAGAGTAGATCGGCAACGGCCAGAGGCTAAACATCAGATAGACGGGTTGGCTGGCGCTACTCTAACAACACGAGGGATTGATAATTTGGTTAAATATTGGTTGGGTGAGAGCGGTTTCGCACCATTTATAAAAAACCTTCAGATTAGAGAAGCTTAAAAATGTCCAGTGCTAAAAGAACTCTTTTAGAGCCTCTTTTCTCAAATAATCCAATAGCATTGCAGATTTTGGGCATCTGTTCGGCTCTAGCGGTAACATCGAGTATGAGAGTTGCCTTTGTGATGTGTATAGCATTGACCATTGTCTGCGCTTTTTCAAATTTGTTCGTTTCATTGATTAGAAAACATATTCCTAATAGCATAAGAATAATTGTCCAAATGACAATCATTGCCTCTTTGGTAATCTTAGTGGATCAAGTTTTGAAAGCAATTGCTTATGACATAAGCAAGCAGCTCTCCGTGTTCGTTGGTCTCATAATTACTAATTGCATCGTCATGGGTCGAGCGGAGGCATTTGCAATGAAGAATCCACCAGTTGCAAGTCTGCTTGATGGTGTGGGAAACGGACTCGGCTACAGTGTGATATTGATGTTGGTCGCTTTTTTGAGAGAACTATTTGGTTCAGGGTCGATATGGGGCATTCAGGTGGTCGCTCCTTCCACGGAGGGAGGTTGGTATGTCGTAAATGGCTTAATGTTGATGCCTCCGAGCGCTTTCTTTTTAATCGGTTTTATAATTTGGGGGCTGCGTGTATGGAAACGAGATCAAATAGAAAAAAGGGAATTTAACATTTCTAATAACAGTAGGTCGGAGGGGGCAGTCTGATGGATCATTACCTCAGTCTACTGGCAAGGTCAATCTTCATTGATAACATTGCACTGAGTTTGTTTTTGGGAATGTGCACATTTATAGCACTTTCAAAAAAGATCAATGCGGCTTTGGGGTTGGGACTGGCTGTTATCGTTGTGCAGACTGTCACGGTTCCAGCAAATAATATTATTCTTAATTACTTTATTGGTGAGGGAGCTCTAGCTTGGATAGGACTGCCCGATGTTAACTTAAGCTTTCTGATGTATTTATGTTTTATAGGCGTAATTGCAGCAATGGTGCAGGTCTTGGAAATGGTTCTGGACAAGTATGTACCTGTTCTGTATGGGGCTTTGGGGGTATTCTTACCCCTGATTACGGTGAATTGCGCGATTTTGGGTGGGTCTTTACTTATGGCGGAGCGAGGCTACAACTTTTCAGAAAGTATTGTTTATGGTTTTGGTTCTGGGGTCTCTTGGGCGTTGGCAATCGCTGTCTTAGCAGGCATCCGTGAAAAGCTGAAGTATAGCGATATCCCTGAGGGTCTCCAAGGATTGGGTATTGTATTTATAACAGTTGGTTTGATATCGATGGGATTTATGTCATTTGGCGGTATAGCGCTCTAACAAGTGGGAGTTCTTTATTTTGATGAGTTTTGAAATTGGTCTAGGTGTGATGATGTTTACAACCATAATTATGGCTCTTGTAGGCTTCATTTTAGTTGCGCGAAGCCAGCTGGTCTCCTCTGGGAACGTGAGTATCGAAATCAACGGAGAGAAAACAATCTCTGTAGCCGCTGGAGATAAGCTTTTGCAGACACTATCAAATGCTGGTTTATTTTTGCCGTCCGCATGTGGCGGCGGAGGCAGTTGCGCCCAATGTAAATGCATTATCACTGATGGTGGAGGGTCTATGCTTCCTACGGAAGAGGGACATTTTAATCGAAGGGAAGCTGGGGAGGGTTGGAGGTTATCTTGTCAGACTCCTGTTAAGCAGGATATGAAGGTCCTTGTACCTGATGAAGTGTTTGGGGTTAAAAAGTGGCAGTGTACAGTGGAGTCGAATTTAAACGTAGCCACTTTTATCAAGGAACTAACCTTGCGCTTGCCAGAGCGAGAAAAAGTGAATTTCAGAGCGGGTGGCTACGTTCAATTGGAGTGTCCTCCGCATCATATAAAATTTTCAGATTTCGATATCGAGGAGCAATATAGGGCCGACTGGGAACGCTTCAATTTTTTCAAGCACGAATCCACGGTGGACGAACCCGTCATTCGTGCATACTCAATGGCAAATTACCCAGATGAACATGGAATTGTCAAATTTAACATACGTATAGCGACGCCACCGCCTGGATCTGAAGGTATAGTACCAGGTCAAATGTCATCTTATATTTTTAGCTTAAAACCCGGAGATACCGTCACTGTCTTCGGGCCGTTCGGCGAATTTTTTGCAAAAGAGACAGATGCTGAAATGATTTTTATCGGTGGTGGTGCTGGGATGGCCCCCATGCGTTCTCATATTTTTGATCAATTAAAGCGAATTAAGACAAATCGGAAAATCAGCTTCTGGTATGGGGCGAGGTCACTGAGAGAGTGTTTTTATGACAAAGAATATGACAAGCTTGCTTTAGAAAACGATAATTTTGAATGGCATTTGGCATTGTCAGATCCTCAGCCTGAAGACGATTGGCAAGGTTCCACTGGGTTTATTCATAACGTGTTATATGATCAATATCTAAAAAATCATGATGCTCCGGAGGACTGCGAATATTACATGTGTGGTCCGCCCATGATGAATGCAGCGGTCGTGAAGCTTTTGCAAGATTTGGGTGTTGAAAACGATAATATTTTTCTGGATGATTTCGGTGGTTAGCCAAGAAATATCCAATGCTATTATTCGAGCCAACGAAAATCTTCGTTGTGCAATCCATATGGCAGTAGTATTTTTTTTAGCTGGGTGTGACGCAGGACCTGACATAATCAAAATAAGTGGCCAACAGCTCGGCACACAATATCGTGTCACCGTTGTCGCAGATCAGCCCGCGCCAGACGATCTATCTGATCAAATAGCAGCGTTGATCGGTTTGGTGGATCATTCCATGTCGACTTACCGTGATGATTCCGAACTTACTCTTTTTAACGGAACCGCTGTAAATGAAGCTACAAGGATATCTGCAGATTTTGCAGAGGTCATGGCTTTAAGCTTTGAAGTTTGGGAAGCATCCGGATATTTCTTTGACCCCACGGTGGGACCTTTGGTAGACCTGTGGGGCTTTGGACCCGAGATTTCTCTTAATAATCGGGTGCCGTTGTCGGAAGAGATTCAGAGTGCTCTTTCTCAAACGGGTTTTGGCTCGGTCACGCTTGAGTCAGATGAAGAAGGTTTCTGGCTCATTAAAAGCCTCAATGTGCGGCTTGATTTATCTGGAATAGCTAAAGGTCATGCCGTTGATATAGTTGCCAACCACCTGGAAATGCTCGCCTTGACTGATTATCTAGTTGAGGTTGGTGGAGAGGTTCGCGTTAGCGGCAATAATCCAAAGGGGAAGCCTTGGCGTGTAGCTATCGAGACCCCTCAAATGATGGGTGGTGTTGAGCATGTGTTGGAGTTAAACGATAGCTCACTTGCTACATCTGGAGATTATAGAAATTTTTTTGAGTTTGAGGGGAAGCGGTATTCGCATTTAATCGACCCCAGAGATGGTTATCCTGTTAAACACTCTACTGTTTCCTCGACGGTTGTCATGGACAGCTGCGCGAAGGCCGATGCATGGTCAACTGCTTTTTTAATTATGGGTCATGAGCAGGCAATGACACTTGCCAATCAAAAGGGAATTGCTCTTTACCTTATTGTTGGAGGTTCTAATGGATTTGAAGCATATAAAAGCATTGAAATGGAGTCGTTTTTAGCTTTAGCTAATTGATAATTGTTTATCGAAAGGAGTAAGCGGAGGAAATAATAGTTTGACTGAGATTGTTCTTAGTATATTAACTTTCATATTATTATTCTGCGGAATGGCCGTAGGTTTTATATTTTCGGGTAGACCAATAAGCGGCTCGTGCGGCGGAGTAGGGAAGGTTCTCGGGCAGCCAGATTATCATTGTGAATTATGTGGTGGTGACGCAAAAAAATGTGAATCATCAAGTGGAGAGAATAAGCCATGACTCCTTCAGAAGTTCTGCTTTACTCATCCGAATATTTTAATTAAAAATATCAGACGTATTCGCCTTTCATTTTTATTGTACTATGTCAGTATTTTATTGTGAGTGCTGTGAACATGTTTAAGGCTGTGCATCTCTTCGTAGGCTTGCGTTATATTGTTAGCATCCGGCGCAAAGGATTCATAACTTTTACCTCCTTCTTCTCTGTTATCGCAATGATTTTAGGCGTGACGTCACTCATAACAGTACTTTCGGTTATGAATGGTTTTGATCAAGAGATCAAGGGCCGTTTACTTAAAGTGATACCTCACATCACGGTGCAGCCACCAAATCACTATAGTGAGATTGAGTATCGCTCTGTTGTGCAGAAGCTTCTCGATATAGATGGTGTAGAGACCGTTGTTCCAATGGCGCAGGTTGATGTAATGTTGTCATACGAGGGTCGGCAGGTCGGAGTGAGGTTACGCGGAGTCGATCCAAAAGAGAAATTTGCGTTCGATTTTCAGGATAATATTGTATTTGGTGGCCTGGAAAACTTTAAAGAGAAAGAGTTTCAAATTCTTGTAGGCAGTCAGGTTGCTCGCAAACTTGGTTTGTTTGTGGGAGACAAAGTTCAAATTACTCTACCGCAGATCAACATAACTCCCATTGGAATTTTTCCTCGCTTCAAATCAGTTGTTGTTGCAGGTATTTATCAAGTAGGCGCTCAAGTAGATGCGTCTTCGTCGCTAATGCATAGGAAAGATCTACTTGCCTTGCTAAATCAAAATAACGGTTATAGTGGATTACAGATATATCTTTCAGATCCGTTTAATGTTGTCTCTCACATCAACACTATGGCACCTTTTTTTTCTGAGGATTTAGTGTGGCGCTCATGGCACGATGAAATGGGGAGCTTCTTCAAAGCGATGAAGATGGAAAAGAGGATTATGAGCTTTTTGTTAAGTGTTATTATTGCGGTAGCGGCCTTCAACATCGTTGCTAGCTTAACTTTAATGGTGTCGACAAAAAGGTCGGATATAGCTGTTTTGCGCGCTTTTGGCGCAACTCAGACAACAATTATGAAAATCTTTCTGGTTCAAGGAGCTATGGTAGGTTCAGCCGGCATTCTGCTTGGAATTTTGGTAGGCTGTCTTCTCTCCTACAATATAGGGCTGGTGCTGACGCATTTGGAGGTCCTGTTGGATATGCATTTATTTGACCCATCTGTTTATCTTATAAATATTCTACCCTCAAAAATCCTTGTCTCAGACATACTGCTTATTGCTTCTGTGGCGTTTTTACTCTGTATACTAGCCTCGCTTTATCCGGCATGGCAGGCAAGTAGGATTAATCCGTCAGAGGCTTTGCGATATGAACTCTAATAAAGTCTTACAGGTGATAGGGGTCTCTAAATCATACTCCCAAGGACTTGAGGAGATCGCAGTGCTAAAAGAGTTTAATTTAGAGATTTTGGAGGGAGAAAAGGTAGCGATCATGGGCGCATCAGGTTCGGGTAAAACGACATTACTTAACTTATGTGGTGGTCTCGATCAACCTACATGCGGCGTCGTTAGCGTTTGCGGAGTTGCTTGGAGTGAATTAGATCCATCGGCGCAGGCCTCTTGGCGTAACAAACACGTCGGATTTGTATATCAATTTCATCATTTACTGGCTGAATTTAGTGCTCTTGAAAATGTGGCGTTACCAGCATTGATTGGAAAAGCCACGCGGGTTGATGCCAAGACTCGAGCTTTAGATCTTTTGCATAGAGTAGGCTTAGAAAATCGAGTAAACCATATCCCAGCTTCTTTGTCTGGCGGAGAGAGACAGCGTGTGGCAATCGCGAGAGCGTTAGTTACCCATCCATCGGTAGTACTTATGGATGAGCCCACTGGGAATTTGGATATTGCCAACACCGAGTCTATTATGGCTCTTCTTACTGAAGTCAATGTTGATATGAAAATTTCCTTTGTGGTAGTTACGCATGACCCAACAGTTGCCAATCAAATGGATCGAATAATTCAACTTGATTGCTCGGATATTGGTGATGGAGAAAAAATTGTTTAAGCCTTTACCCGTCTATATAGGGTGGCGTTATACCTTCTCCATTAGTTCCAAAGATGGTTTGGTTTCGTTTATATCATTTCTAGCTATCGCTGGATTAGTTATTGGGGTGGCTCTATTGATATTGGTCACCTCCGTCATGAATGGATTTGAGCGTGAATTGAGGCAAAAGATTTTGCATGTAGTGCCACATTTAGTTTTGGTCAATAAATCGGGCGATCTAAATTGGCGGTCCCATCTAAGCAAACTTGCGGATGTCGACAACATAATAGAAATTAGCCCTTATACCGAATCTAACGGATTACTTTTTGCAGGCGATAGCACGCAACCGGTGAGATTTTTAGGGATTAGTGAGACTAATATGCCTTTGAGTTTCTCGGAACTTTTATTTGAAGGGAATTTGTCAGTTCCGGTACACGACCAAATACTTTTGTCACAACCAATTGCCGAGAGTTTGGGCGTTTCTAGGGGAGATTTTGTACGTTTTGTTTTTCCTGGAAATAAATTGAAAGGGGTAGGCCTCAATTATTTCAAGGTAGCTGGAATATTTTCAACGCGTACTGAATTAGACCAAGTGCTTGCAGTAGGAAACCTGGATCAGGTGGCCGAGATATTAGGCATAGATGACATGATAACTGGATTGAGAATTCAAATTGTTGATCCCTTCATGGCAAGAGATATTGGTTATGAGTTGCTCAAATTGCTGCCAAAGGATTATGGATTTCAAGATTGGTTTCAAACTCACGGAAATCTTTATCAAGCTATCCAATTGTCGAGAAATATGGTGGCACTTTTGGTTTTTCTGATTATTGCAATAGCGGCTTTTAATATCATATCAATGCTAATGATGACGGTCATCAATAAGCGCCGAGAAATAGCGATTCTTCAGACTTTGGGAATCGGTAGAGCATCGATTACTCATATTTTTTTGGCTCAAGGAACTATCATTAGTGTGCTTGGAATTGGTGTCGGTGCTTTAATGGGCTGCTTAGGCGCAATATATCTAGCGGATTTGGTCTACCTTTTTGAAAACTTCTCTCAGGAGAGGTTTCTAGATACCAGTGTGTACCCGATAGACTACGTTCCAGTCGATCTTAGACTTGTAGATGTTGTACTTATAAGTCTGACGGCCGCAGTATTAAATGCTGCGGCATGTTTGTATCCTGCATTGAGGGCTAGTGGTGTCGCGCCGGCAGAAGAGCTTCGATATTAATTTATTGTTGAGTTGTTATTTCTTGCGGGCTGCCTTTTCATGTAGCGGCGTTCCAAATTTTTAATTACTTTAAAAAGCCAGGCTTGAATAACTAAAAAGTTGCTGAGGATGCCGCATATCAAACCTAATATGACGCCTTCTATCATTAGTGGAATGAATATTTTACTCCCGACTATGGAAAACCATTCCCAATTTACGATAACCGAAAAGTCAATTAGCTCCACACATGTGAGAGACGAACCTAACCGGTGAGATAAATAGAGCATTGGTGTTATGGTAAGAGGATTACGTAGCCAGACTATCAACGCCGCTATGGGCACATTTGCACGGCTGCATATGGACACAATAATTGCCAATATGGTCTGTCCGGGAATGGGCAGGAAGGCTGTAAAAACACCAATAAAAACAGCAATCGATACAGAATGGCGATTTATCTGGAGCAGATTGGGAACACGTGCTAGCGTCCTTGCTGTTTTACTTTTGACTTTCTTGCTGCCTCGTTTATCCTCGGAACCAACCGACGAAAAATTTTTCTTGACATTAGTTTTATACCTTTTTAACGCTTTATGTGGTCATGTGCTCTTTGAAAACAACGATCACTACAAAGGTACCCCTAATTTTTTTTGAGAGCGGAAAAATGATTCATGCAAGAGTAGACGCTTCTTTATTAGGGTACCACCTATGTAGTTTTTTAAAGCACCATCTTTGGCGACTATACGATGACAAGGAATCAAAATAGGTAGTGGATTTTTACTGTTGGCTACTCCTACAGCCCTCTGTCCCCCAAACTTTTTGATAGCGCTGCTTTGCCAAGTGTAAGACCGAGTCTCACCATAGGGAATCTCTTTGCTAATGGTCCAAGCATCCTTTTGAAAGTTAGTCCCTTGCGGTGACAGAGGAAGATTAAATACTTGTCGTTTCCCATTAAAATACTCGAGCAGTTGTAACCATGCCTGCTGTATAATTACAAAATCTCTCGAAGTTGAATCTCTATGTTGAATGTTGGGGTTCTGAGTTCTTTGCCCTGAGAATTGTAAGTGAGTTAACTTACCCTCTTTTGAAGTAAGTGATAATGGACCCAGCGGTGATCGAATTTCAATCTGCATTTAACAGACCTATATATTTTACGTGGGGTTACATAACTATGATTTATGCCGTTTTGATATTACATTGTCTGTCGTACTATTGATATGAAAGAAGAAAAAGATTTTGCCTTAGTACTTCGTGAATTGAGTAAACTATATGAAAATGGTTTTCAGGCCTTGAGTGGTATTAATTTAGAAGTGGAGTCGGGGGACTTTTTTGCATTGTTGGGGCCAAACGGTGCAGGTAAGTCAACAACGATCGGCATTATATGCTCGTTGATTCGAAAGACTGGTGGAGTTGTTAAGATTTTCGGCCGTGATACTGATATCAATTTCTCAAGTGCCAAGAAATTGATAGGAATTGTTCCTCAGGAATTTAATTTTAATCAGTTTGAGAAACCGATCGATATACTTGTTACTCAAGCTGGTTATTATGGGATTTCTCGTAGCGTCGCATTAAAGAGAGCAAAAAAATATTTAACACTGCTTGGTTTATGGGATAAACGAGGAGTGTCATCTCGGGTTCTTTCAGGTGGCATGAAAAGGCGGCTGATGATAGCGCGCGCGCTCGTCCACAACCCTAAGTTATTAATACTTGACGAGCCCACCGCAGGGGTTGACATTGAATTACGACGATCGATGTGGGAATTTTTGCAAGATATCAATGAGGCTGGCACGACGATTATCCTTACGACACATTATCTTGAGGAAGCGGAAAATCTTTGTCGCAACGTTGCAATTATTAATCACGGTCGGATAGAGCAACATACTAGTGTGAAGTCATTAGTACGCCAACTGCAAGTTCAAACTTTTTCTCTTGACATAAAGGATAAATTACCTCAGGTACCCGTGGTGGGAGGTTATCAAATACGTAAAGTGGATGATCATGTGATCGAAGTTGATGTGTTGAGAAATCAAACAATAAATCCACTAATTGCAGGCCTGAGTGATCAATCGATAGAGGTAGTAAGCATGAGCCACAAAACTAATCGTCTGGAGGAGCTGTTTTTGAAAATTATTGAAAAGAATGAGAGTAAGTAAGGGATGAATCGATACGAAATATGGATTGCATTTATGACTATAGTAATTAGGGAGGTTAGAAGGTTCCTTCGAATCTGGCCTCAAACAATCATACCTCCAGTTGTAACTATGGCGCTTTTTTTTCTGATTTTTGGAAATGTTATCGGTTCAAGAATCGGTTTTATGCAGGGACTCCCTTATAGTCAGTTTGTCGCGCCCGGATTGATCATGTTGTCAGTCATTACAAATTCTTATGGTAACGTTGTATCGTCATTCTATGGCTCGAAATTCCAACGTAATATTGAAGAACTGTTGGTCTCTCCGACCCCTAATATTATTATTTTAAGCGGATACATAGTGGGTGGAATGGCAAGGGGTTTGTTAGTAGGCTTGATAGTATCTTTAGTTTCTCTTTTTTTTACGGACTTCTCCGTCTTTAGTCCATTGATCGCACTTGCTATTATCTTGATGACATCTATGATGTTTTCGGTTGCAGGATTTCTAAATGCTATTTATGCCAATAGCTTTGATGATATTTCTGTGATACCCAACTTCGTTCTGACACCATTAGTATATTTAGGGGGCGTTTTTTACTCGACAAGCCTCCTTAGTGAATTTTGGGCCAATGTTTCGTTGATTAATCCAATACTTTATATGGTCAATACATTTAGGTTTGGATTTTCAGGGGTGACCGATATTGATATTTTTTGGGCGTTTACAATGGTAACTCTGTTCACTTTGGTTTTGTTTTTAATTTCACTAAAGTTATTGCGTGATAGTCCGAGGCTCAGAACTTAGTGGATATGTATCAAGTTACTCACTTGGGAAGGAGTGTTCAGGATAGCGATATTGACGCTTCGGTTCTCAATCCAATAGCACGAGTTGAAGCGAGAAGATCACTACCAATGACTGGTATCCCGTTTTCAGGAGCCGATTTTTGGACTGCATATGAACTAGCCTGGTTGGATCAAAATGGCATGCCCAAATTAGCCATTGCCGATATAACTGTTGCATGTGAAAGCGAAAATATAATTGAATCTAAGTCTATGAAATTATATTTGAACAGCTTTTACAAAAAACAAATGGAGAGTGTTGTAGCGGTTGCTGAAAAAATTCGGTCAGAGCTCTGTGAGGTGTTGAGGGGAAGTGTTGCTGTTGAACTCTTTACTCTAGACGCTTTCAGGGAACAGCATCCGATTAAAACACAAGAAGGATATTGTCTTGATGATCACAGAGTGGAACCAATCAATATTGGTCCTGCTCCAGAAATATTGAGAACAAAAGGTCATAAACAAGTTAGCGAAACGTTATTTTGTCACTTACTTCGCACAAAATGTCCAGTCACTTCCCAGCCTGATTGGGCTTCGGTTTATATTATGTATCGAGGGAAGTCAATTGATCGCGATACTCTTTTTCGATACATCATTTCGTATAGGGAGCATAGCGATTTTCATGAGCAATGTGTAGAGCGAATCTTCTGTGACATCCTGAACTACTGCAATCCCACTGAGCTTACAGTTTGGGCGCGTTTCTTGCGGCGGGGTGGCTTAGATATCAACCCCTATAGGACGAATTCCGGAATGTATCCGCTGAGAATTCGCGAGACTAGGCAGTGAAAAATTAATTGCAACATGTATGCAAGTTATCATCATTGGTTATATTGCTTTTGGAAAAATTTTCCTTAAAATCAGGCCACTTAATGACTTTTTTAAACTGATGATTTCGGAGAGGTGGCCGAGTGGTTGAAGGCGCACGCTTGGAAAGCG
>DDII01000065.1:0-6232 GCA_002338445.1 Cellvibrionales bacterium UBA1854 | reverse complement strand
CGAGGGTTCGAATCCCTCTCTCTCCGCCATTGTTTGCATATAAGATATTGATAGTTATCGATAAATTAAATATTTGTTGGTGCAAATTCCGAATTGTTCCCGTTTTCGTTATGATGTGGACATTGGTGGATGCCAACAATCTCTACAAAACAGATCAAATAATGACCGCTGGTTTCACCACAAGGGACGTTTCCAGTCGGTTTAAGGTTACAGAGAGAGCCATACGTCGCTAAAAAAAAGAAGCCCGAATTTAATGCTGAGATGACTCGGTTTAATAACAATCGGTCAGTTTTAATCAGTAAGCTACCTGATCAGCTTTCAATTGCCAGCTTGAATTGGACACTTAATTACATTAACGACCCCGGTGGTGATGCAAACGTGAAGATCAAAATCTTTTCACAGCTCGTTCAGTCTTCACCTGGTTGTCAAGAACACCCTTTCAGGCATGGAGGATGTTCTGTCAACACCGAGGATCCACAAGAGTAGTTTTAGTCTTCCGCATAACATTTCACGAAGGTTCTTAGACTTTTTTCGGATAAGCATGCATTTAGGAGGAAAAAATTGGCTTAAATAAAGTTTTGTCTAAGCTGACTCGTACCATCGCAATATAGTCTCCAAGACTGCATAAGCATTCTCAGCAGAGCAATCGGACGCCACGTTGCGCTTTATGCATGACACAACATGCTCTTGTAGCGATTTTTCATTGGTAATTTTCAAAAAATTCTTGCTCAAATGTTTACGTTTCAATTCACTATTTTCTAATCTGAATAACATAAAGTTCTCATGATCAACTTTGTTGGGGCTCAATGATGCACCACCTTTATCTCCGTATATGTCTATTTTCCATGACGGTTTATGATGAGAGCTCCAAGAGAGATCTATCTGGAGTGCAATGCCTGACCTTAGCTTAATAATACCTGATGCAAAGTCATCTATGTTATCCAACTTCAATAGTCCCTTGTCAGCAGTCCCGAAGACTGCACTAACTTTGTAATCTGATGCAAGCCACATTCCCAAATCGATTATATGTGGTCCAAGATCTATTAATACACCCCCGCCTGATTGTTTGGAATCAAGGTTCCATCGGGAGTGATCATTTAAAGGGAATGTCTTACTTCGAATTCGATTTAATCTAATGTGATAAATTCGCCCAAACCACCCCGAATCAATCAAACTTTTCATCTGGAAAATTAATGGATTTAGGAAATCCCATTTGAAGTTATTAACAATAAGGAGAGATTTTTTATTTCGTTTTGATGCCTCAATCATTGCCCTTGCATCATCCAGAGTCAGCGCCATTGGTTTTTCACACAACACATTGTGACCAAGGTCCAAAGCCTCAATTGTTAGGTTACGATGAAGATGATTGGCGACACATATGACAACTAAGTCTAAGGCCTCCTTTTCAAGCAAACCCCGGTGATCAAAGTAAGTAGTGTTAATATTAAATTTTTGCTTTGCCTTCCGCAGTCTAACCAAATTAATATCAGAGATCGCTTCAACGCATACGTCATCGATACTAGCGAACTTTTCTATATGAACATTGCCAATATAGCCGATTCCAATAATTCCTACTTTAAACATTTTTCAAGACCATTTTTATAACATCCACTTCTTATCTATCCCAGCAGCAGACAGAGCAGAGTCAGTATATTGACTTTGCTGGCCGACCTTAATCTTTAAACTCGGCATCCAAACTTCTAGCTCATCAGCTAAATTTTCTATGATATATGGAAGTTCTGTGGCTTTTTTAATCTAATTTTTAGACTAACGTGATGAGTATAGTTTAGTGTTTTGGGGAATTGAAGATATTACTGGTTATGCATTTGTTATGACGAATTATTTGATTGGACTTGGCAAATTAGTTTTTTTTACACCTAGTAAAAACTCTAGAGGTATATGTAATCGACCCTTCCAGGCGGTCGGGGTATGGCTTTCGCCTTGAAAAATAAGACTTTTCCAGTCCAAATCTCTGGTAAAACCTTTTTTTTCCATGATCGAATCCATAAGTGCTTGGCCATGACCATAATTCGCATCATAGCTTTCAGTACCTCTATCAAAATAAAGAAGATGTTCTCCGGCCGACGGCCAGTGATCTTCATACCAGGTTGTTACAGCATCGCCTCCTAAGTTCCAGTGAGTTGACAGACAAGCTGCTCCACCAAAAATCTTGGGATACTCAGAGATCGCATATGCAGAAATCATTCCTCCCATGCTTGATCCCATAATAAAAGTATTTTTCTGATCAGATTTTGTTCTGTAATTTTTATCAACGTATGGTTTTAGTTCTTTCACCAAAAAACTCAAGTATTTATCTGAGGTAATTTCTTGGATTCTAATGTCTGATTCTTTGTGCAGAAATTCGGTCGCAATTTGCTCAGTTATCATTTTCTGTGGCATGTATTCTGCTCGGCGTCTTGTTCCAGCTAAGTTCCAAACTGAAACAAAAATGACCGGATCAATTTTCTCAGCTTTGATAAGCTGACTAGCTATTTTATCCACATCCCAAAATAAACCGGTTCCATACCGTAATTTTAGATAGATTGCATAAAGCTTCATAAAAATACCTCTATTCATTGGTGAGGCGGCGTTATCAAACATAAATTGCCCATCATGAAGATACATCACTGAATATCGTTGCTCTGTATTCTTCTCATACCCGCCTGGCAACCAAATATCGACAGGACGATTTTCTACAAATTCAGACCCAAAAGATTCAATGTGATGAAAGATGCCATCTTGCTTGTTATCGACCAAAATCGTCTCCTTGGGGGAGCAGCCTCCCATAAAAATCATCGAAAGAGAAAACACGTAAAAGCGAATCGGGGTCAAATAAAAATTATTAACGACCTTCATTACAGATATTTTATCCTCTTTCTATTATACGAAAGACTGGACGAATTGCATTCAGGCAGAAATGTGACCAAATATCTTACCCTGTGATTCGCATATATAAAAGTGAGCAGCATATCATTTGTACTTAGGGGGCACACTTAAAAACGGTCGATATAAAGATCTATTTAAGTAGGTCAACATACTTTTTACTTCGCATGGATATCGAAAAATTTATATTATGTTATTGTTGAGGAGTTGCCTTGTAGGCACAGTGATATATAATTAGATAGGAATTGTATTACGGACCGTTTCTTCTCTGGAGTTCATATTTGTCGACCAAACTAAAGACAAATAACCCTTAAGTTTATCGAGCATACCTGATCAATTAAATATTGATAAATTAAAAGTTAAATAGTTGGGTTATTTTTAGACGATAGGGTGGAGCATAGCATGTTGCTGCCTGTTAATATGATTAGTTCGTTAATCTGATACTAAACATTTTTTACAGAACCTAACTTGGTGGCTCACTGGAATTGTCTAGCTTTAATGCTTACCAGAACGAACCGTAATAAAACCTTTTAACCCTCGATTCAATTAAGGTAGTCCCTTTGCACTAAAGAGTATTAATTAACTGATAGTTTCGAAAAAAAAAGATATTCGTCCAGTTTTGGGCCACACTTTTGCATTGAATGGTATGGCTGATGGTGTTCTATTGTTGATGGCTCACCGCCGTTTCGGTAAGAACATGATAAAAATTGCCCAATAAATTTCTTCAAGGTCAAAGGCCTCAGCGTCAGATGTCATTTAAATTACCATTTTCGCTGTGAGTATACTTTCTGTGATTGTGGGCGATAGGATGCTAACTACGGTGAGCGATCATCCCTTACTATCGGGTCTGGTTCGGCTAGTACAAACCGGTGACTTATCTTAGCGTATGGTGAATAGTTTTTCACATCGATATTTGGCGAGGTAGGCAGTAAAATATTGTCCGTCCTCGCCTAAGAGACTCATCTTTTGGGTGAGTGCGGCAGTTCTTTTATTGAATGTAAAGGAGTCTCGAAATTGCACCCTATCCAAAGGATTAGCAGCGCGGGTAAATTGTATAGTGTCTCCCTGCTTTTCATAGTTTAGACCGGAGAGATTTCCAATAATAACGGTTTCATTTTTCGGATTGAATATTAAAACAACATTTCCGAGTTCGATTGGTTTTAAATTCATTCTATCAGTTTCATACCATTGCGATATTTGGATACAGTCAAATTTTTTTAAATTTTGATGGTAATGATTTTTATTGTGTTTCTGAATTTCAGGACCACTGACTAACTGTAAAGCACGCATATTTGGCGGTCGGTTATTTTTCGAAATTTTTGGTTTTGTTGAACCAGTACTTATTGAAATGAAGCTTGGCAAAGTTGCTGAGATGAGTATTCCAATAATCAAACCGAGTGTAAAAGACCGGGTCGAAAATTGATAACGCTCTTTAGTTTTAATCTCATTCATTTTTGATAGATGATATTGTACTGGAAAAATTATTACTATAATTCTGATACGTTTAATACCGGCGTGCGATAACATCGAGGGTTGTTTTTTTTATTAAGAGTATATGTTTTAAAAAAAATTCCCCACTATCAATATCTTTGTGCGAAGTGATTGAGTTCTGAAGGACTATCTAGCAGTAGCTGGTTTTTGAAAGTAAAAAGACATGCAGCTGCTTATTTGATATTTACAAATATGTCTCAGATTTTCAAACAAGATTAGAGTTTTTTATTGGAAAATTATGGACAGTTATCACTAAAACCCATGAAGGGTTCTTTTGAGACGTTCAGATTGAACTTTTGAACTCTCAACTAAGTCCTAAGAAGGGCAGGTAGCTCAATTAAAAATAACAACGGCAACATAGCCAAGCTAAAATCAAGAATTGTATTAGATCCAATGATCATTATAGAAAATTTGATTGCGCCTCCAAGGACTTGTACAAGTTAAAAATGTAATTCTCTTTAATAGAAGCAGTTTAAGACGACATAACTATCTACATCTTTCATTTTTTTGATAGGCGGCGTAGGACTGATGCCGATACGGTAGGCAGAGGCACATAACTCGATGTCTTATCTTTTCTTCATCGTCGGATGAGTTTTCCTGATCCAGCACTATTTTCACCTCTTTACACCAGAGGATCGTTAACGATGCTGGTATTATAGAGTTTGGTGCATCTAATGATTCTTTTGCCACCCATGGGCCAACCATGAAAATCGCAGTATTTTTCGATCGCAAGTCGCGTGTGCTCTGTCCACGTTGGATAGAAATTACAGCTAGTTTGAAAGACTCGTTTCAAACCACTTTATTTTAATACCAGCTAATCAATTTGAAAGATGATAGTTTTATCATATGACTTCAATGAGCATGCTAGTATTTTTTTTTAGGATTACACAGTAATGTCATTTTGTGCCTCCCGACGCGCCTAATTTTTTATTAGCGAGGGTGATCCCAAATCGCTTAATAAGAACAAACTTTTCGTCTCATTGTTATAAAGTATTAAAACTAATTTTTTGATAGTGTTTGCAGATGATGTTTATAGATATTCGGGATCTGCAGGCTAAAAGATGTCTCAAGCTTGCGCAAAAAAAAGACCTTCAGCTGTTTGCATCATATTAAGAGCTGGAGCTCAATGGGGTCAATTTATTATTCAGCAGCACTTCTTCTTCGATTTAAATTTATCGACGCGTATTCTTGGAATTTTGCAACGAATTTCTTGTTGTTTGGCAGCAAGACGCATTATAGTAAAAATGTGGTTTAGGCGATGTGTTTAGACGATTTTTCAAGACCTTTTTTTTTGGTAAATCTATTTTCAGAAATTTAGGCTGCTCTTTTATTATGATGCACTCCGGGTGCTATCAGCGTGTCTCTAAATTTAATAGCTTTTCTGTAAAGACAGGGTATAACAGTTCAATTTCGTATTCGTACACATTTACAAATTTACCATTGGATACGTGTGCTTTAGAGGTGATATGGACATAGACATAATCTCTTCCATGATATTCCTTGCGATCCGTGCAGGTACGCCGTTGTTATTGGTGGCGCTCGGGGAATTAGTATGTGAGAAATCAGGTGTTTTGAATCTAGGACAAGAGGGAATGATGTTGCTTGGCGCGGTGTCAGGGTTCGTCATCGCCTATGAGAGCGGTAGTGCGTTTTTTGGATTAATTGCTGCCGCTACTACCGGTATTGTTGCTGCGCTAGTGTTTGCTGTTATTGTATTACAGTTTTTTGCAAATCAAGTAGCTGCGGGACTTGCTCTCACAATTTTCGGTTTTGGTTTAAGTTCTTTTTTGGGAGCGGGATATATTGGAAAATCGGTTGACGGTATTCCTAGTTGGAATTTTTTTGGTTTAAGTGAAAT
>DDII01000015.1:40655-82422 GCA_002338445.1 Cellvibrionales bacterium UBA1854 | reverse complement strand
GGATTGCAGCGCCATATTAAAGTTTTAGGAATTTTTTCTCGATTGGCATTGAGAGATAAAAAGACTGGTTATCTCAATGATATTCCGCGAGTTATTAATTATGTTTTAGATGTGGCGGTAAAGTATCCAGCACTAAAAGCATTTGAAGACTGGTTCCGTCATCGTCTTTTACCAAATATTTCTAGTAGGATTGATTTTGTCAAAAGGAGATATTTTGATGACTATGATGAAAGAGTTACCTCGAATTGAGGAGCAATTGTCTTGATGCGAGCAATGATTTTAGCAGCAGGCTTGGGCTACCGAATGAGGCCTCTTACACTTAAGATTCCAAAACCAATGCTCCCGATTGCGGGGAAACCCTTGCTTCAGCATCATATAGAGCGATTGGCTTCTGTTGGCATACGTGAGTTGATAATAAATACTCATTGGCTTGCCCATATTATCGAGGATTATTTTAAAACAGGCGAGACGTTTGGAGTTTCGATTATGTGGTCTAAGGAATCTCAACTGCTGGACACTGGTGGTGCTGTTGTCGCTGCTTTGCCACTTTTGGGAACTGCCCCGTTCTTATTATTAAACGGAGATATCTGGACTGATTATCCTTTGGAGCGATTAATAGAAAACGGTCTAGGAAATGATTTAGATGCTCACATTGTCCTGGTAGATAACCCAAATCATAATTTGACCGGTGACTTCTTATTATCTCGCCGAAAAGTTAAATTGTTGAATCCGGACATATCTTTTGGACATACTTTTGCAGGCTTGAGCGTTTGGCGTCCTGAAATATTTGCCAGTTTTGTAGCTAAGAATGAAGCTTTTCCTTTGAAAAATATATTAAATCAGATTATAAAACTGGAGAGGGTTACAGGAGAATTATACTCGGGAGATTGGTGCGATATTGGGGATCTTTCACGCTATAAACAGTTATTAACTCAAATCTGATTGTGCTAATCTTTTTCTTATTACAGAGCTTGTGCCGCTCCCTGTTAAAAATTGCGATGTAGATAAATTATGCATATGTCACGGAGTTACCTTCGATTTCTTTTTTGGTTAGTTCTATCAGTCGTATTGTTGGGCTCTCTTCTACCGAATAAAATACCTGGCCCTACAACCTTTTACTATGATAAGTTTCTGCACTTCTCGGCCTATGCGCTGTTATATTTTTTTGCAGAGCGAGCCTATGGTTCTGTATCCTCGCGTTTATTACTGGGGTTTGTAGTTATTAGTTTTGGATTTGCGATTGAAGTAACACAGATTTTTATTCTTTACAGACATGGCGATCCTTTCGACATTATTGCCAACGCTTTTGGCGTATTATGCGCCGCTTCGCTGCCGAATTTTTATAAGTTTTATGGAAAAATATCAGAGTCTCCCGACGATGTGATTAGGTGAAAAAGGAATATTAGTCCTTAGTGGCTTGTTTAGATTGAAATAAAAGCTAACTCAAGATACTAATTATTGCAGTGATTTCGTGGTTCTTTCTCGAAGTTTATAAAGTAAACGTGAACTAATTATCCACAAGAATTCTCACATTCTTTGGTGTCAAAGTGGAGGCTCCGGCAAGAGATAACGCGAGGACCATTAATTCATCCCAAATTAGAGCGTCTCGAAGGCCCTTTTCACCGCGGTCTATGGCACCAGCTTGATAGAGAAGCATACGCAATTTTGCTGGACTGCTCCGATTCAACGCAGATTGCATCATTCTGATTTTTTTTTGCCAAACGCCCGATTTCGAGAGGCTAATCTCTGCTGTTTCACCATTTTTTATTCGCTCACTAGCAGCTAGCAGCGTCCTTAAGTTCCAAATAATGATTCCGAGAATGGACAATGGCTTAGTTCCCTCCTCTCGGAGTCTTTGCAGTATTTTTCGAACTATTTTTGGTTTACCAAAAAGGATATTTTTAGTGAGTTCTACCGTGCTATATTTAGCACTTTCTGAGACTAGAGACATCAGAAAAGCCTCATCGATTACTCCTTTGGGGGCAGATAATTTTATTTTTTCAATTTCCTGAGAAGCCGCTAAAAGGTTACCCTCAACTCGATCAGTTAGGGCCTGGATAGCCATCTCATCTACTTGGATTTTTTCTGATTTGAGACGGGCCTTTACCCATCCGTATGTTTCTTCAGGTTCAACGGATGATATTTCAGTAACGCTACTGATGTTACTGATGGCTTTGAACCATTTACTACTTTTTATTGATTTATTAAGCTTTGGAAGTGTAATTAGGATTAGATTATCAGGGTGTATTGTTGAGCTGATATCAATTAGAACTTTTGCTCCAATATCTCCTGGTTTACCAGTTGGTATTCGCACGACTAAAATTCTTTTTTCGTTAAAGAGAGATAGAGTATTTAATTCAAGGTGCAACTGCTCCCAGTCAATGTTTAATTTTGGTTCAAATGTGATTCGCTCTTGGAACCCTTGTCTCTTTGCTGCCTTGCAAACGAGGTCAAATGCCTCCTCTACTAACAAGATTTCATCACCAGAAATTATGTAAACTGGGAAAAGGTTTTTGGATAATCTTTCACTTAATTGTGCACTACTGTTTTTCATAGATTAAAAGTTGATTTGCTCAAGCATCATTTACCACCTTTCCCGTGTACGGTCCTAAGGTGACCAATTATTTGTCTAGCTATCTCTAGTTTCATTCTGGATTTAAGGGATCTTTCCTCATAAGATGAGGCCATCACGTCCTGCTCAATAAAATTAAATGCACGCTCAATCGACGCGGTAGACTTAGCTCCTACTAGAAAACCCTCTGAATTGTAGACAACAAAATCAACTTGTTCGAACAATCTATATTCCGCTGCCCGCAACCCCGAATTATAAGTCCCTATTTTACGACTATTCCGGTGCTCAATAATTACCACGATATAGTCCGCATCCTGTTTACGTTTCGATATTATCAAGCCAGATTTCTTTAAAGCTTGTGTCAGTTCTTGCAGGAGAAGTTGCTGTGTATCTTCGTATTCAAGCCATAGTTTTATGGCATCACCGGCAGGGTAATCATGTCCTCTTACTTGCCAACCACAGCTTGTATTAGTTAATAATGAACATAGTACGCAGCAAGTCAGAAAAAAGTGGACTTTTTTTCGCATTAATCGGCCACAATATTTATAAGTTTGTCTGGTATATAAATTAATTTTCTTACCCTTAAGTTTAATAGGAAACGTTGTACATTTGGCTCTTCGAGCGCGAGTTCTTCCAACTCTGCTTTAGGATAATCTTTTGACGTTTTAATTTTCCCTCTCACTTTTCCGTTCACCTGAATTACTATTTCTTTGTTTTTTTCTTTTATTAAAGATTTATCTGCGATTGGCCATGCTGCATCAGCGATGGGTTCGCTAAAACCAAGTCTTATCCATAGACAATGACAGATATGAGGAGCAATTGGGGAGAGTAACAGTAGACTTGTCGTGAGAGCCTCATAACAAACCGCTAAGCTTTTTGAATCTTTATATTCTAGTTTGCCTGTTGCGTTGATTAATTCCATCACAGCTGCGATCGCTGTATTGAAGGTATTGCGCCGCCCAAAGTCATCACTTACTTTGACTATGGTTGAGTGAGTTTTTCTGCGAAGTTCCGCCTGTCTGTTGGTCAAATTATTAAAGTTATTCGATACTCTTTCACGGGGTGTAAAGACAGAGACTAAGTGCCAAATTTTTTTTAAAAAGCGTGCAGCCCCTTTTACACCTTCATTATTCCATTCAAGCGTCTGTTCTGGGGGTGCTGCGAACATTGTAAACAGGCGAACTGCATCAGCACCATAACGATCAATGGTTTCTTGCGGGTCAACACCATTATTCTTCGATTTGGACATTTTTGTTATGCCGCCGCTAAAAACCTCACTACCCGTAGAAATTTCGACCATGCTCTCGATTTCTCCTTTGGAATCTCTCTTTACAGACACTTCTTCACTAGTTAGCCAACGTTTACGGCCATTTACCTCACGGTAAAAAGATTCGGATAAAACCATTCCTTGACATAACAATTTTTTAAATGGCTCTGAGGTAGCCACCATGCCGTCATCGCGCATTAGCTTGTGGAAAAAACGTGCGTACAGAAGATGAAGGATTGCGTGCTCAATTCCGCCGACATACTGATCAACAGGCAGCCAATAGTTAGCTAAATCAGAATCAAGCATTGAATTGTCTGTATTTGGACATGTAAAGCGGGCGTAGTACCAAGAAGATTCCATAAATGTATCGAAGGTATCTGTTTCTCTCTTGACCATCTGACCATTATGGCTAGTCCTTTGCCAATCTGGGTCAGTCTTCAGCGGGGAGGTTACGCCATCAATAATGACGTCTTCGGGCAAAAGCACTGGCAATCGATCTAAGGGAACGGGAATTTCTTCTCCAAATGGCAAATTGTACATTGGAATAGGAGCTCCCCAATATCTCTGACGGCTGATTCCCCAATCCCGCAGCCGATAGCGGGTAACAATTGAGCCTAAGTCAAGTTTAATCAAGTTTCGCGCTATCATATCGAACGCTGTTTTAAAGTTTGTACCATCATAGATGCCGGAATTTATCAAGGTACCTTTGCGTGTATTCGCCCCATTTTGGGTATCAGTTCCTTCGATAACACTTTTTATCGGTAATTTGTATTTTTTTGCGAATTCATAATCTCTCTGATCGTGAGCGGGCACTGCCATGACTGCTCCGGAGCCATATTCCAGTAGTACGTAGTTGGTAATCCAGAGGGGAACCCTTTCTTCACTGAGCGGGTGTCTTATTAAAATGCCAGTATCGATGCCTAGTTTTTCAGTGTTTTGGGTGACTTGTTCCGTAAATCTTTGTTTGGCACAAAGTTGGAGGAACGCCGCGATCTCTGAGTTTGTTTCGGCAAGTTTGAGCGCAATTGGATGCTCAGACGCTAGACAAAGGTACGTTACACCCATCAAAGTGTCTGGCCTTGTGGTATACACCTCTACGTAATCAAAACCACAAATTGGTTTGTTTAAAGTAAATAGAATGTTAATCCCTTTACTCTTGCCAATCCAGTTGCGCTGCATCGTCACAACTTTTTCAGGCCACTCATTTAGATGTTCTAAATCTTCTAATAATTGCTCGGCATACTCCGTGATGCGTATAAACCATTGAGGTATTTTTTTCTTTTGCACGAGTGTGTCACAACGCCAACACTTTCCTTCAATAACCTGCTCATTCGCGAGTACTGTGGCATCATTTGGGCACCAATTTACCGAGCTAACTTTTTTATACACCAGCCCGCGCTTGTAAAGTTTTGTAAAAAACCACTGTTCCCATTTGTAATAAGCTGGATCACAGGTACTCAACTCTCTCGACCAATCTATACCAAATCCAAGCGCTTTCAGTTGAGCACGCATATGTTGTATGTTTTTTCGCGTCCAGAGCGCTGGGGCGGTCTTGTTTTGAATGGCCGCATTTTCCGCAGGTAAACCGAATGAATCCCAACCCATTGGATGTAGCACATTTTTCCCCAGCATACGCTGGTATCTGGCAATTACATCGGAGATTGTATAGTTTCGTACGTGGCCCATGTGCAGTTTTCCGCTTGGATAAGGAAACATGGACAAGCAGTAGAATTTTTCTTTCTCGTCATCTTTGTGTACTTCGAAGGTACCGTTTTCCTCCCAATATCTTTGGGCTTCTCTTTCGATCTTTTTTGGCTGATATGGTTCTTCAGTCATTATTATTTTGAGCCGCAGATAGGGTAAGTGTGTGTGGAATAAAGTTTGGTAATGTCGAGGCTATTATACCACATAGCGGTCTCGCTTTTGTTGGAGTCGGCATGCTTCATATTAATCGCGTGCTCATTATCTTTATCTAACTACGAACGCCAACTCCCAATTCTTTTAGTTTTGCGGCAATATCTTGAGCCGTGTGCGCCGGGCGTACATTCCTATCAATAAACAATATGGTTCTGTCTGTATCGATGTAAAAGTTTTGTCTTTTGGCGAAGAGGCCCATCGCGAGGACCTCGTAGTCTCTCGCTGTTTCTTTACTGGGGTCGCTTAAAATGGGGAAGTCTGCAGCATTTTGTTGAGCGAAATCAATATTTTTTTCTAGGGGATCTACACTCGCCATGAAATATGCAACCTGCATGTTTTTTAGTAGATATCCATTTTCGGCTAGGGATTTGCATTCCAAGGTGCATCCGGAGGTAAATGCACGAGGATACCAAGCAATAACAACCACCTGTTCCTTTGCGATTTTGCTGAGCTGATAGGTTTTCCCGTCTGAAGCTTCCAGCCTAAAGTCCGGCGCCAAATCGCCGACCTCAAGGCCCGAGGAATGGGCGCCCCAGAATAATAAAAATATACATAACATGGAATAAATTAGACATGATTTTTGGGTTAAATACATTTTACTAAGTTCACCTTAAAAATTTTTTTCGTAATTTTAAGCATGTAAAGAACACTACCACTATTAAGCAGAATGCGATACACGGCATTGAGCCGAATTTTGAAAATGGAGTTTGACCGGTCATGGGCTGAATAATTCCGGAGAGTTCCGTTGAAGTGAAGGGGTCGAGTCGATGCGTAATTCGCCCCTTGTGATCAATTATTGCAGTTAATCCGTTGTTTGTAGCACGAAGTATTGGTTTTGACAACTCTATGGCTCGCATCTGTGCCATTTGCAGGTGTTGAGGAAGTGCTAATGAATTTCCAAACCATGAATCATTACTCATGGTTAGAATTATACTTGCCCCTATTGAGTTCTTTGCAACGAGGTCTGGATACACTACTTCATAACAAATGGCAGATGCAATTTTATGCCCATGAGCAATCAGAGGATCCTGATCTTTTTTACCAGGGGAAAAATTAGACATCGGAAGATCGAAAAACCTGATGAGGCCCCGTAGAAGGGGTTCCAATGGAACATACTCGCCAAATGGCACCAACTTTGTTTTATTGTATTGACCTGTTGTTTCCCCGAGCGAGAGCGCCGAATTATAATAGCTCGACGTAGTTGGATCATAGGTCGGGATTCCAGTTATCAACACAGTGGTGTTTTCTTTTGCCAGACGATCTATTTTGCTCAAAAATAAGGGCGTATTCTGTGGAATAATTGGTATTGCTGCTTCTGGCCAGATTAATAGGTTGTGATCCCAATATTTTGAGGATTGCTTGGAGAGTTGGTCAAGGATCCTACTTTGGCTGTCGAGCGACCATTTTTGAAGCTGATCGATATTTGGCTGTATTAAAGCAACTGAAAGAATGTCTTTAAATTGTTTCGTCCAATTTACTTGTGATAAATTTAATCCCGTGACTGCCAAGGATAAAATTAGTGTAGAAATTAGAATTACTACCTTTGGTTTTAGACGAGCTCGGTAAATCTCCCATATGCAACCCGCAATTAAAGCTGAGATAAAACTCACCCAAAAAATGCCCCCGATTTTAGCCCAGCCGCTAAGCCAATTAGATGACTGGCTATATCCAATAAGCAACCACGGAAAGCCAGTTAAAAACCAACTTCGTAACCATTCACCTAAGACCCAAAGTGAGGGAAAAACAAGCATACGGACCCTCGAGTTTTTGGAAATCTGTCCCCAGATTGCGAATGGGATGGAGTTTAAACAGGTCAATAAAAGACAAAAAAGAAACGTAGCAAGAAGTGCAAACGGTGCCGGCACAAAACCGTATTTATTTATGCTGACGAAAATCCAACTTGTTCCAGTAAGAAAAGTCCCTAAGTTGAAGGCGATTACAAGAGATAAAATATTTTCAGACTTGTGAGTTGTAATTTGTTGATATAAAAAAGTGAGGCAAAGCAGAGTAACAATCCATGTGTTAAAAGGCGCAAACCCGAGGGGGACCAGGCACCCTGATACCATTAGTGATAAATGTTTTTTGAACGTCGGATTAGTCACCATTTGTCGGATGCTGACGTACCGATAATGAAATAATTTTACGGCGATCAGCGTTTGTGACTTTAAAATCAAACCCGCTTATTGTTATTTCTTCATTAATTTCTGGCAATCGACCGAAACCCTGTAGAACTAATCCTCCAACCGTATCATATTCATCATCGGCCAGTCCCACATCAAAAAATTCATTAAACACCTCTATCTCAGTGATCGCAGAGACCGAAAATAAATTAGCGCTCATCAATTGTATGGGAGCACTTTCTTGCTCATCAGTTTCATCCTCGATTTCTCCCACGATCTCCTCTAACACATCCTCTATGGTGAGGAGCCCAGAAACGCCTCCGTACTCGTCCACGACGATAGCCATGTGATAGCGGTGTTCGCGAAATTCTTTAAGAAGGACGTCTAGACGTTTACTTTCGGGAATTATTGTCGCTGGTCTCAAAAATTTACTCAGTTGAAAGGTTTTCTTTCCCCGAAGCAACAGTGGTAGAAGTTCTTTTGCAAGTAGTATCCCAGATACATCATCGGACGACTCGCCAAATACTGGGAACCGTGAATGTTGAGAATCAATTACGATGCCAAGAATCGCATTCAGACTTAAATCATGATCCAAGCTTACCACCTGTGAGCGCGGAATCATGATTTCTCTGGCCTGCAGATGTGAGACTTTTAGTGCACCCTCCATCATTTTGAGGACGCCAGTATCAATTACCGACTCACTCTGCGCGCTACGCAACATCTCTGCTACTTCATTACTGCTTGTCGGTCCCGGGAAGAAAGATTTTATCCAACGTTTTAACTTGATGAGACCAAAAGAATTTTTTTCTTGAAATTCACCATTCATAATTAAACACTATCACCTATAAGCTCATAAGGCGGTGGGAATTCTAGCTTAAGCATTATTGTTGTTTCTAAAGCCTCCATATCTTTGGCTTCCGAATCAGTTTTGTGGTCAAAGCCGAGCAAATGGAGTAATCCGTGCACTAATATATGTGCCCAATGTGCAGTAATTTCTTTTCCTTGAACTTTGGCTTCCTCTCTAATTTTTGGAGCGCACATCAGTAGGTCACCCAATATTCCCACGGGATGTGGAGTTGTACCACAGAACGGAAATGCTAACACGTTGGTTGCAGAATTTTTACCTCTGAACAACTTGTTTATTCGTGCACTTTCTGCTTTGTCAACTATTCGAATTGTAAATTCTTGTTCAGTATTTGGAATTTCCAAAAATGAAATGGTAGTTATCGCCCAATATGTTAGCTCTTTGTCACTGGGGTTTTGCCTATCGCTGGAGTCCCTTAGAACATGAAGATACATTGAAATAGGCTCCTAACTACTCTGCTTTCTCATGTTTTTCATAAGCGCTGATTATAGATTGAACTAAAGGGTGTCTCACGACATCGAAACCAAAAAAGTGTGTGAAACTTATATCTTTGACATCTTTCAAGACCTCGCAGGCATGTATTAAGCCGGAGGGCACACCTCGAGGTAAATCAATTTGTGTCATGTCACCGGTGATTACTGCGGTGGAGCCAAAGCCAATCCGGGTAAGAAACATTTTCATTTGTTCTCGAGTTGTGTTTTGACTCTCATCAAGGATTATAAAGGCGTTATTGAGTGTTCGACCCCGCATGTAAGCGAGCGGAGCGATTTCGATTATATTTCGTTCTTGTAATTTCGTGACTGTGTCGAATCCCATCATTTCATGGAGAGCATCGTATAGCGGACGAAGATATGGATCTACTTTTTGTGCCAGGTCCCCGGGTAAAAAGCCGAGCCGTTCACCAGCCTCCACCGCGGGCCTCACCAGAACGAGCTTTTCAACATCTTTTCTGAGTATGGCCTCGACAGCGCAGGCGACCGCAAGGAAAGTTTTACCGGTACCTGCCGGACCAATCCCAAAATTTACATCATACGTTTGCATAGAACGGACATATTTTTGCTGATTAAGCCCCCGCGGCTTAACATTTCCTTTTTTTGTGCGCACTACCGAAAAAGAGTCAACGTTAGATTTCTTAATAATTGGGTTTACGGGATCATTCATTGATTGCTCCAGAGCATATTGATGTAATTGCAAATGCACATCATTTAGTGAAATATCGCTTGAATATTCAGTTTGCTTGTAAAGTTGACAGAGGACTTTGGTGGCGAGCCAAGAGGGTCCAGTTTTTCCAAAAACCAAAATCATAGTTTCACGGAAGCGAATGTGCACATTCAAACGTGTCTCAATGAGACGAATATTCTCATCGAGTTGACCGCAAAGAGCAGCTAAACGAATGGAGTTTGAAGGCTCAAGTGTGGCACTAGCGGCGGGCTGATGTGAAAGGTGTTCCAAAAGTACTGCTTAAGCCTCCATTACAAAAAATTTAAGCTAGCATAACGCGATGTAAATAGTGTGGTAAACCTTTTTACTCACAATACAAATAATTCTTTACATGTAAGCTTTCAGTCTACAAGTGTTCCCCTTAGTGAATTGGGTAAAGCTTCAGTTACTTTTATCTCAACAAACTGACCAATCAAAGATAGGTCATTGGATGAAAAATTGAGAACGCGATTGTTTTCTGTCCGCCCTTGAAGCTGTTTTGAATTTTTTTTAGAGACACCCATTACGAGAATTTTTTCATGGGCTCCAATCATGCTGTGACTAATTTTGGCTACATTTTTTTGTATGCTTGACTGAAGTATGGAGAGTCTGTTGCTTTTGATTTTTTCCGGCACTTGATTTGGAAGGTTAGCCGCAGGGGTTCCAGCACGAGGGCTGTATGCAAAGCTGAACGAAGAATCAAACCCTATATCCTCAATAAGTTTCATCGTATCCTCAAAATCATTATCCGTTTCTCCCGGAAACCCGACAATAAAGTCAGAGGAAATACTAATATTAGGACGAAGCTTTCGGATTGCACGAATTTTTGATTTGTACTCGAGAGCGGTGTGTCCTCGTTTCATTGCCATAAGAATTTTGTCTGACCCGCTTTGCACCGGGAGATGTAAGTGGCTTACGAGTTTTGGAACCGCAGAGTAAACTTCTATCAATGCGTCATTGAATTCGATGGGATGTGATGTGGTATACCTTATGCGATCGACTCCCTCAATATCCGCAACAAGCAATATTAGTGAAGCTAGGTCGCAAATAGAACCATTCGGTAATTTTCCGCGATAAGCATTAACATTTTGGCCAAGTAGATTAACTTCTCGTACCCCCTGCTCTGCTAGTTCAATGACTTCTTGGAGTATGTCTGGTACCGGTCGATTAACCTCTTCCCCTCTAGTGTAGGGTACAACGCAAAAAGAACAGTATTTAGAGCAGCCCTCCATTATAGAAACGAATGCTGAAACACCATTAGCTTCTCTCGCAGGCAATCGATCAAATTTTTCGATTTCTGGGAAGCTGACGTCGACAATCGCTGACTTCTTCACCTCATGCTTGCTTATTAGCTCGGGAAGTCGGTGCAATGTTTGAGGTCCAAAAATGAGATCGACATAAGGCGCCCGTTTTACAATCGCCTCACCCTCTTGACTAGCAACACAACCTCCGACACCTATAATTAGTTCTGGTTTTTGCTTTTTTAGTCGTTTCCATCGTCCCAATTGATGGAACATTTTTTCTTGCGCCTTCTCGCGAATCGAACATGTGTTGATAAGTAATACATCTGCATCGAGGGGATCATCCGTGCTCAACATATCGTTACTCTTTTCGAGAAGATCACGCATTCGCTCTGAATCATATTCATTCATCTGACAACCATGAGTGATTATGTGCAGCTTTTTTTGAGATTCTTTCATATCGCGAAAAGGTACCATTAAATTTAATCGGCGCTTTATTATATCTTTCGACTAAAAATTGACAACATAAAGAGATGTTTCAACTTTTTACTGTGATATAATTTTTGTTTTCTTGATTTAGAGAGACATCGTGTCTGAAACTCCTGTTGACGCCATATATAGAATAACTTTTTATAATCAGCGTGAAGTATATGAAATATATGCCAGGCATGTTTTTCAAAGTGATCTCTGGGGATTCTTGGAGGTTGAAGAATTCGTATTTGGCGAGCGCACACATGTTATTGTCGATCCCGCGGAAGAAAAATTAAAAACTGAGTTTAGTGGCATCAAGAGAAGCTTTATTCCTATGCAGTCCGTAGTCAGAATTGACGAAGTAGAAAAGGAAGGTGCCTCTAAAATAATAGAAGCCGGGGGCACCAATATCAGCCCATTCCCGTATCAGGCTATGGCAGCCGCTAAGCCAAAAAAGGACTAGGTTCCTTTAGTTCGTTGATTAAGCATATTTTTCAGAATCTCCATGCAGGGAGGAAACGAAATGGAGGACGCAGGACATTTACTTCCCTATGAGTTCGCCCGCTCCTACAGGCTTTTGGTGACTGAACAAAAAGACCGTATAGTAGTGAGCTCAACTGCGCCACTTTGGGCTCTTTTGGAGGTTGAAAGAGCTTACGGTAGCGAACTATCTGTTGAGAATTTGGATGATAAAAACTTTGATCTGATGCTGAGTGACTTGTACAGTGGAAGGGCACACTCCTCTCTGTCAGTGATGGAGGATATCAAGGAATTTGTAGATATTGAGTCCGCAGCAACAGCGCTAGAAGAGGCTGCTGATTTGCTTGATGCTGAGAACGATGCTCCGATAATACGTTTGTTAAACGCAATTTTTGCGGAGTCGCTGAGAGAAAAAGCCTCCGATATTCATATTGAATCATACGAAAAAAAAGCCTCAGTTCGTTTTCGTTTGGATGGTGTCCTTCGCACAGTTCTTGAACCCTCCATTCAGATTATTCCCCTTCTAGTTTCTAGAATCAAAGTCATGTCCAAATTAGATATAGCGGAAAAAAGATTACCCCAAGATGGTCGTATGAGTGTCAAATTGGGAGGTAAAAATATTGATTTACGTGTGTCCACCATACCAGCAAGTTATGGAGAGAGGGTGGTTATGCGCGTGCTCGACAAGGAGGCAGGCAACCTACAGGTTGATGATTTAGGAATGCCTCAACAAATGAAAAAGAAATTAGATGAGCTTATTATGAGGCCACATGGAATTATTTTGGTTACTGGGCCGACGGGCTCGGGCAAGACCACTTCGTTGTATGCGGCCCTGCAGCAAATGGAACGTAATGAACGTAATATTATGACCGTTGAGGATCCAGTTGAATATGACTTACCTGGTGTTAGTCAGACTCAAATAAACCTAAGAGCAGGAATGACTTTCGCGAGAGGCTTGAGGGCTATTTTGCGTCAAGATCCAGATGTAATTCTCATAGGAGAAATTAGAGATGGTGAGACAGCAGAAATTGCAACACAAGCAAGTCTGACCGGCCATTTGGTATTCGCTACATTGCATACAAATACCGCTTCTGGTGCAATAACCCGACTACAGGATTTGGGCGTTGATAGTTTTCTGTTGGCTTCAACAGTAAGAGGCATACTTTCACAGCGATTACTCCGTATTTTATGTCTTGAGTGTCGAAAGGCGGAGACACCAGACGAATTTAACCGAGCACTTTTACGTACCTCGGTCGAAACAAAAATATACCGATCGTGTGGGTGCAAGAGTTGCAACAATACTGGATATAGTGGTCGCCAGGCTTTGTTTGAACTAGTTACAATAGATTCCGAATTACAAACACTCATTCATGATGGAGCTGGCGAGTTGGAGTTGGAAAAAGCTGTGCGTCAAACCGTGCCAAGTCTGCGTGAGGCCGGATTTGAGCTTGTTCTGAATGGTGCCACCACGATTGAAGAAGTCCTCAGAGTCACGAGCGTTTAATTTCTATGCCTGCCTTTGATTACGCAGCTTATGATGGTTTAGGAAAACTTCAGAGAGGAGTCATCTCAGCAGACTCAGAGCGCCATGCTAGACGTTTGCTCAAGGAACAACACTTATTGGCGTCATCAGTAAAAGAAATAGAAGTTTTCCAGCAAAAAGAAAGCTTCTGGTTTCTTCGAGCATTAAGTTTTTCAAAAAAAGTAAGTGTTGATAACTTTGATCTTGCACTTTTGTTGAGACAGCAGGCGATTTTAATTCAGTCTGGTCTCCCGCTAGAGGACGCTTTGAAAATGACCATTGAGCAAGCGGAAACTAACGCCCAACGTCGCATGGTTCAAAGTTGGCGAAGTGAGATAATTGAGGGCCGTAGTTTCTCAGAGGCGCTACGACGTTCTCCGTATAAAATTTCAGACGCGGTGATTGCTGGAATTGGTGTAGGCGAAGAGAGCGGGCATTTGCATGAGGTATTGCAACGCTTGGCTGATGATATAGAGAGGAGTGCGGAAAATCGTAAAACTATAGGACGGGCGCTGATTTACCCGACCGCCTTGATGGCCACTGCAGTCGCGGTGATATCGATAATGATGGTGTGGGTGGTCCCCAAAATAACAACCATTTTTATTAGTTCAAAAAGGGAATTACCGTTGATCACCCGAGTGATTATGGAATTAAGCAATTTGTTTAAAGAAAACGGTTTTTTCTTATTAGTTTGCTCGGTTTTAGCATTTTTCGGATTCCATTTATTGATGCGGGACGAAGTTAGACGTCGGCAATGGCATCGGGGATTGCTGATGATGCCCGGCATGGGTCGCTGGATCTATATGTCGAGTCTAGCCGATTGGTCACGGAGCTTAGGTGTGCTACTGTCCAACGGAGTACCTGCCCTTGCAGCGCTTAAGATCTCCTCTTCGGTTGTAGATAACTTATATATACGTTCAAAAATGGAACTCGTAACAGAGTCGATGCGCCGTGGAAACAGCTTGCAGAGCGCGCTCGCAGAGCATCTCAACAAAAGCGGTTTTCTTATTCATATGGTGGGGAGCGGAGAGGCCTCAAGCGAATTAGACGGAATGTTATTGCGTGTAGCTGATTACTATTCCTTGAGGCTGAGAAATGCTGTAGATGTGTTTATGAAGTTGATTAACCCCGTTTTGATTGTTTTCATGGGTCTAGTTATTTTAGCAGTGGTCGCAGCGGTAATGTTGCCAATAATGGATATGAACACGATGATGTAGTGCTCGCTCTTTATGAGGAGAATTTAAAATGAGAGTAAAAAAAACGTTAAGTAAACATGCGCAGAAAGGTTTCACTCTAATTGAAATGATGGTTGTGGTAGTAGTTATTGGTCTACTGGCTGCTATGATTGGACCTAGGTTATTTAATCAGGTCGAGAAAGCTCAACGTGTACGTATTAAACAGGACATTCGTGCTATCGAGAGTGCGTTGAAATTTTATCGTCTGGACAACTACAGTTATCCATCTCAGAGTGACGGATTAGAGGCCCTTTTAACCGCTCCTGGAGGTTCGTCGGGAGGGCGCTGGAATGGTCCTTATCTTGAGGAAGTGCCCGTAGATCCTTTTCAACAACCTTATGAGTATTCTAATCCAGGTACTCGCGGAAAAGAAATTGAGGTATTTACCCTCGGAAAGAGTCAAGCTCCCGGTGGAGACGGCGTTGAAAAGGATTGGGGAAGTTGGAATATAAACGAGATTCCCTAAAAAATAAGCTATTTGAAGCCCTCCCGATGCCACTGGGTCAAAGGGGTTTCACGCTCCTTGAGGTTATGGTCGTTATTATAATAATTGCTATTTTGTCAGGCATAAGTTTTGTCGCTATAACCCAGATGGAGGCGCGAAGATATCTAAATCACTCAGAAAAGTTGTCTATGTGGTTTCAACAGCTTTCCGAACAGGCTGAGCTTACTGGCGCTCCTTATGGTTTTATGATAAGGGGTGATCGCGATATCTCGGCTGATCTTTACGGTTCCGAGCATCAGCAGCTGCAGGCGGTTGTATTTTTCAATTATCGCTGGTGGAGAGCAACCCAGCCTCCACTGTTCAAGTTGTTACAGGGGGCTCAACTTGATTGGCAAAGTAACAACGATGCAGTGTTCCTAATTCAACCGAAGTCTGTCGTATTAGAAACTATAGAGCCCGATGAACCTCCGATATTGCCCGTTACTGCATTTTTACCAGAGGGAAATATGGAACCTGCAACCAATATCTCACTGAGATTCAAGGGTTTCGATGGAGTTTTTGGTTATTTTTGGGATGAAGAAATATCAAAGATCGGCATGGAGGTGACAGTAAAGTGATTGGTGTTTCAAAAAGGATTACCCCCCTAGCGTGTCAGGTGTTTGCTCGGGGTTTTACGCTTATGGAGGTGGCGGTTGCACTATTGATACTCAGTATGGTGCTTGCCAGTTCACTCCAAGTGGTGGGTCAATATGCTGATGAGCGAGTCCTAATGCGCGAACGTTTCTTTGCAAACAGGGTAGCTTGGAACCGTTTGTTGGAGAAGTATCAGGAGTTAGAGGGTTGGCACTCTCGTGGTTTGTTAACTTCTCGGCAGAGAGAGGGGTCAGAGATACAAGGAGGAGCGGATTGGCAATGGAAACTTGGAGTTGAGGAGGCGATGGGACAACAGTTATATAGGTTTGAGGCAACGGTTGTTAAGAAGTCTCAGAAGCGACCTAGTTCCGTTTTAGCAGTTTTTTTGATTGATGAGGCTAGACAGAAGTAGAAAACATCCGGTTGTTTTCTGGGAGCGGTAACATGACAAATAGTTTTGGTCGACAAAGAGGATTTTCGCTAATAGAGGTAGTGGTATCCATTGGTCTGTTGTCAGTTATGTCCATTATGGCCTATCAGGCGCTTGAGGTCGTAATGGCTACTAATGATCGTAGCCATGACACAATGTCTCGACAAGTTAATTTGCGGCGGGCGTGGGCGATTATTCAGAGGGACCTCCTTCATATGCGGAATCGACCTTTCAGCGATGGTTTGGGGCAATTGGAGAGACCTTATGAAACTGATGTAAGCGAATTTGGCGTTCGATTTTCTCGGGGCGGAGGGCCCATGTTGGCATCGAATCCGAGCGGTTTAATGAGGGTCTACTATGGTCTCGATGATGCACGTAATTTAGTTAGAACTACTTGGCCAATTACGGCCTCTCCTCGCTACAGCGACGGGAATACCCGCACTTTGCTCTCTGACGTTGATGAAGTGATTTTTGAGCATCTGTCAGAAGAAAATGAATACTCAGAGAATTGGCCGCCACTTAATTCTATATCGGCACCAATGTTGCCGAAGATGATTAGGGTAATGATTAGGTTAAAAGATGGTGATTCAACTTCTAGATTATTTCCCGGAGTCGTTGTTGAATAGGACGTTAAACTCGTTAAGACACCTTTCGGCTAAGCAAAAAGGGGTAGCTCTTTTAACTGCTCTTGTTTTGATGTTGGCGATTGTGATGGTGCTCGGTAATATCTTTTATCGACACCAAATTGATGTATCGCAAGCGAGCAGTGCTTCGCTGAGTGATCAAGCATTTTTATTAGCCTTGAGCGTTGAGAGATGGGCACGACAGCGTTTGTCCAAAAAAGATGGGATGGACGAGAACACAGATGTTGATCATCATGGAGAGAATTGGGCGCAAGCTGTACCATTGTTACCTATCGAAGGTGGAATTATTCGTGGATGCTTGTCAGACCTTCAGGGACGCATTAATCTCAATAATTTCTCGCTTTACGCTTCAGATCCAGAGTCTCTGGAGAGGGAACTCTCTGCTTTGTCGGGAGGTTCGGTTGGCATAGCATCATTGTGGCGTAATCTTTTGATCATGGCCGATTTACCCGTCACCCCCGCTCGGACGGCTGCGGTGGTGGATTGGTTAGATAGCGATAGTGAGTTGGTCAATCTATGGGGGGCTGAACAGCCCGATTACGACAGTTTGCCCAGAGTAGTGTCCAACACTCTTATGAGTGATGCAACTGAATTGGCGGCCGTGGCTGGATATCATGTGCGTGAAGTTCAATATTTATTACCTTACATCACCGCACTGCCCCTTTCGGGGAGCCCCACTAAACTGACGCCGACCACAATTAACATAAACACGGCATCGGAAAATATATTACTGGCGCTCGGGGGCGAATTCAGTGACGCGTTCGCGGCGGTAATTCTGGACACCCGTCAGGAGGGGAGTTATTTTGAAACTATCGAAACTTTGTATCAAGCATTGGAAGCTGTTCTACCCATTTCACCGGGAGACGCAGCGAAATTTTGGCCTTCCACTTTGATTGGTGTGAGATCGGATTTGTTTCAACTTTATTTAGAGGTTCTTTTGGGTGACATCGAACTACGGCTGAAGAGTACAATAGACCGACGTGAGAATAAGGAGAATCCAGTAGTCATGGCGAGAGAAATGTTTTTAGTCCCAGATATTGTATCGGAGCCCAAAGAAGAATTAGTGAGCTATGAGACGGACGAGAGCAAGCAGGATACCGACCAACAGACGGACTCTTACCGCATTCAAACGGCATGCGAAGCCTTGGGAGTTTAGGAAAGGTGGACACTCGCGTTGATCATGTATATGACCTGGACAAGCGTTTTAGCGCGGCGGATGGTCAAGTTGTGTATGTAGACCTTTGGATTCCATCCGATTACATAACTGTTCAACGCATTCAGGCTCCCACTGCACCACGCAGAAAGTGGCCGAGCCTAATCCCCTGGATTATGGAGGAGCGTATTCTTGACAGAGTTGAGGACATGCATTTTGTTATTGGCGAATGCGTTGAAGACGACTTTATAGAAGTATTTAGTGTTCGAAAAACGGACTTGTTGAATTGGCTCAGAGTCGCGGAAAATTCGGGAGTCGTTGTAAGAAAGATGGTTCCAGATTACTTTGCTCTTCCGTGGGAGGTTGGAAGATTGTCGGTAGGTTGGCGTGAAGGTTATTGTTTAGTTCGTTATTCCGCTAGTGAGGGTTTTTCGTCGAAACCAAATTCTGCATGGAAAATAATAGAGCGCTTCATTGAAAGTGAAGATGTGTCGCCTCGGGTGTCAATAAGCGTTCCGGCACACATCTCTGTACCAGAGAGTCTTAGTAAAATATCTGAAGTAAATAGGTCAGAGGTCGATTGGCAAACATGTGATATGCGCGATGGAATAAATCTTTTAGAGGGCGAGTTTGAGCCCGTAGACAAGCCATTATCGCGGTTGTGGGGTGTCAATATTACTTTGGCGACAATCCTATGCGCGTTGATGTTTAGTTATCTTCAATTAGATGTGAAAAAAATCTCTGCAGACCTCAGAGAAATAGAGCAGCATATAGAAGTCAGTTATGGAAGGATCTTTTCAGGTGAAAGTATTGAAGTAGATGAACTACGCAGTGCTTTCGATATACAACTTCGAAGGATGCTAGCGCAACGAAAAGTAACAGAAAGTATGCCTCTCGCTGGGCTTAGGGCGTTATCCGATGTAATGAGTAACTGTGACTGTGATTTGCACTCTCTTGATGCATCTTCTGATACAATCAGAGTAAGGGTAGACCGCTCTGCGGAGCTGCGTCGACGGGCTCTCAAACTTTCTGAATTTAACGTTGATATCGAGACTGTGGACAAATCTTCAGACAGCTTGTTGCTTACTTTGAGTCCGAGGAGAGACCGATGAAACTTGTGGACTCTCTCAGAGGCTGGAGTCGAGGTCTCAGTCGCCGTGAGCGTGTTATGATTGTCACTTCAACTATTTTAATAGTGCTTACCTCGGTTATGCTGGTTTTAGAGCCCACTTGGAGGAACTATCAGCAGTTGAGGGAAAAGCTTGCAGAGCTTGAAGCAGACGCAACTTGGCTTGATGAGCAAGCTAAATCGGTAAAGAAGCTTGGAAATAATTGTGCTGGTCGATCTGTAAAAAATGGCTCTGATCGTGAAATCTTAAATTTAATTTTGCGTCGAAATCAGTTGAGACCAAAGGTCAACAAAGAAAGTCGTGGATCGCATTTTCTTGAGTTTGAGGCAAATAACGCAAATAAGATCTTAAAATTGATGAGTCATTTGGCATGTGATCAATTCGCTTTGGAGAAGTTATCGATCGAACGGCTTCAAAGAAATGAAAATATAGGACGCTACGGCGCAAAAATACAGTTAAGGCGTGTTCGTTAAATTTGATAACATAAAAATATATAAAAAGAGTTTCTTAGCGTGGGGATTTTAAGGTTGAGCCGTAAAAAGTTATCTTGGATTATTCCAGAGTTCAAATCTTTCGCGAGTTTCAGGGCTGACCAATCATTACCCGCTACCTTATATGCGTTTTTTACCTTTGTCTTTCTTGTAACAGTTCTTATTGTTGTGACCCTATCCTTGATAGACCTGGCAAATCAGAAACCAATGTCTTTTCGGTTGATTGAGCGGGTTACTGCACCTCCTATCCAAGAATGGAACTGGTTTAGGAGTACCCAGCCAAAACCTGTGGTCGCTAGATCTGCTGCGTTAAATCTGAGAAATGCCGACATCAATGTGGAGCTTCTCGGCGTTATGATTGGAGATGAAGTTTCTGCTGCAACATTAAATGCTACTGGAAAACCAGAAACCGTTTACCAGATAGGAGATGAAATAAAAGCAAATGTTACCATCACAGGGATAGAAGCAAATCGCATTATCATAGACCAAAATGGGTCGCCGCGGCAGATAAAACTTAAAAAGCCAAAGTCAATTATAGAGTCTTTAGAGGCAACTGAGTCAGGTGGTTTGGGAAAAAGTATGCAGGCCGGTTTTAAGCTGGCGAATATGTTTGGTGCGGTGCCAGTAAGGCTAGACAACGCAAGCGGAGTCTACGCGTCGGGATTTAAGCTCAATGAGCTCTCTGCTGAAATGCGTTCTCTTGCGGATGTAGAGGATGGTGACGTGATTGTTAAGGTTAGTGACTCTGGAATACAGGAACTCTTGAAGAATCCTGCTGCATGGGTAAATTACAGCAGCCAAACTAGTCTACCTGTGACAGTTATTCGAGATGGCCGTGAGGTGGTAGTTTACGTAAATGCTGCCAGTTTGTCGGCAAAAATGTTACCGAACTTAGGGCAAATTAGATGATCAATTTTTATTTAAAATTATATAGATCTGAGTCGTATGCAGTCGTCTTGGTGGCTTTGTCACTGATATTTCCCGGTCAAGTTAGTGCGCAAGAGGAGGTGCGGATTAATTTTCGAGATGCAGATATTCGTAGCGTGATTGAAAGCGTAGCCGAAATCACGGGTAAATCTTTTGTTTTAGATCCTCGGGTTAAAGGAAAAGTAACAATAATTGCTCCTCAACCTATTGACTCTCGTTTGCTATATGAAGCGGTTTTGTCTGCCATTCAGGTCCAAGGTTTTCAAGCGGTGCGAGATGGAGCGGTCACACGTATTATACCGTTTAGCCAAGCATTTAATTTCGCTGCTGGTGATGGCGGCAATGAGATGCGTACCGAGGTATTACCCATAAAACATGTTCAGGCGGCAACCTTGGTATCGGTACTGAAGCCTATGTTGAGCAACGGTGCTCGTCTTATGGCTTATGCGCCCAGTAACTATTTAGTTGTGTCTGACATAGAAACTAACATTCTTCAGTTGAAACGTTTCATCGCAATCATGGATGACCCTGAAAGTTCAGCGGTAGAGGTGGTAAATTTGCGGCATATATCGGCCGCTGAGGCCGTGCACATTGCAAGTCAGCTAAAGCAGCTGCAGAAGCAAGAATTGTCTTTAGTTGAAGATGGTCTCAATGATCGAATAATCGTGAGTGGTCCGGGGATAGCAAGGGCAGCTTTCAAGTCAATGCTCTTAAACTTGGATGTGCCCTCAGCTAAACAGGCAAGTGTTGAGGTGATGTACCTAGATTTTTTAAGGGCTGCAGAAATTAAGCCAGTCATTGACGGGATGTTGCAGTCAGATACCTTTTTGCGCTTAGCCGGTCAATCTGGCGGAGATGGGAAGAAGAAGACAAACTATAAAATTGAGATTGACGAACTTAATAATGCGCTCATCTTAGCGGCCCCACGTGAGGTAATCCGAGAGGTTAACAAAGTATTGGATCAACTCGACAAGCCCCGACCGCAAGTGCTGATAGAGGCAGTTATTGCAGAACTGTCTGAGGATCAGGCGGAGGACCTCAGCTCACAGCTGGTGTATTCGAGTAAAAATCGCGGGGCTTATCTGACAAATTTTGATGGCGTCTTGACAAGTTTGTTGGGGGCGACCGTGCTTGACGGAAGTCAAAATACATCTTCTTCAATGTTAAGTCAGGGCTTACCGGCTTCTGGGCTCGGTGTTCTTGGTGACTTCGATAACGCTACTGGAAAGGGTATGGGTTTGTTGGTGCAGGCGCTGAAAACTGATGGAGCGACCAAAGTTCTATCTACTCCCTCTGTGGTGACGTTGGATAATGAGGAGGCGACACTTACCGTGGGGGAAGAGGTGCCCTTTCAAACTGGGAGTTTTACCAACAGCAACAATGTAAGTACGAACCCTTTTACGACGATCAATCGAGAAGAAGTCGGGGTAACGCTCAAGGTGAAACCTCAGATAAGTAAGGGTGATGCAGTGCGTTTAGAGATCGAGCAAGAATCGTCCAAGGTGCAAGCTGGCGGTACCGTTGGATTACAAACAACTTCAAAGACCACGATGCAAACTAATGTAATGGTTCAGGATGGAGAACTACTCGTGCTGGGTGGCTTAATTGAAGACACTGGTAGCGATAACCTAAGACAATTACCTGTTATCGGTGATATACCATTATTGGGGCGTTTATTTCGGGCAACCAAAAACGAATCTAAGCAGCGAGTGATGATGATGTTTATTCGACCTACTATACTGAGAGATTCTCTTGATGCGAGGACTGCCACTAAGGGTCGTTTTGACCATCTAATTTTTCGGGATTTAGATGGAGATGCTCCAGGATATCTCACCCCAAAGTTGAAGGAATTCGAATGAGAGCCTGGGCAATAGAATTTAGAGGACAACTCAAAAAATAGAGACCCCCTTATTACGATTATGGTCGGCTCTTTTGATATATCGAACTCGCGGTAATCACGCTTTTTTGGAGTATACATGTCTCTCTATCTTGAACATTTCGGTTTGACACGCGAACCCTTTTCAATTGTTCCTGATCCAAGCTTTTTATATCCCAGTCACTACCATCGGCAAGCGGTTGCGCACCTCAAGTATGGCTTGGAGCGCGAGGGTGGTTTTGTACTTCTTACAGGTGAAGTTGGGACTGGGAAAACGACTTTAATTCGAACATTTGTTAAAGGCATGCCTGCGCATGTGCGAATCGCATATCTTCTCAACAGTCAGTTGCAAGTCGGTGACCTGCTCGTGAGTGTATGTCACGAGTTATCTATTAAACCTGTTGCTCGGGAAGGCCTATCATTTGTAAAAGCTTGCATAGATGCTCTATATGACGACCTGCTTGCAGATCATGCCCGTGGTAATAAGACCTTGATAATTATAGAGGAAGCTCAGAATTTAGCACGCGATGTGTTGGAGACACTTCGCCTTCTGAGCAACTTGGAAACTCATACAGACAAATTGCTCCATATTCTCTTAGTGGGTCAGCCTGAGTTCTTGGAGACATTAGCCCGACATGACATGCGCCAGTTAAATCAAAGGGTGGTAGCGCGTTTTCATTTGAAACCCATTGAGCGTAAGGAATTAGCCGATTACATTAGACACAGGCTACATAAGGCGGGAGCTACTAGGCCTATATTTGAAGATTCGTGCATGCCCATAATGTACAACTTGACCGAGGGTGTACCGAGGCTAATCAATCTGATTTGCCAACACGCCCTGGTCGCCGCTTATGCTACCGGACGACACTCGATCTCTAAAAGGCTTTTGAAGGAAGCAGCCACCGAAGCTCTACCTCTATTTGAGTCGCAGCGCGGTGTCAAGGGGCGTTGGATTGTGTCCCTGGTATTGGCACTCGTGGTGGTTTTGGGCGGTGTTGGATTGCAGGAGGTTATTAGAAATGATGATTACGCGATTGATGCCGGTCAACTTACAGATTTAATACCCAACACTCAGGATTTGAATGCAAAAATGTTGGTAGATGGGAGACAAATCAACGATGTGTTGGCTGATCAGCTTCTCTCAAAGCAAACCGGTGGAAAGTTTGCTGGAATGAGTGAACTTGATATTTCGCAATCTTCTCCCAACCAAGTGGGGGATCTCAACGATTCTTCAATTCAGGTTAAGGCCCAACGCTTTGACGCAAAAAATGAGTTATTAAAACTGTGGGTTTCCGATAGTTCATCGGGGTTATCCTACGCTCTTGCAAAGGAAATATTAAGATTGAAAGAAGAGACTATATTATTGTCGGACTTCAATGCCATGCGGGCATTAGATAGACCCGGTTTAGTGACATTGGTTCAAAATGGCCGCGTTAAAACCATGGTATTAATTGCGATTGAAAATAATTTTGTTACTCTTAGAGGAGAATTTGGAGATGAAAAATTGGAATTTTCTTATTTATTAACAGTGTGGAATCAAGAGTATACATATATTTGGAGACCGCCACCAAACTATGAGGTTCTGCAGGAAGGCCAAAGGAATGAGCGATTAATAAACTGGTTGCAAGAACGACTTCTAAAATTAGATGACGCCTACGAGCGAATAATCACAGGTGGGCACTATACCGAAGCTATACAAATTCAGGTGCGAGAGTTTCAGCGCTTCCATGGTCTCAAACAAGATGGTATCTTGGGGCCGAAAACTATTATGATTATTAATAGATTGAGTGATCCAAGTATCCCTTCAATATTGATTAAAGGAAATTGATGTCGTTTATTCTTAATGCACTACAAAAAGCTGAACGTGATCGACTGCGTGACGAAAAATTTGAAATTGAGGATTTAACTAGCTCTGTTTGGGAGCTCAACAACACGACTCACAGAACCAGTAGAAGATTAGTTTTTCAAATTGGCTCGATATTTATAATTTTTTGCCTGGGAGTTTTGATCTTTGTTTATGTAAGTTTGAGAGACGTTATATTATATGGTGAGACAGCTGATACAGATGTACCGCATTTGCCGATTGAGTATGCGCCTGAGACGAGTGTAATCTCTGGTATGCAGGTTGGAAAGCCTTCCATAATTGAAGCGCCGTCTGCCCCCATTGTTGCGATTACTGGCAGTATTTTTTTAAGCGACGGATCCAAATCTAACAGAGTTTTTATTGATGATAGGGCGTTGAGAACTGGTGATCTGGTGGATCTAAACTGGAGGGTGGAATCAATTCGAGTTGATCGAGTTGTGCTTAGATTCAAAGAACATACAATGGAAATACCATATTCTTGATTTAGATCAATTTGGTTTTGAGATTGCTGAAAAGTCTTTTAATCAGTGAAAACTTCGAAATCAGAATGAGTTTTCTGACTAAATCGTTTTGAGCGTCGGTAAGGGAATACATCGATTATATAACCCTCGTTAATTTTTTTCTGTAAATTTGTCCAAAAAGATACCTCATAAAGATCACTATGCATCTCCTCAAAGATCTTTCTTGCTTCTCTGTTGCCTGAAAAAAATAGCCGAAATTCTTCTGGAAATATGTCTGAATCACCCACGGAAAACCAGACCTCAGCCTTGAATTCATCTTCTAAATTTATTGGTTTTGGAATTTTTCGGAAGTTGCATTTCGTGAGCGGGATTATTTCATCGTAATCATAGAAAACTACTCTACCGTGACGAGTGACACCAAAGTTTTTTAAAGGCATATCGCCAGGAAATATATTAGCAGCGGCTAGTTGTTTGATACAATTGCCATACTCTTCCATTACATTCCGGATCTCTTTATTTGAGGCATTATTGAGGAATATGTTCAGTGGTGTCATGTAGCGTTCAATGTAGAGATGTTTAATAAGTAACTGATCTTTGCGCAGTTCAATTTGAGAATTTGCTACACTTTTTAACTCGTGTATCAGCGTCTTTGAAAACCTTTCAATTGGAAAAATAAGGTTATTAAATTCTTGTGTATCCGCCATGCGTCCGATTCGATCGTGGCGAGACACCATGTGATATTTTTGGCGAACGATGTCATGGGTAACCTCCTTTGGAGGGTCGAATCTATCTTTTATTATCTTGAATACAATATTGTATGAAGGTAACGTAAATACGACCATGACCATACCCTTTATACCTGGAGCAATTATAAAGGTATCTTTGGATTGTTTTAGATGGTGAATAAGTTGGCGATAAAATTCTGTTTTTGCATGCTTTGGGAAACCAAGACTATTGTAAATTTCATGATCTAATTTATTTGGCATTAAATTTTTTAAAAAATGCGCATACTGATAGGGAAGGGGCGCGTCGACCATGAAGTGGTTTCTGGTAAAACTAAATACAACGCTTAATTCATCTGCGTTAAAAAGAGCGGTGTCAACAAAAACATGTCCGTGTTCATTGTTAAGGATTACTAACGCCATTGGGAAGACATTTTCTCCGTTGACGATACGACCCACCATGTATGCTGCCTTACTTCGATAAAAGATAGATTCAAGTATGTCAAAGTGTATATTCCCCTCGTGCCGATCAAGTTTTGGGACTACCTCCCGGCTAAATGCTGTCATAATATTATCTAGATCACGGGCGATGTTTTCCCGAGGAAGAGAAAACTCTGATTCCGACAAGATTTGGTGAAAGGTGTCGCGGAAATTATTTCCGTTATAGCGAATGAATATACTGTACTCCGACTCAGGTGCCTCAATAGCTTGAGAAGAACCCACGAACACAACGTCTTCCGCAATTTTGTCGTGATCATGGATCTGGCTGAATACAGAATTGAAAAATGTCTCGGCAATTTCAAAATTCGGAAAATTAAAGACGAGTTGAGTGTATGCTAATTTGGCTTCTCGCCAAAGGTCCAACTTGGCTAAATCTTTGTTGGTGACCATTCCTAGATACTGAACAGTCTGATTGATTTTAGCAGTGTAAAGTTCCAGTCGATCTGCGTTGGCCTTTTGGGTGCCTATCCAATCTGCCTTTTCAAACCTCGCTTTGGCACTGAGGGTCGCATTTAGATGATCAGCAAAATAACTTCTGAAGCCATTTAAGATAGTTTTTGCCATTCGCCGAGCTGTAGGGTTTCTTATCAATTATTTGTCAGCCATTAATAGAATATGTAATTTAACTATTAATTGAACATTTTTTTCATACTAGTTAGGTGTTTTTTTGCTACTGCCTTGCTGGAGTTTTTGGGCTTTGAAATTGGCTTTGAATTATCCTTCGAAATGCTGTACGAGACTCCGGCTTGTAATCCGTTGCAATACTTTGTGTATATTTTTTTAAATTCGTTTAGAGCTTGAATTTCTGGAGTTTTGGCTAGATAAAACCAACCGCAATCTCTTCCTGCCAGGTATACAATGGCGTGAGACCAAGTCTGTTGTATTTTTGGACTATTTTTATTGCAGGCCTCCAAATAAGCTTGACGTGGGTCCGGCAACCCCGAGAAGAAAACACGTTTTCGGCACTCTGTTATCATTTTATTTAGCGTTGGAAGATACTCACTTTCAGCGATAACATTTCTTGCTGCAAAATAAATAGTTTCCGATGAAAAGTTATCTAAAGTGTCCAGCCAAAGCTTTTTAGCCAAATTTTCTGACTTGGGATTGTCACCGAAAGCGCTGTAAAATTGATTGTGATAATTGAGTCTAAAAAGTGCGAATATCTGATTTACTGTATCAATTCGGTCTGACTGATATTTCTGTTCCTCAAGTGGCCCAACTTCTGTCTGATAGCGCGTCGATGATGCTTCGATCTCTGAGACGACCTTTTCGATCATTTTTGAATTGTCTTTCATAGCCATTTTCCAATAATTTCGTCTGACTCTCTCTAGCCCATTGTCCTTTAACATATTGTAAAAATTTTGTGCTCCACGAGCATTTTAGGGCTCCATTTTCTTGCCAATATAAAATAAATTCAGGCAACAACACCTCTGCAAATTGACGATCTATATTAGCCATATTTAGAACATCATACACTGACTCATTTGGCCGCCAAGCCGAAGTAATTGGTTTAGGCTGAAGTTCACGGTCCGTTATCCCGACAAAAAATTGCCATTGTCGCCTAACATGATGGATAAATTTAGTGTCCCAAGTATTTGATATGTCACCTCTTTCACGCCAATAAAGAATGAACTCTGGGACGGCATCTTCAACAAAATTAGCGCTTATACCACCTTTCTCAATGAGAATGTGCATTGCGTCTTCAGATGGACGCCATTGTCGGTCGATTGATATCTGTTGGCTGCGTAGTTGGCTACTTGATTCTAATTTCTGCCACTGACGCCATACTTCTTTTAGGTACTTGGATTCCCAACTGTACCTTGGTACATTCTTATCGCGCCAATACGCAACGAACTGCGGCACTTGCTGCAGAGCGAATTCTCTAGTCGCTCCAAGCTGAGAAAGCTGTCTCAGAGCGTCCTCACTCGGGTGCCAGTCGTTACTGATTAATTGCGCCTGAGTGGATGTTGCTGAGTTTTCGTTTAATCTATGACTTTTCTTTGAAAGTTTAGTCCGAACCTCAGTCGCTGGTTCATTAAATGCAAAACACAATGCTTGCTCATCATTCTTCGAATCATTTTTTAGAACAATGATTCCTTTTTCGGTAAGATTTAATGCAAGGCGATGGATTTCAGCTTTGCTCCAAAACGGAGCAAGTTTTGATAGTTGTTGCAGATGTACGCTAGTCCATTGCAGGTCATCATGAATTTGTGGTGACGAATGCATCTTACATTCTTGTAATAGTTGCAACATTATAGTTTCCTCCAAACCAATTGTTGCGGCTAATGTTGGCGAGATAATGATCTGTTTTTCAGGGATTAACGACATATCATAACTTTAGCAGATGGCTTGTAAATCTCAAGATCAAAAAGCACGACGCATATTTTTTTCAGGGATATTTTGAGCTGAGGAATTTTGACAAAAGCTAGAAAACTGTATATAAAAACAGTTGATATTGAGAAGGCAGCGATAGAATAAAATAAGTCTGCGAGATTGGGGTTCCGAGACAATGATGAAACAGAAGACAGCTTTTGTGTGTAATGAATGCGGTGCTGACTACCGTAAATGGCAGGGCCAATGTGCTGAATGCAAGGCTTGGAATACGCTGTCTGAATTGCATTTAGGGATGTCTGAGAGTAAGCGCTTGAGCAGATTAAGCGGCTTTGCGGGAACAAGCGATAATGAAATTAGGTCGCTCAGTGCCATAGATCTCCATGAAATACCCCGAATAGTGACCGGCATGAGTGAATTAGATTTGGTTCTGGGTGGAGGTCTTGTATCTGGATCATGCATTCTTGTTGGTGGTGAGCCTGGAGCGGGCAAAAGTACACTTTTACTGCAAGCTTTGTGTAAAATTTCACAAACTCAAAGCGCGCTTTACGTGACTGGTGAGGAGTCTCCTCAACAGATTGCAATGCGCGCGGATCGACTCGGTTTGAGAAGTGAAAAATTACAGATCATGACAGAGACGTCTGTGGAAAAGCTATGCTTTGTAGCTGAAAAACAGAGGCCAAAAATCTTGGTAGTTGACTCGATTCAAGTAATGCATCGTGAAGAGATAAGTTCGGCGCCTGGAAGTGTCTCTCAGGTACGAGAGGGCGCTGCGATGCTTGTCCGTTTCGCCAAAAAGACAGGTACTGTTCTTATTTTGGTAGGACATGTGACTAAAGATGGTTCACTAGCAGGACCTAAAGTCCTTGAGCATATGATTGATTGTTCACTGATGTTGGAGAGTTCGATTGGCACCCATTTCCGGACATTGAGAAGTCAAAAAAATCGTTTCGGTGCAGTGAATGAACTTGGTGTATTTGCGATGACCGAAAAGGGTCTAATCGAAGTAGCTAATCCCTCAGCAATTTTTTTACAACGCGAAGAAGAAGTGTCTTCAGGAAGTGTCGTGATCAGTATCTGGGAGGGCACGAGGCCACTTTTGGTTGAACTCCAGTCACTGGTGGATGACAGTCATTTAGCAAATCCTCGTCGCGTAACCGTTGGGCTCGATCAAAACCGCTTGTCGATGTTGCTGGCAGTACTGCACCGGCATGGAGGAATAATGATGGGAGATCAAGACGTTTTCGTAAATATTGTTGGAGGTGTAAAAGTTCTCGAAACTAGTGCTGACCTCGCGTTGATACTTTCGGTAGTGTCAAGCTTCAGGGATAAGCCGATACCTGACGACTTGGTTGTATTTGGGGAAGTCGGATTGTCTGGTGAAATTCGACCCGTGCCAAATGGTCAAGAGCGTTTAAGAGAGGCGGTAAAGCATGGTTTTAGACGCGCGATCGTTCCTGCTAAAAATACACCTAAGAAGACAATTTTGGGCATGCAGGTGACTCCTGTAAGGCGTCTCACTGAGGCGATAGAGGCTTTATTCTAACTTGATATTTAACCGGTAAGATCGAATTTTGATTGACAGTCACAGTTATCCAATTTAACCTTGTTATGCTTTTTGACGAGAGGTGTTGAGAGCTTACTCTGGCTTTTAGAGTACAGCAATCAGTTAAACGGGAAGTTGGTGCGCGGTTTACTAAAATTTGCTGCAAATCCGACACTGCCCCCGCAACGGTAGATAAGAATATCTGGTAGTAGTGCCACTGCGCAATGGCGTGGGAAGGTTATCAGGTAGGGTTTATCCCCACTTATGAGTCCGGAGACCGGCCTTTTAGTCATCAACACAAACCGCGGGGTGTGGTTGCGTGTGATTGAGACGAGATGTTTCGTCGACTCATGCGGTCACCCTAAAACATTGCGTTGTCGTTCGGGTGTGGGCGTAAAAGAGTCAGATGAAGATAAAAAGAACGTGCGCTACAGCAATCATGCTGACCGCGACTTTGATGAGTTTACCATTAATTTCGAAAACCAATGGTGACATTGAGGAAGTCGTTGTTACCGCGTCCTTGACGCCCATTACGAGATCACGATCAGGTAATGCGGTGAGCATCCTCAATAAAGAACAGCTTAAAAATCATGCATCCGTGGGTATAACTGGTCTTTTGAGGGATGTTCCCGGTTTCTCTGTGAGCCGCGTTGGCGTTTTAGGTTCTCAGACTCAGGTGCGGGTTCGCGGTGCGGAAGCAAACCACTTGGTAGTATTATTTGACGGGGTCGAAGCCAATGATCCATCTCAGGGAGATGAGTTTAACTGGGCAACGGTGACCGCGGCAGACATAGAAAGAATTGAAATTATTCGTGGTCCGCAGAGCTCATTGCGAGGAAGCGATGCAATAGCGGGCGTGGTAAACATCATCACCCCCAGTGCTGAAAAGACCAGTTTTGGATTTTTTTTGGAGAGTGGTAGCAGGTCTACCCACCATACCGGTGTTAATCTTGGCCTCAAACAGCCAGACTTCGATGTTCGTCTCGGACTTGCGAATATTGAGTCAAACGGTGGCAACATTGCCCGCTTGGGCGATGAGAAAGATGGTTACCAAAATACGACGCTGACTATCAAAGCAGGAGCAAAAATAAATGAACAAGTAAGATTTTCGTTTTCGGCTCGAGAGTCAGATGGAATGAATCAGTACGATGCTGACAACGACTACGATGGCCTTGTTGAAGATCAAGATAGACAATCAAATTTTTATAGTAGTAACGCGCGACTAAAGGTTGATTATTCCTCATTAGATGGTTTGTGGCGTCACAAACTATCAATTTCAAGATCGACAAATGACAATTCAGCATTTGTTGATGGTGTAGAGGGTAATATTACCGCTTCGATAAAGTATCAATATCAATATGTCGGATCCGTTTCATTTGCAGATGGAACTAAAACACTCTCTTTTCTTGCAGAGCGTGATCGAGAGGACTGGGAGCAACGTGGGGATGATCCTTGGGGGGATGTTAATCAAGATAGAGAGCGAGACACAGATAGCGTGGCGGTTGAGTATCGCATAGACATCAATAATCAATTGACGATGGCTGTAAGTGGACGTATCGAGGATAACTCCGAGTTTAAAAATGCAAAGACATTCAGAGCGGAGACTACTTATCGGCTATCGGATCAAACACGCATAAGAGGCGCTTTTGGTACTGCAATAAAGGATCCTACTTTCACCGAAAGGTTTGGTTATTACACTAATTTTATCGGCAACCCAAATCTTGTTCCAGAGGAGTCGAGAAGTTGGGAGCTGGGATTTGACACAAAAATGCTAGATAGTAACTTGACTCTATCCGCAACCGTATTTAACAGTGAACTGGCGAATGAGATAGATGGATTTGTGTATGATCCAGCGATTTTTGCCTTTACCTCAGGCAATACCAATTCAGACAGTGAACGGAAAGGCCTTGAGTTGAGTTTTGCTGCTAATCTTTGGGACTCTTTATCAATCTCTTCTGCTTATACCTATACTGAATCAAGGGATGGAGACTCGGTTGACGAAATAAGAAGGCCTAGAAATATTGCAAGCGCCAATCTTAGCTGGGAAGCAACTGAAAAACTTTCCTTAAATGCTTCCCTTCAGTTTACTGGAGATCAGACTGATGTGTACTACCCACCTTATCCTGAACCATCACAGGTGGTTACGATGGAGGATCATACCCTGTGTCACCTCAATATAAATTATATTGCAAGTAATAAGATGGAGTTTTATGTTAACTTGGAAAATGCCTTTGACGAGGACTATGAGGAGGTTTTTGGCTATCAAACTTTGGGTTTCGGCGCGAGCGTGGGGCTACGCTACAGTCTCTAGGTAAAATGATTATCGATTACGGTTGAGTTCTGTTGAATAACCAGTAAGTGTTGGTGTGGACACAAGAAATTTAAAAGAAACAAAGCATTTGCACTCTGTGGGTTAAACGTGGATCGATCTCAGCGAGATGTAAAAAGCTTTTTATGGTCCTCGGGGTTCGCCAAGTTGCAAAAGTCCCATGATACAAAAATATTTTTAGTTGATGGTAACCCCTATTTCAGTCGCCAGGGTACGAGACTTATTGATCCTTCAGAAATTATGGCTCATGCCATACATCCATCGTTATTCCAATTACCCCATAATCTTATTGCGGCGATTCAGGTAAAATAAAAAAAGGACGTGTTTATGTCAGAGAAGCAATTAAAAGACGAACAGCGCCACAAGCAAAAAATGCAAAGGCAGAAGAAAAGAATTGATGCAAGCATAGCGGGTGCAAATGAGGACAGGGGAGTTTTAATTTTACTAACCGGTGATGGGAAGGGAAAGACTAGTTCGGCATTTGGCATGATAATGCGCGCTCTAGGATATGGATACCGAGTGGGAGTGGTTCAATTTATAAAAGGTGAACAGCTTTCTGGAGAGGAGCTGTTCTTAAAGGATGTATTACCACAAGTAGACTTCTATCAAATGGGCACAGGTTTTACCTGGGACACACAAGACCGTGCTAGGGACATTGAGGCGGCGGAAAAGACTTGGTCTGTTGTGGAGCCAATGCTATCAGACCACAGTTATCATTTAGTTATCCTAGATGAGATCACTTATATGCTTAGTTTTAAGTATTTGGATGAGGAGCGAGTCATCAATGCTTTAACGGCTAGACCCAGAAATCAGAGTGTTGTCTTAACTGGACGTGGTGGCGGAACCGCAATAAGAGAAATAGCTGATACCGTATCGGAGGTTAAGGAGGTGAGGCATGCTTACAACTCGGGAATTAAGGCACGTAGAGGGGTGGACTTCTAATTGCAAAGAATTCTACCCCGACAATTAAGCGCTCTTTTGTTGCTGTCTTTGCCGTTGGTAGCTATTGCGGGAATGAGCACAGGAGCGGTGAAAATTCCGATTGATATCGTTATCCAGCACTGTGTCAGTGCTTTTTTTCGTCCAAACGATACTGACTTTAACTCAGCGCAAATCCATACCATATTATTCCACATACGATTACCCCGATTGTGTCTTGCCCTCTTGGTGGGAGTGATACTCGCAATGAGTGGCGCAGTGATGCAAGGTCTCTTCAGAAACCCCCTGGCGGCGCCATCGTTGATAGGTGTTTCAAGCGGAGCATCTTTGGGAGCCAGTTTAGTAATAGTTTTTGTCGGAGCATGGTTGCAAAGTAATTCGATTTTGGGATTATCATTGATTGCCATGGGAGCTTTCGTCGGTAGTCTTTTTGTTACTCTGACCGTCTACAGGCTCTCTACGTCAATGTTTGGTACTTCAGTATCAACTATGTTACTTGCAGGCATAGCTGTAAGCGCGCTGGCGGGTGCTGTAAACAGTTGGCTTAGCTACTTTGCTGACAATGAAATGCTGAGGCAAATGAGTCTATGGCAAATGGGTAACCTGAGTAATGCAAATTGGCCCCGGGTTTTTGTCACTGGTTTTGTGGGCGCATTTATTTTGGTGATGTTTTTTCGGGAAAGTCAATCGCTTAATGCATTACTTTTAGGAGAATCAGAGGCAAGGCACTTGGGTATTGATGTGCAACGCGTCAAGAAAAAACTTATTCTATTTACAACACTCGGCGTTGGTTCTGCCGTTGCTGTTGCAGGGATGATTGGTTTCGTTGGGTTAGTTATACCACACATGGTGCGGTTATTGATCGGTCCTGATTATAGATGGTTACTACCCCTATCGGCGTTATCTGGCGGTATGCTTTTGTTGATCGCTGATATCCTAGCCCGTGTTGTTTTTGCACCGATCGAAATTCCGCCTGGGATTTTGACGGCTGCTCTGGGTGCTCCATTTTTTATTATGTTACTTGCAGACCAACGCAGACAAATTTGATTTATGTCCTTTAAAATAGACAGTGTTTCGCTTACCAGATCTGGGTTCGATATCCTCCAAGCTGTCAATCTTTATATAAATAGCGGACAAACTACAGTTATAGTTGGTCCTAACGGCGCCGGCAAATCCAGTTTTGTCAAGGTTTTGAGTGGTGATCTCGCACCAACTTGTGGTTGGATCATTTTTAACGGGAAGGACCTTGTTGAGTGGAGATCTGAACAGCGTGCAAGAATGATTAGCGTGCTCCCTCAACATAGCTCGCTTGAGTTTCCATTTACTGCTTTGGAGGTGGTGTCATTGGGACGTATTCCACACCGATCTGGTGTTTTACGAGACGCTGAAATTGCCAGAGAGGCCCTCAAGGCCGTAGATGCTATGCATCTGGAGGAACGACTTTTCACTAAAATGTCCGGAGGTGAGAAACAGCGAGTCCAACTTGCCCGAGTAATGGCTCAAATATGGGAGCCGACCTCAACTGGAGCGCAATTCTTAGTTTTGGATGAGCCAACAGCCGCCCTCGATCTTTCGCATCAGGTATTGATGATGGAACTTGTGTCCGATTTTGCGCAACGTGGTATTGGGGTCATTATTGTGTCACATGACTTAAATTTGGCGACCCGTTTTGCAGATCATGTTATTGTTTTCGATAAAGGTTCTGTTGTTTCGGCGGGAGCGCCAGACAAGATTCTCAGTGAAACACTAATTTCTGATGTCTTCGGCATAGACCCTTATGTTATCAAACACCCTGAAACTGGAAAAAATATAGTGGTTAATTGGTGAAACTCTTCACGCTTTTTGTAATCTCAATCATTAGCATAGGCACGACGTGTACTTTACTTCCAGCTATTGCTTTTAGCAATATTACGGAAATCGATGATTTAAAACGTAAAATAACCTTGGCAGAGCCAGCAAAAAGGATCATTAGTTTAGCACCCAACATAACTGAACTTCTTTTCCATATTGGTGCCGGAGGTAATATTGTTGGTGTAGATGAGTTTAGTAATTATCCCGATGAGGCCAAAACTATCACTCGAGTTAATAATCATGCGCTGGTCAATTATGAACTTATTTTGAGTTTACAGCCTGACCTCATATTTTCTTGGAGCTCGGGTAATGGTTATGAAATCGTTCAGCGTCTTGACGAGCTAGAATTACCGGTTTTTGTTATCGAAGTAACAAAGCTGCCGCACATTCCGGAGCTTTTAAAAAAGCTGGGCAGGCTAACGGATAAAACATTTGAAAGCAAACGCGCTGCGGCCAATTTTTACGAAAAGTTAGGGCATCTCAATAAGTTATATGGAGACAAAAAGAGGGTAAAAACTTTTTATCAAATATGGGATGAACCCATTATGACCCTGAATGGCGAACACTTAGTCAGTGATGTGATTAAAATATGCGGTGGTGTTAATATTTTTGCAACTTCTTCACCATTGGTGCCTCGTGTTAATATTGAGACGATCATGAAATTTGATCCAGAAGTCATAATAACTAGTGGCACGCATGAGCGATTAGAGTCTTGGAAAAAAACTTGGAGCCGATGGAAGAACATTACCGCCGTTAAGGGAGGACATCTGTACCTACTTCCTCCTGATTTGATCCAAAGAGCAACCTACCGAACTCTTGATGGAGCGACATATATGTGCAAATATTTGGATCAGTACCGTGAATATGGCAGTTAATTGGCAGAGAAGCTGATGATATTAATTAAAGGCCCCGCTACGTAACTTGTTGGTTAATGTGCCCACAACTTTTTGGTGTGACTATTTTTTAGAGATCATAATTTCTTCCATCGTGCTCGGCCAAATTGAGCCCCTGTGTCTCCTCCTTTGAGTCGATTCTGAATCCTCAAAGATTTGCTACCAATTTCAAAAGTAATAGTGAGCCCAATGCTTTATATACGACCGTGCTCATGACACCAACGAGCTGGACGTAGAGTTGTAAGCTCATAATAACCCCTCTCCATACCCTTGACCGCTGAGGACACCCAGATGATCGTAGGCAAAAATACCAGCACACACCGTTCTTAGCGTTCCGCCAACTCCGTGAATAGGAGAAATAATGAGTGAGTCATCAATTCAAAATACTACTTTATAGCTTGCATCACGTAATGACACATTACACCCAAACTAACATCAATACTTAACGAGCCGGCGGAACCAACCAAACGAGAAGCTGGAGTGATTGTGCCCATGCCCGCGACAATTCCAGTTATGGCTCCCAGTGAAGAAGGATTTCCGAATTTAGCCCATGCCCTCATTATTAAAGTGAGTGCCCCTGTGACTTTAGCTGTGTCTAGCAAATATTGCCCTAACAAGACGTTATAAGCCGCTAGCGCCTATTATGTATTAAAACTAAAATTGCCTTCCAAAAGCATGCCGCCCCCTTCCTTAAAATAGTCAGACTATGGCAGCATTGCCTGATTGGGGGACCCATAGCGGTTGTCGATATCTAATGCTGCTGCAAGAGGCGCAACGCCCCCTGTAATGCGCAACACCGTGCCTCCAACAAAATCGCGTAGCGCCATTCCCCTAACTATTTACCTCCCAAAACCTAGTGGGTTGTGGGCATGTGAGCAAATATGGACTATAAGCTACTGAATACAAGCACAGAACTAGAGCGCATTCCTGTAGCGAATTTGCCAACAATGACACCGGAGGTAAATATCGCAAAGGTGAGCTGAAAGACCTCAAATACTGATTCTGGAGTGTCACTAGCTATCGAATTTTCCAGGACACAACTCATCAAGTTTTTAATTCCCAATCAGCACGTTTGCGGCACTACCGTCCCCAATGGCAAGACTTTAGCATGCTACTCACCAAATAATTGATACTAAGCATGTTGTTGAAAAATACTGCATAAATATGGAAAGCTTACCACTCGAGCGATCCAGACCTCCTCAAGTTAATTGTAAAGCGCCTAAGATTTTTGCTGTAAGCTTTTGCTTATACTTATGTACATGTTTTTGGTGGAAAATTTATTTTATGAGATGTACTTTGATAGTGCTTAGGGGAAGTAAAATCTATTTTTGCACCCTAGTTGTGTACTAAACGGTGTCACTTGAGACGTTCAATGTCTCCTTTGAAACACTTTTTTCGATGTCAAATTAGTAAAAAAGGTGATCATGTTGTCCAAAATGAACACGACTATATGTGTCACTATTTAATTTATGTTGAAATTTAGCACTAAATCTGTATTTCACTGTATCGTTGAACTCTTAACCTTTCTTTCAGGTGTGAATAAAAATCTTAGTAGAATTACTTTTATGAATCGTCTTCTTATTATCTTGTTTTGCGTTTTAGCATTAAACGGGTGCATCAAGAGTACTGAGTTTAGTTATTCAAATGATAACCACTCGGATCTCGTTGTTTGGTCTTGCTCGAGTGACGAAAAATTTGGATCCGTATGGCGATGTCACTCTGAAGATTCTTATATTGGTGGCAAAAAAGAATTTAGAGACAATGTAATATATGGCCTTGACAGGGTGCCATCCTCTCGTTCCGTTAAGCAAGGAGAATACTTTGGTGGAGCATCGCCAGATACTGTATGGACGATTCAGTTGGGAGCATATTCCTCACGAGATGCTGCAATAAAACATCGGGATAAGTATGTCAGTGAATTAAGTAGGTTATGGGTTACAAATATAAAAAAACAGCAAAAAGTACTTACTCTCTTGCTTTATGGCGAGTTCGGGAACCGGCGGCTTGCGGAAGAGGCTGCGAGTGCGCTGCAACAGTTATATCCAAAACTAGAATATTGGATACGCTCAGTAAACATTGATGGTTGATAGCTCTTCACATTCTAATGGAGAAAACCTTTCGCAGTGTTTGTACTAACCGAAAAGCTAGGGTATCCCTTGAAATATTTTGATTCCTCATTGAAGTGACACCGAGGCAAGATATTCGTACAGGTGATTATGTTTCTGGATAAATCATCTCGCGACCGTAAAGTAAGTTTTTTGTATTTTTTTTGAAGTGGGCGTAAACCAATCTTACCCTCGGACCTTGTTTTTATTTTTTTCTATTATTGCCAGAATAAGTCTAGCCACACAAGTGAGTTTCCCTGCACTGTTACGAAGTTGTATTTCCCATACATGGGAACGTCGTCCTAGGTGGATTGGCCGGGTTGTTCCTGTGACCACACCTTCATAAACTGGACGAAGGTGCGTAGCGCTTATGTCTTGACCTCGGCATTGCTGGAAATCTCTGTCGATAACGTGGTGTCCGGCAGTGCTGCCCAATGTTTCTGCTAACACGACATTCGCTCCACCATGGATGATACCGCTGGGTTGGAAAGTCCTAGCGTCTGCCGGCATAGTTGCCGATAAGAAGTCGTCACCCACTTCCGTCATTGAAATACCGAGATGACTATCTATGGTACCTGAAAGGATGTATTGGTTGATATATTGTAAGTCTGGTTTAGTGTGCCAGATAGATGCCATATAAATTGCCTAACTTTTAAGACGCTTGTGTTTAATTCGTGAGGGCTGAATTTCGGAGCCTTTTCGTTCCACAAAATCATCATGATAAGCGCTATAACAACCCTCAAAAAAAGTGATTTCACCATCATCCTCATAGGCTAGTGTGTGAGTGGTGATGCGATCAAGGAACCAACGGTCGTGAGAAATTACCAAGACACACCCTGGAAACGAGAGTATTGCTTCCTCCAAAGCACGTAATGTCTCAATATCAAGATCGTTAGAGGGTTCGTCTAGTAATAACACATTAGCACCCTGCTTCAAAGTATTGGCTAGGTGAAGGCGTCCCCGTTCCCCTCCAGATAAATCGCCCACTCTTTTTTGTTGGTCAGAACCCTTAAAATTGAAACGACCTGCATATGCTCGTGAAGACACCTCATAGTTACCGATTCGAAGTAAATCTTGACCCTCTGAAATGGCCTCCCAGACATTTTGATCATTAGATAAGGAATCACGACTTTGTTCTACGAAAGCTATTTTTACGGTATCACCGATTATGATTGACCCGCTGTCAGGTTCCTCGCTTCCCGCAATCATTCGGAAAAGCGTCGATTTTCCAGTTCCGTTTCCGCCAATAATTCCTACGACGGAACCCTTAGGAATAGATAACGACAAATCTTTAATTAGCAACGCACTGCCGAACCCTTTGCATACTTTGTCAAGTACTATTACTTTCTCACCGAGCCGTTCGCCCGGGGCTATGTATATTTCGTTTGTTTCATTTCGGGACTGGAACTCTTGTGAATTGAGTTCATCGAAGCGTGCCAGTCTAGCTTTATTCTTTGCTTGCCGACCTCTCGGATTTTGTCTAACCCACTCTAGCTCCTGTTTTATTGCGCGTTGACGCGATGCTTCCTGTTTAGATTCGGTGTGCAAGCGTTTTTCTTTTGCACCCAGCCACATCGAATAGTTACCCTCATAAGGAATACCGTGGCCTCGATCCAGCTCGAGTATCCAGCCAGCGACATTGTCTAAAAAATAGCGATCGTGAGTTACAGCTACTACGGTCCCGGTGAACTCTTCGAGGAATTTTTCTAACCAATGAACCGATTCGGCGTCTAGGTGGTTTGTCGGTTCGTCTAGCAACAACATATCTGGTCTTGACAGAAGTAGCCGACAGAGGGCGACACGCCTCTTTTCTCCTCCTGAAAGTGATTCTATCCTAGATTCCCAGGGTGGCAAACGCAAAGCATCTGCGGCAATGTCTAGCGTATTATCAAGATTATGTGCGTCTGTGGCTTCTATGATTGCTTCCAGTTCCTCTTGCTTCTTGGCTAGTTTTTCGAAATCAGCATTTTCGTCCGCATAATCGATATATACCTGTTCTAAGCCAGCAAGTGCATCTACAGCCTCGCGAACTCCATCCTCGACGTTTTCACGAACAGTTTTTTCGATATCTAATTCTGGCTCTTGTGCTAAGTAGCCAATTTTTATTCCTTGCATTGGCCGAGCTTCGCCTTGAATATCTGTGTCTATGGCGGCCATTATTTTTAAAAGTGTCGATTTACCAGCACCATTAAGTCCTAGAACTCCGATTTTAGCTCCGGGAAAGAACGATAATGAAATGTCTTTTAAAATCTCTCGTTTTGGGGGAACAATCTTTCCAACCCGGTTCATTGTGTAAACGTATTGAGCCATAGTTTTCGCGCTGTATGAAAGTTTTCGAATGTTAGGTGGTTTTCTCCCTGAGACCCTATTGTAACTGAAAGAAAACTATCGGTGTACGATGTTTAAGAATATTATTTAAGCTCATCCAATTGAGGTACTCAGAGAACAAAAAATGGAGTTTAGTGTGTAAATTCAGAGTTTTTCTACCTCGAAAGTTAATCCCGCATTCCTTTGAAGTCGGGATATAAGCATACCCCCCATTGCGGCCGATGGGGTTAAAAATCCTCCTGGAACTTTAGTTTTTGGAGTCTCTAACAAACATAAAGCACATTGTCCGAGCATTTTTGCCGTGCTTCCATACCCAGGATCACTGTCGCCCTTGATGCAAACGTGAAGTTGTTGATTTTCATGATTTCTTCCTAACATTTGGATTTTAAAACTACCTCGTTTTTGAGAGTCTTGTGAGGGCCCTTTACCGGGCGCGGGTAAAAAAAACAGATTTAAGATGCCCCGAGTGGTTCGAAAGTAAAGACACCACAACAATGCACTTAAGGTGAAAGATATACCGAGGGATTTTAACAGGCCTAAAAGACCCTTTCCGGTAAGGATCGCCTCATCATAGGTAAAATCGGCTCCATAGTTGATTCCTCCTAAGCAAGAAGAACGCATTACGATTCGACTATTTATATTTTCCATGATGAAGGGCGCTATCCAAGATGCAAAGTAATTGTCAAAACGTTTTCTTTTTAATTTTGTTTGCAGATTGTTTTCAGGGCTATATTCTGGACACAGGTATCGCGGATTTGCCATCTCACGGCTCAGACGAGGATCAGCTTTTATTTCCTCTATTGTGCTGATAAAACTTGCTATCGTACCCCCAGACACCCCACCGCTGATTTTTGCAACCCGCATGGAGACGTAGGGTAGATAGCACTGAAATTTTTCTTGCGCTTTTGCCTGTAAAAAATAATTACCGACATCTGATGGGATCGAGTCAAAACCGCAACTGTTCACTATCCTAGCCCCACTAGATTGGGCTACAACTTGGTACTGATCAATCATTCGTTTAATCCATTGAACCTCCCCGGTGATGTCGCAGTAGTCAGTCCCTGTCTCGGCGCAAGTTGCAACAAGATTCTCGCCATACAAGGCATATGGACCGACTGTGCTTACTATTAGTCTTGTTAAACTGCAGAGATTACGGAGCGATTCTATATCATCAGAATCAGCAATAACGAATGGAAGGGTTTCGAATGTGGCTCCGAGACTAACCTGAAGTTGTTTTAGTTTGTGTTGAGATCTCCCTGCTAAAGCCCATTTAAAATT
>DDII01000015.1:0-40344 GCA_002338445.1 Cellvibrionales bacterium UBA1854 | reverse complement strand
TTTAAAATTCGTTTGAGAAACAAGGTACCTACTCAGAATGACGCCAACAAAGCTTGTAGCACCAAATAATATTAGATCATATTTATAATTTGCCAATTTTGTACCCCAAAAGATCTGCTGTTTTAAAATATAAACTGATCACCGTCCAGACTATTATTGGCAATGTTGATGCAAAATGAACCGCGAACAAGTTTGATGGCTCAATTCCATTTATTTGATTTACGCTATCATGATCACGCATATTTTTGTAGATGTTTACGTCCAGATTGGTTTTTTTTCGTATAAATAGATTATTGCGTAATATCATAAGATAAATAAAATCTCCTTATTTTCGGTACTTTGTTATTAAAGTAATATAGCGATTATTGGGTGGACTGGCGTAAGGAAAAAAAATGTTTGCTTTTTTCGAGAGGCGCTTGGACCCATTTCCGCCAGCGGAGGCGCACCAACCTCCAAATACTCTCTTCGCATTTTGTAAGTTCTTCACTCGTGGTTCCGAGCCGTGGCTTATTTTTATGGCTTCGCTTACAGCTGTGATGGCTATTTCTGAGGCGATGCTTTTCGGATTCTTGGGATCCATAGTGGATTGGCTGGCGCTTCAAAAGCAAGAGAATTTTATTGAGGAAATGTGGCCATTTCTTCTTATGATGACTGTATTTGTTCTTTTGGTCATACCCTCGCTTGAGTCAATACGATCTCTAGTTATTCATCAAACGTTGATGGGCAACTTTCCGATGCGAGTCAGATGGCTCATGCATCGATATCTTTTGAGTCAGAGTTACGCCTATTTTCAAAATGAGTTCAGTGGGCGAATTGCAACCAAAGTCATGCAGACTGCGTTGGCTGTTCGTGACGTCGTTATGAAAATTTTGGACGTGCTTTTGTTCATCTTGGTATATTTAATAACGACTATTTTCTTGATTGCAAGCGCAGATCCAATGCTGTGTATACCACTGTTCATCTGGTTAGTGCTCTTTATTGTTATTCAACGAATCTTCGTCCCACGGTTGAGAAAAATATCGACGCGACAAGCTGATGCTCGGTCGCTAATGACTGGCAGGATTGTAGACAGCTACACGAACATTCTCACGGTCAAAGTATTCTCTGACAACAATCGTGAATCAATGTATGTTAAGACAGGTATGGGAGAATTCTTGAGTACCGTGCACCCCCAAATGCGTCTGGTTACATTGTTAAATATCACAATGTGGTCCCTTAATGTGTTATTAATTTTCTCAACATCCGCGCTTGGGATCACGCTTTGGCTAGATGGCATAGTTTCGCCGGGGGCGATAGCGGTTGTTATCGGGTTAGCAATTCGACTCACGGGCATGTCACATTGGATTATGTGGGAAATTGCTAATCTTTTTGAAAACCTAGGTGTTGTTCAGGACGGTATTAATTCTTTTTCTGTACCAAATGAGGTCTTTGACCAAACTGATGCTCAGGAGTTGCAGGTAAACGACTGCGTCATTGATTTTAAAAAGGTACATTTTGCTTATAACAACCGAACTATTGAGCACGGTGGCCCAGTTTTTCGGGGCCTTGACTTGAGGATTGAGTCTGGCGAGAAGGTGGGGGTCGTCGGACGTAGTGGCGCTGGAAAATCAACCTTGGTCAACTTGTTAATGAGATTTTATGATATCCAGAGTGGAGAGATCACCATTGATGGAAAGAATATAGCCGAGGTCCAGCAAAATAGTTTGAGAAGCAAAATCGCGTTGGTTTCGCAGGACACCTCGCTCTTACACCGATCGGTAAGAGAAAACATTCTGTTTTCAAGACCCAAGGCTTCAGAAGAAGAAATGATTGATGCTGCGCTCCGGGCAGAGGCGCATGAATTTATTCTAGAGCTTCAAGACTCCGAAGGAAGGAGAGGCTATGACGCACATGTAGGAGAACGTGGTGTGACTCTTTCCGGAGGGCAGCGGCAAAGGATAGCGATAGCCCGAGTACTATTGAAGGATGCGCCGATTCTGATACTTGATGAGGCTACCTCTGCACTCGATTCTGAGGTTGAGGCAGCTATAAAACTTAGTTTTGATCGCTTGATGCAAGGGAAGACAGTTATCGCTATTGCACACAGGCTTTCGACTATCGCAGCGATGGACCGTTTAATAGTTTTCGATCGAGGCGAAATCGTGGAAGAGGGATGTCATAAAGACTTACTAGCCTTAAATCGTATCTATGCGAAATTATGGCGCCACCAATCAGGCGGTTTTTTGGGTTTTGATTGAAGATGATATTGTCGTGTGATCAGATTTGCCAATTTTGGACTAAGTCGCTAGGATAAATTACTTTTTAAAAACGCCAATCTCTCGATTTATGCTGTTTAAAAGATCGAGTTATAAGACTTAACGGTTTTTGGGAAATCTAGCTTAGTAAAGACACTTTTGGGCCACCTCACTTTCGATGCCGGCACATTTGCCAAATTTTCCCTACGGAAATTTGCAAATCTAGAGCAAGAAATTATTTTATATGACCCAATAAGTCTAGATTTCGTGATCGCTGAAGACAAAGATTTACGACAAATCAAGGTTGAAATACAGTCTGCAGAGGCCGGTAAAGAGTATGAAAGTTGGTGGTTGTTTCTGATAGATCAGAAAACATTCACTGTTCTGATGTTAATCATTGTGCATAAATGTTCTTTCATAGAATAGGCTTTTTCCAAGCTTAAATAAATGTATCATATAGTCAATTGTCTGGTGATCAGCGGTTATGGTTTTTCTTGACTCAAGCGTGCATAGATCCTTCAGTGGTAATCCTGATTGATAAGCCAACTAATCACATAGAGGCGGACCTTAGCTGGTGCAGTGGTATAACGATTATCGGAGAGTGGAAATAGTTATTTTCCATGTTAGAGAATTCCTCGATCATGCTGAGTAATCAATAATCCACATAGAAAAACAATATTGGCAAATGTATATCGGAAATTATTTTAGTTTTGAAAAAATGCGGTTCGGTTATTCGTCACGTCATGTAAAAACCTATGAAATAAAGGAGCGCCGACGTCGAGAGGTGGGGGGATTTATTGATCAATTTGGTTCCGAGGCGAGAGGGGCACGTCATGCGCAAAGTCACTGAAAGCGCTCAAACGAGTAAAAATTGTAACATCAACAAATGTTGATTCGCTTTTTTATTTTCCTTATTTGGAGTTTTAAATCGTCGCGTCTCCTTTGGTTGTTTGAATAATCCTTATTTTGAGTATGTAATAAACAGCGTCCTTGCTTGAGTAAATCTAGATATTTAATCAGGTAAGAAGATATTGGTTTTGGGGCAAGCGGTTCTAGTAAATTGAGTTAGCTATCCGGATTATTTGAATCTCTAAAGTTTTAAAATGGTAATTGTATGGTTGAAAAACAATTGCAAGGAGAATATTTCGCTCAGCATCAAATAGAAAGTCGGGACTAAAGTGTGAGCGACTTGCAGAATTTGAGAAGAGCTTTTCCTGAGGCATCGGATTAGGAAGTAAGCAATTCTGGGGGCCTCGATTTTTAGATGGGAGAGCATTAAATCCAGTTTAGAGTTTTTTGGGGGAGAGTAATCAAGATAGGCTTTAGCATTTATAATTTGTCCTCGCCCCGCTATTGCTTTCTGATGAGTTGAAAACGATTTTAATCTTGATATGTGGCGCGCCATGATTTATACCTCGAAAAGTGATGGAGGCGCCTTAATTTTCGTTTCTCATGATCGTAATATACTGCGACATACTCTGGAAAAGTTTTATTTAATGGAAGATCACAAGGTGTTCTGTTTCATGGTGAAATGGAAGACCAAGAGAACCAATTACGCAAAAATAGAGTTAGCACCAAAGCAACCAGATCTAGGGAATAAAATAATGCTGTATCTCGAAGATTGAATCGCCATAGCTAGGCGAGAGAATAAGAGCCGAGTTGGTCACTTACAATCGAGATCAGGCAAATCTAGATAGAAACATGCGGCCTGCTGAAAAGAGTACGTGAGACCCAAATTGTTTAAGCGAATGCTTCTTCAAATGATCAAGAAAATAAGGGACCGTATTGGCTTAAGAGGGCCGTCTTAGGCTCATTTGGAGCAACGAGCGGATCGTTGCTTACACTCAAATAATGAAATTGAGCATTTGTAATGTGTTGGAGATGTTTTTTTTTCCTAGATACGCTAACTTGCGGACGTATAGGCTGATAAGTTCATTTAAAAAAGCGAGGTAAGAAATTATGTTTGAAAAAAGTAAAAAATCTATTGATCAGAAAGGCGAATTAATAGCCAGGGCGCCTGATGGTCAATTATTTAAAGCGGTTATCGGATCAACTGTCAAGGTCGTCGGACAGATCACATCTGAGGAGAATATTCAGATTGATGGTACTGTCGAGGGTAGTATTAATTCTGAGGAGCACGAGGTTTTTGTCAGCGTTTCTGGGAATTTGTTAGCTGACGTTAGGGCGCATGTGGTTGTTATTGAGGGTACCGTGAAAGGAGACATAACTGGTTTGGAAAAAGTAGTAGTTTGTCAAAGTGGAAATGTTCTTGGCAACATTGATGCACCTAGGGTAACGCTGGAAGATGGTGCGAAATTCAAGGGTACCATTGAAATGGATCCCACAGTACCGCCTGCCCCGAACATGAGGCCTAGTAAAGTAACGGCGAATTCAGTTGATAGTGGTGAGGCCGCTAAGTCCTCTTGAACATAGCCTTAATTTTAGTTCGGAGCAATCACTTGGTCTTTGAGAATTGGTGGGCATGGACAACATGAATAAGGAGATCAATAATTCGGTAAATGACTGCTCATTCCTCAACTCTCAAATATTTGAGGAGATTTGGCGAGATTTGCCCAAAACTACTCCATTGTATGTACTCAATGTTGGATGTGCGGGGTCAGCAACCGTAGATTTTTTTGCAGAATATTGCAGCAGCCAAAAGTGTAACTTATTCTTCCCTGATCTTTATTCTGATCCCTTCTTGAGTGGATCTCAGCCTGATATTCTACCGTCCACTCTGGAAAAACTGTTTTGCTCGATGCTTAACTTGAAGCCTGGAATTACTTTAGATGTCTGTTTATTTTGGGATTTTTTTTATTTTCTCAAGAGAACATACGTAAAGGCGTTTATGCAGGCTTTGAGACCATTCCTCAAAACTTCGACTAAAGCATATTGTATTGGAAGTATGAATATCGAGAAGATGACAACTTTTAATTACGGGGTTTTAGACACGCAACACATAACACAGTCTCCTAAGCATATAGATACTTTACCACTATTTGGACATTCTATGGGTGATTTACGGGCTGTTTTAAGTCCCCTTGCTATTAGCAAGGTCCGTTTGATGACAGATGGTCGCTCGGAATTCTTGCTTGCCGATAAGTCAGTAATTAAAGGATTTAGAGATGCTCCAATAATATAGGTAGTTTTTGAAAAGTAATCGATTATTAGTGTTTTTTATTATTGAATCATCCGGAGTAATCAACTTTGGGTTACGGCAGAAACTTCTTTCGGGAAAATCATTCATTACTCAATGTAATTTGACCTTTTAACCATCGTAGATCAATTTTATGCTTACCGGACTTTAATAACTTTTTGCCTAATACTGTTCGAAGTGTGCGATAAGCGCCTCGGCGGCAGAGCATCCTGATAGAAAAGCCCCCTCGACCCGTGGTCCTGCAAAAGCGTCCCCTGCAATGATGAGAGTTGGATTATTCTGAATCAGCATAAAACGTTCTGCGTCCACATATTTGGGTTTACTGTAACGCCATCTATGTATGGCAAAATGTTTGACAGCGACTCCAAGCATCGATTTTGAGAGTTTAATTATCTTTCTGCCCACTTCATCGCTATCCTCATTGAAATGTGTTTTACTGAAGTCGGAAGAAGCGTGAATTGTGACAGATGGTATTTGGGACACTCCTTTCTTCATGTTATCGCTAATCCAGTCTATATCATCACTATTAGGAATTAATATCCCGGGGGAAATAATTTTACTTGGTCCTTCAAGTAGGGCCAACATTGCGATGCATGGATCATACGTCAACTGTTGTAATCTAAACCGTTGATCTTGACTGAGTTTTGTATTACCTCGGTCAATTATTTCCAGAGATTGTGGCACAGGCGGGGTAAGAAGGATATTATTAGCGCAGATCACACTACCGTCTTTAAAATCAACTCTCCAAAGGCCTTGCTGCAAAGTTATTCTTAGTACATGTCTTGCGGTATTTATGTTTAGCGCGCCTGCTAAGCTCCTCGCAAGCTCTTTCATGTTGGGTACTCCCCGCCATCTTTTATAATTTTCGGACCGTCCAGGATATCCTCTGAACCATAACTCTGCAGTTCCGTTAGAGACCCAGATATTTACTTGGTCGAGAAATCTTGGGTCTTTGGCGGTCATAAATTGAGCGCCATAATCAAAGCTGGCAGATTCCAGTGAACGGCTCGCAAGTCTCCCTCCAACCGATTTCCCTTTGTCCACAACTAACACCTGATATCCCTTATCAGCTAGCTTTTTACCTGCGGATAGGCCCGCTAAACCAGCGCCAATGACCAGAATATCGACCATTGAAGGCAAATTTTTTTCTTCTTGATTTATGTTAATGACGTCCTGTTAGGTAAATTTCTCAGTCGGGATTGATTTCTACATCGTTGTGAACAGTAACGTATTTGCGGCCAGTTTTTCTTCCATTTTTTCCTCCATGAAAAAGGGAGATTACAAATCTTACAAATTTTTTGTGGAAAATTCCGCTTTTTTTGCATTTTTAAATGTTCTCACGTGTAAGTACAGCAAATGTATGCCATTCATTTCTAGAAGGTTTTATTGTTTAAAGTTGAAATAGTTTTTCGGGTTTTTTGTCAAGTCGGTGAGATTGCGTGACCAAGCTTGTAAGCCAAAGAGTATAAGGTTGTGTTTGATTAAATATGATACGAATATTTTGGTCATCACGCTGCTCTCGGAATGCTCGTCTGAACGCCGGAGAATAATAAAGGGGTTTTCCCAAGTAAGCTTGCTCTTTAGAGAGCGCATGTCGGAGTTCATTAAATTCCTCTCGGCTGTCGACCAGGTTGGGGAGAATAACTAAAACTGGGCTCGCGGCCCGTTGTCTGTTGCCACGTGCACTGAAAAGTGCGTGTAGCCCAGAGATATAACTTCGCGTGGCATAAATATCGGCGTCGCTTACTGAAGTAGGGATCAGCATCATGTCACAATGATGAAGAAACGCACTATTGTTAGGTTGGTGCCCAGCTGCTCCATCAAGCACAACAAAGCGTTTTTTAAAGTTATTTAACCGTTCTTTTTCTATTTGCTTGAGAATATTTTCGTTGTTAGGAGATCCATCATCATAACGCAGTGTGGTGCCTTGTATCACCGAGAATCTTTGATCACAGAACCTTTGTAATGAATTACTGCTGGTTCCTTGTGGGTCCAAATCAATTAATTTTACACTAGCATCCCTGTGACGAGTGGCCAGTCCAAGGGCCATCAAAAGGGCCAACGTGCTTTTGCCCACGCCACCTTTTGAATTACCAAAGATGACGGTTTTGGGCCTTGCTGCTGATCTGAGTGCTTGGCCTGGGATCATATCTATTACATCAGTCTTTGCCTAAATTTAGCAGAACGATCACGTTTCCAGTGTTTGGCCATCGCCCGACATGGTTGCACCTGCGTTAAATGCCTCTAAACGACTGGACACCACTGGCTGTCCAAGATCTTGATCCCAATCAGTGGTTATTTCTCCAACAAGCTTAGCGCCCTCTTCCGTTTGTAATGCGCCGTATTGAATTTTCCCTCGAATCCTACCCGACGCGCACACGGTAAGTTTTCCCGTAAGTGACAGAGTATCTTCTACAGTGCCCTCTATAGTTGCCGTCTCACCTGAAATATCTCCCTGAACGACCCCTCCTACTCCAACAATAAGATGTTTAACCGAGACTTTTCCCACAATCTTGCCATCTATTCTTGCTGTTCCGTCAATTGCAAGCGACGCTCCTTCCAAATGAGTGGCAGGACCTACATAAAATTCGAATTCTTGTTCTGTTTCTGTCATTAACAACTCCTGTATGTCTGATGTAACAGCTCCTTAAGGGTGATTAATACATCTGTCTTTACTATTTATCATATTAGCATAACAAAGATTATAAGTGCTGACTTATTAGATTTGTTAAGCAGTTGAAAATAAATAACTATTTTAAGTTTTTCGAAGACTATAAGATGAATCACCCAGTTTGTTGAAGTAAACACTAAGATACTTATGTTATTTGCGGTTTGGAAGACAAACTTAGGTATGTTTATGAAACTTTGCTAGATATTCATAATGCTAACTTCTCAAAATCGGTAATTTGAGTTTTGCTTAATTAATTACTCTCTCCGTTTATTATTTCGTGCAATTTATGGGATAAAAGATCATTTGCTCGCTTTGGATCTGCTTGGCCCTTAGATCGTTTCATAATCTGTCCCATTAGGCCGCCCAGCTTCTTTTTACGACGTTGAGGGTCTGCGTTGATAAAATCGGATACCATTTTAGGATTGTCAGATATTACGGAAGTTACTATCTTATTCAGAGCCTTGGTATCTGTTAGTTGTTTGAAACCTCGCTCTTTAATAATGACGTCTGTAGTTCCCTCACCTTTCCAAATAGCATCCAAGACCTGTTTTGCGATTTTTCCAGAAATAGTGTTGTCACAAATACGCCTAATTAGCACTCCCAACTCCTCTGCAGAAACAGGACTTTCTATAATTGGCAAGTTCGCAGTGTTTAAGCGACTCATTAACTCTCCAAGCGTCCAATTTGCGGCTTGGTTTGAGTTCTCTGATGTAATTGCCACAGTTTCGAAATATTCAGATATTTCTTTAGTTGCAGCGAGTAAATTAGCTTCAGATGTGCCAATACCATATTCAGCAACTAATCGAGTTGATCTTTCGTCAGGCAATTCAGGTAATTTTTTTCGGATTTTTTTAAGGTAAGATTTATTGATCGCAACTGGAAGTAAATCGGGGCACGGAAAGTATCGGTAGTCGTTGGCCTCTTCTTTACTTCGCATTGAATACCCAGTCTTTGTCTCTCCATTGTAGAGTCTGGTTTCTTGTATTACAGATCCTCCATTTTCTAGGATGTCGATTTGCCTATCGACTTCCAATAAAATTGCCTCCTCCATAAATTTGAATGAATTGAGGTTTTTCGTTTCAGTACGTGTACCGAGCTCATTAGTACCGTTTGGTCGAACTGAAACATTCACATCAAAGCGGAGAGATCCCTCCGCCATTCGTCCATCGCAAATTCCTAATGAAGTTACGAGACTGTGCAGCTTTTTTGCGAAGATTACTGCTTCGGTTGCGCTCGATAAATCGGGCTCTGTGACTATTTCAATCAGCGGAATGCCAGCCCGATTTAGATCGATGCCAGAGAGGTCCGAATCAAAATCTCCCGAGTGCAACGATTTTCCAGCATCTTCCTCGAGGTGAGCATGATGAATTCTTATTTCCTTGATGGTTCCGTCTTCCAAAACAATTGGTATTTTACCTTTACCAATAACTGGCCGCTCTAATTGCGTGGTTTGGTAACCTTTAGGAAGGTCAGGGTAAAAGTAATTTTTTCGCTCGAAAACTGATATGGTTGGGATTTCTGCATTTATAGCGAGCCCGAGCATAATTGCATGATCAACTGCTTTAGAATTAAGGACTGGGAGTGTTCCTGGCATAGCTAGATCAACAGCACATGCTTGACTATTAGGTTTTGCTCCAAAAAGAGTGCTAGCGCCGGAAAATATTTTTGTGACAGTTAAAAGTTGAACGTGGATTTCAAGACCAATTACTGTGTCCCAGCGCATCACGATGGCTCTTTTGGTGAAAGTTTATGCCAATCTGTCTCCCTTTGGATGCAGTGTGCAATGTTGAGAATACGAGTCTCTTGTAAATAGTCACCGATCAGTTGTAAGCCTACGGGATTTTGATCAACAAAACCGCATGGAATAGACATTCCTGGCAGGCCTGCTAAATTTGTTGCTATTGTGTAAATGTCTTCCAAGTACATTTTAACAGGGTCATCACTTTTCTCGCCAAACTTAAATGCGGGCGTTGGGCAAGTGGGACTCACTATAACATCAACTTTGGAGAAAGACTCTGTAAAGTCTTGCTTTATTAAATTTCGAACTTGCTGCGCTTTTCTGTAATACGCGTCATGGTACCCAGCCGAAAGACAATAAGTGCCGATTAATATTCTCCGCTGCACTTCCTCGCCGAAGCCCTCTGCTCTGCTGCGGCAATACAAGTCTTCCAGACTTTTTGGATTTTCGCAGCGATGTCCATACCTAACGCCGTCAAATCGAGCTAAGTTTGCTGATGCCTCCGCCGGTGCAATAACATAATAAGCTGGGACTGATAATTTGGTATTTGGAAGGCTAATGTCGACTAATATTGCTCCCAAATTTGTAAGTACTTTGAGCGTTTCAAAGACGGTTGCCTCTACATTGGGGTTTAGTGAGCGAGTAAAATATTCTTTTGGAATACCGATCCTGCAACCGGATATGGATCGATTGATTCCGTCTTTGTAATTTTTTTCAGGCAACCTCAATGAAGTAGAATCACGATGATCAAAACTCGCCATAGCATTTAGCAATATGGCGCAGTCTTCAGCAGTTCTTGCAATTGGACCTCCTTGGTCCAAACTTGAGGCGAACGCGATCATACCCCACCTCGAGACAAGCCCATAAGTTGGTTTTAGACCGGTAACTCCGCAGAGTGCAGCAGGCTGGCGTATGGAACCACCAGTATCTGTGGCGGTTGCTGCTGGTGTCATCCGAGCAGCGACGGCTGCTGCAGATCCTCCTGATGATCCTCCTGGAACCCTCAAAATGTCCCAAGGATTTTTCACTGACCCATAAAAACTGGTTTCATTGGAGGAGCCCATTGCAAATTCGTCCATGTTGGCCTTTCCAAGCATAATTGTGCCTGCTTCATCCAAGTTTTTTACAACAGTTGCGTCATAGGGAGGTACAAAATCGTTCAGCATTTTCGAACCGCAACTAGTTCTAACCCCATGCGTACAAAAAATATCCTTGTGCACGATTGGTATACCGCAAAGTTCATTATTATTGTCACCATTCAGTGCTCGATCAGCTTTTTTTGCGCTATCTAATGCTTTTTCTTCGGTAACAGTTATTAGAGCATTAAAAATAGGATTTAGCCTTTTAATACGATCTAAATAATGCTGAGTGAGCTCTGAAGATGAGAATTCACGTGTCTTTAATGCTTGGATTTGGGATGCTATTGACATGTCATGCATGACGAGGCCCTATTATTCAATTACTTTAGGTACCAAGTAAAGATCGTTATGGACATCTTTACTCAACTTTTGAAACGCTTTTTGATCATTTTCTTCTGTTATTTGATCTTCACGTAAAGGCTGAAAACCTTGTTGCGGATGGGCCATCGGTTCAATATTCACGGTATCAGCAGTTTGTAACTGGTTTACCAACTCAAGGACATTTTCTAACCTAGACTTAACATCGCTTATCGTATTTTCATCGATGGCCAATTTTGCCAATACTCCGAGTTGTGTTACGTCTTCCCTTTTTAATTTCATAAGTTTGCCTCGCGTGAAATTATGGATATTTATATTATAACACATCTAAAGGGTTCTATTAGACGTGAAAATTCTTTTGATGAGTTGTCAAATAAAACTTTTTGTTTTCTCGTCGATCAATTGGGACGGTACTAGACGGCACTAAAAGTAGTCGGAAGACATAAAAAATAATGTTAAACGGCACTATCGGCTTGCGCTGCAACTTTCCCGCTGTTATCTTCAATTTTGCTTAACGGAACATGTCGCCGCTGTTCATTCGTTTTTTATAGGGTTGCAAAACATGGTTTTAAAAAAAATAAGAGGTTTTTTTTCTAGCGATTTATCTATTGATTTGGGAACCGCGAATACTCTAATTTATGTTCGTGAGAAGGGTATAGTGTTGAATGAACCCTCTGTAGTAGCTATCCGACACTATTTAGGGCAGAAAATAGTTGAGGCTGTTGGTATTGATGCGAAACGAATGTTGGGAAGGACCCCCGGTAATATCACAGCCATTCGACCTTTAAAAGACGGGGTGATCGCTGACTTTCAAGTGACAGAAAAAATGTTGCAACATTTTATAAAGAAGGTGCACTCAGCTGCCATTACAAAAAGCTTCTTGCCTCCAAGTCCAAGAGTTTTAATTTGTGTACCGTGTATGGCAACCGAAGTGGAAAAACGTGCAATCAAAGAGTCTGCATTTAGCGCCGGCGCCCGTGAGGTTTTTCTTATCGAGGAGCCAATGGCAGCCGCCATCGGCGCAGGGCTCCCTGTCGAGGATGCGGTGGGCTCTATGGTTGTAGACATAGGTGGTGGTACAACAGAAATAGCGATACTTTCTTTAAATGGAGTGGTTTTCTCCGACTCTGTTAGGATTGGAGGTGATCGTTTTGATGAAGCCATAGTAAATTTTGTTCGGCGTAAATACGGAAGTGTAATTGGGGACAGCACTGCGGAACGCGTAAAGATTGAAGTAGGCACTGCTTTCTTATCTGACGATGCAAGAGAAATCGATGTCAGGGGAAGAAATTTAGCAGAGGGAGTGCCCCGCAGTTTCACTCTTAATAGTGAAGAGATTTTAGAGTCGCTGCAGGAGCCTTTATCAGGCATTGTAACTGCTGTTAAGCGTGTGCTTGAGCAGTCGCCTCCTGAGTTAGCTTCTGATATTGCTGATACGGGTATTGTTTTGACAGGAGGAGGTTCGTTGCTACGAGATTTAGATCGGTTGCTAAGTTCTGAGACGGGCCTTCCTGTTATTCTCGCAGAGGATCCATTGACTTGCGTTGCTCGAGGCGGTGGTGAGGCATTAGATCTCATGAGCACTCACAGACTGGAGTCTCTAACGCATGAAATTTAGTATAGCTTTTTTTATTGTTTTGTACTGAGCGCGCTTTGTTCTGGCATTTTAGATAGGTAAGACGCATTGTACTCACCTCTCCTTCGCCAAATCTTAATCCTTGCCTTGCTCTCTACAGGCTTGATGATGGTTGATCAGTCTACTGACTGGTTTAAGCCTGCAAGGGTTGTTATTGATCAACTCATGAGGCCATTATACTGGCTCACCACTATCCCAGGTAACGTGTTGGAGTGGGGTGAGGATAACTTAGTCGGAAAATCTGAGCTTATTGAAAAGAATGAGCAACTCAAGCAAGAAATAGTGATTTATCGAGGTAGGCTTCAAAGATTATCTGAGTTGGCAACTGAAAATTTACGACTAATGCAGTTGTTGAATGCCTCCGAGCTTTTGGTTGATAGAATCCTTTTGACTAAAGTGATTGGTATTTCGCCGACTATACAGCGACATACAATCACCATTGATAAGGGAGCACAAAATGGGGCTTATGTTGGTCAGCCAGTGCTCGATTCAGAAGGACTGATGGGGCAATTAATCAGGGTTTACGACCACCACAGCGTAGTACTTCTGATCACTGATGCCAGACATGCTCTTCCTGTTAAAGTTCTTAGAAATGGAGTTCGCTCGATCGCTGAGGGTAGAGCAGACTATCAGCGCTTGACACTTCGTCATGTATCGCCAACCGCTGATATAAAACTGGGCGATCAGCTTCTTAGTTCTGGGTTGGGAGGCCGATATCCGGCCGGATATCCGGTTGGGAAAGTCGTAAAGATTCAGGATATAACCGGATCTGTTTTCATGTCAGTTGAGGTTGCTCCAAGCGCACTATTAGATCGTAGTTCACATCTGCTCTTGGTGTTTACGATGGACCAGAATGGTAGATCTAAAAATAAGTTATGAGCTTTGTTACGCCAAAATTCGACCTGATATTAGGCATATCAATTGCTATTCTTTTGCAATTGATGCCTCTGCCCATTGATTTAATGGGATACAGACCAAACTTTATTTTGGTAATGGTTTTAATGGTAACGCTGCACTTCCCAAAGCGTCATTCTCTTAATATGTACGCAGTCGCTGGACTAATTGCCGATGGAGTTAGTGGCACCAGTTTTGGACATTTTATGTTGGTATTTGTTTTGTGCGGTGGGATAGTCAGTTTATTGAGTCGATGGACATCGTATTTTGCCTCGTTCTACAGGATATGTGTTGTCCTTTTTTTGAGTCTTTTGGGATCTTTTTTGCAAGGAGTTATTGCGAAAATGCAAGGGTTATCATCCCCATTAGAAATCATGCCAACACAAGCGTTAATAGCGGTTATGTTCTTCTACCTTTGTGATCGTTTAGTTTTAAAACGAGCGGCTTAAAAGATGGGATTGAATTTTGATTTAATACTGGCATCTGCCTCACCCAGGCGCAAGGACATTCTGCACCAAATGGGCGTCCGGTATCGAGCGGAGCCAAGCGAAATTGATGAGGATTTTATCGCTTGTGAAAAACCTTTTGATTACGTTTCGCGTTTAGCTCGAAAAAAAGCGATATATGTGCAAAAACTTACAAATTCCACAAAGCCTGTTCTTGGAGCTGACACGATAGTCGTTCTCGGAGGAGAGATCTTTGGGAAGCCAAAAAATAAAGATGATGCACAGAAAATTCTCATGACTTTATCCGGGAAAAATCACAAAGTTATTACGGCCGTCGCTATAACTGATGGTAAAAGTTTAGTTCAGGATTTGTCAGTTTCTGAAGTGGTTTTTAATATAATCACGTTGCGTGATTGTAAGGAGTATTGCGAATCGGGAGAACCTTTCGGTAAAGCGGGGGCTTACGCTATTCAAGGGAAAGGTGCGTTTTTTGTTAAGGAGATTTCTGGAAGTTACAGCGGCATAGTCGGGTTGCCCATAGACATCACTTATAAGCTATTACAATTATACGAAGTGCCCACGTCTTGGACGGTTGATGGCGTAAAAGGAGTTCGAACCGTTGCGATCAATAGTGAATTCGATCTCAAATAATCAACTTTATTTTTCTACTTCGAAAAACTGTGGTGTTCATTAAAATGATTTTCTTTACATTTCTGCAAAATTTGCTTGGACGCAGTAATTCGGTAAATAAACAGTTTTTCGCGTTTGAGTCATATCAAAGAGCTTGGATGTGCGGTGAACCACGAAAATCTTGGACGCCAACACGTCAAGATTTGTTTGTTTAAACAAAGCAACTTGCTATTCTTGTCATATGTTTAGCTTTGGGAAGACAATGATTTCTGCAAAAAAAAAATTTGGGAAATGGGTTAGTGTCATCCGCATAGCTGTAGTCTTGTTGGCTGTGTTTTTTCTTGTGTTTTTTCTTTACATCCGCGAGCTAGTTTTGAATGTTGATCAACATCGCGATTCAATAGAGACGTTTATAATTGACCGAATCGGGGCTCGATTTCACTTGGGCCCACTCTCAGCCAGTTGGACTGGGCTTTCGCCTGTAATTGAGGTAGATAACATAAGTATTGGGGACGTTAAAGCCCCGGCATTAATTTTTACTCAATGGAATGCCGATATCGATCTCGTAAAAAGTATGTGGCATAAGTCGCTTATTTGGAGAGAATTTTCAATAAATAATATAGATGTTTCGTTTGAGGAGGATGAAAAGGGATTTTGGAAATTGAAGGGATTGTCCAAAGGCGGGGGTGATAATTTAAAGATGATCATAGAGCCAATAGTTTACAGTAAGTCTATTGATATAGATCGCCTTAATATTGTTTTAGATTTTTATTCTGGAGACACTTACCGATTTCGAGGAAACAAACTCAAATTGGAAAATGACTTGGGTCTCCATCACCTCGAGTTGTCCTTGTTGTCACAACAGAAGGAGGCTTTGGCATATCTATTAATTGAAGGCTTAGGTGACCCTTTGAACGCAAATGATTTTTCTGCCAAGGGATATTTGAACGTACACAAATTTGAAATGAGCGCACTTTTAGCACATGCCACAAAAAAGTTAATTCCCGGATTTACTAATGTTGGTGCTCACGAAAGAGTTAGGGTTGACGGAGAAATATGGTTCGATGTGAAGCCTGGAGGTAAAACCCTTGTAAAGGGGTATATCAATACGAGCAGTGAGGCCGAAAATAAAAATATGACTAATCTGCAGGGGTTTAAAACTAAGTTGACTGGCTGGTATTCCCCCGGCGAAGATTGGGGAGTTCGTTTGCAAAATTTGGAAATGACTCTCCCGAACAAAAAGCTAGGGCCGTTAAACATCATTTTTGAGAAAAATTTGGGCGCACGATGGCAAGATTTTAGCTTTTTCTTGGATGGAGCCGAGTTAGACACTCTATTATCTTTTTTTAAAAACCCTGTTAAAAATAAAACAACTGTAAGCACTTGGCTCAATCGGTTAAAACCCGAGGGAGAAATAATAGCACTAATGGCAGGAAAAGATTCTGGAAAGATATTTGCAGATGTTACTTTGAAAGAATTTAGTAGTGCACCTTTCAAAGGTATACCTCATATCCAAGATTTGGATGCGAAGTTGTCAATTCGTGGAGAAGATTCTGTACTGAGGATCGTTGACAGCGATGGATTTTTACTACACTTTCCCAACATTTTTGCTGATTCATTTCCGGTAATTTCTATGGAAGGCAATGTATTTAGTTCTTGGGATTCAGCTGTCGGTTCTTTCGTAATCAGCAGTGACTCATTAAGTGCTGTAATGGATGCAGGGCATATTAATTTGCAGTTTTCTACTAGATCAGAAATACACGTCGGTGATGCTATGCCAGATGTCAATATTATAGTAGATGGTACTGATATTGATACGCGATATTGGGAAAAATATTTGCCAAAAAAAGTATCACCTGAGCTAAAAAAATGGCTTCAGAGTTCTATTTTGGATACAACTTTGAAGGACTTTACTTACTCACTAAGGACATCGAACTCAAACTACTTTGAAAATAACCGGACAAATCAGATTTTGTTAAATTTAGATCACACCAACTTCAACTTCCACCCTGAGTGGTTGGCTGCTACTAATGCGCGTGGATTAGTTATGATTGATGATCGTAATGTAACTGCGGTCGTCGAGTATGCAAATCTTGGCAGTACGACTGTAACAAATGCACAAATTGAGTTCAGAGGCGATGATGATCCTCTTTCCCCTCAACTTGGTGTGGATATGCAAATTAAATCGAGTATGGCGGAGGCTGTTGGGGCTATTGGAAGATCTCCATTAAAACGATTTATGGGTAGCTCATTGGATTGGCGTTATGGGGGCAGACAAAAAAGTAGTATTCAATTAAGTATGCCCATAACAGACGGAGAAACTCCAGCCTCGCAAGGAAAATCGTCCTATAAAGTGCAGACGTCGTTTTATGATGGAATCTTAGCCATTCCCAATACTGCTTTAGAAATTTCCGAAATAAGTGGTGATTTATTTTACACATCTGATTATGGTTTTTCGGGAGAAAACCTTAGTGGAGTTTTCTGGGGTGAGCAACTTGATGCGTCGGTCTCCTCGGGACTGGAAAATCAAAAAGTTAAATTTAAAGGAATCATTCAACCGGGAAAGATCTCTAAATTAATTCCATTCGCTTGGGAAGAGTTAATATATGGCGATATTAAAGCGGATGGAGTTTTGACGATACCTCGGAAAGTTGGTCATGCAGGAACAAAATTTCGTCTAACAAGCAATTTAGATGATGTGGCAATTATCTTACCCAAACCACTTGGAAAAACTAAATCGCAGTTGAGAAACTTGGAAATTTTGTTAGATATTGATGATGGTATTGAAAAATTACGAGGTTCTATCGGAAAAGAAGGTTCCATAGAAGTAAAGTTTACTGACGGCGTTTTTGATTCTGGAGTGTTAAGTTATGGGCGAATTGCAGATCCTCCATCATCAGGAACGATGCTGTTTTCTGGGTATTTTCCGCATACCTTAATAGAGAGTTGGTTTCCTTTGGCAGATTTAGTTCAAAAATCGAATTTTAAATCTGGGGCTTGGAAATCCTTATTTGACTTAAAATTTGACTCGGCCTCCTTGGCAGGTGTGACCTTTTCTGACTTGCATGCAATTGCAGAGCGGGGCGATGAAAGAATGAATATAAGTTTCGATAGTGCATGGACCTCAGGATATCTGAGCATTCCAGATGCAGAAGATCATTTTCCTAAGTTGTCTTTAAATAATTTAAATTTCGGGAGCCAGTTTTTGGAGGGAGGACTATCAAAAGGACGCCTAGATCCAAAAAATTTTCCTAATCTGGATATTAAAATAGACCAATTGATAGTGTCGAATGTAGATATAGGTCAGATTAAATTTCAGTTGCGCTCTGAGGTTTCCGGTGCTGCTTTTGGTGCTATCGAGGGTAATTTCCTGGGGTTGGAATTTGGTTTAGATGACACGCTCCCTCCTTTAGATTTTTTTTGGGGACAAGATGCAACCGGCCATTTTAGTCGATTGATAGGACCTGCTTCGTTATCAGATGTTGGGAATATCTTCAAGGCTATGCAGTTTCCACAAATCGCATCTAGTCAGTCTGGCAGATTAACTTTTAATTTAAACTGGCCAACGGAGCCTTGGAATTTTTCTCGAAAAAATATCGCAGGAGATTTTAAATTTTCGTTATCGGATGGAACTTTGTACAGGTCAAATGATGGGGCGGACGCAGCGCTTAAAATGATTAGTCTGATGAATTTTGCAAATTGGTTGCGCAGATTGCAGCTTGATTTTTCTGATGTGGTTGGACAGGATCTCGCATATGATTCGATGAATGGTCTGTTTGTTTTTGAAAATGGTACCGCTCGGTTGGATACGCCTCTAGAAATGGAGATGCCTTCAGGGCGGATGGAAATGACGGGCAACTTTGACTTGTTGGAAGAAAAAATTGATGGTCGACTGGTTGCAACTTTACCAGTGGCACCTAATTTGCCGTGGATGGGTGCTCTTGTGGGAGGATTACCGGCTGCGCTTGGAGTTTATGTTACGGGAAAGTTAGTTGAAGAACAGGTAGATCGATTATCAAGTATAAGTTACTCGGTGACTGGTCCTTGGGACAACATTGATATTCAAGTTGATCGTATTTTTGCTGCGGGATTAGGTGACGATGGTAGTGCCAACCCACCAGAATTTGGTCAACCTTAATAGAAGGGTTAACCATATAGAAGAATTATGTAATCTAGTAATTTTTTTTTAGCTTTTGGTTTCTTTTCCTGGCACTTTGCTAGAAAAATTGATCTGAGTAAATTTTTAAGTTTTTGTCGGTCTGTATTTGGATACTCAGTAATAAACTCCTCCACAGTTATTGTGCCGCCCAATAATAATTTTTCATGCCATGAGTGTACTTCATCTAGCTTAGATTTCGGTTGAGGTCGAGAGGATACTATTTGCTTTTTTACTAAGAGTAGATCTGAATCTTCCATATTACGTAACTGTTTTCCCAAGAAACTGATCTGACGACGTTTCGCTTCTTTAGACGACATTTTTTTCGCTAAATGTACTGAGCGGCAAATGTGATCCGGTAAGTCTATTTGTTTGAGAGTCCCGTCAGAAAGACCGACGAGTGTCCTCCCTAAACTTCTTAGATGTCGCATGTCATTTTTTACACTCGTTTTACTAGGCTTTTTTAACATTATGGTTCCGTTACCCATGGCAAAAAGAGTCTGCTGACGAAAGGCCTAACTATCTTCTCCGAACTTGTCCTCTATTAACTGCTGTACTTCTACAGAAATTATTTCTTCATCAATACCATCGAACTCGAATGTCAAAGAAGTGCCAAAAGGAGCTTCCAGCATCAATAGCGAAATAATACTTTTAGCATCTGCTGATTTGTTATCTTTATAAACCTGTGCGCTGCTATTGTAGCGAGATGCTACACGAGCCAACTTCGTTGCTGCACGAGCATGTAGGCCTAATTTATTTTCAATAGTAACCGTGCATTTAATCATTATGCCGACTTCCTCGATCGTGGAAGTTCCTTATGATTAATTTGTGTATTGAAATAAATCGCCGAAAAATGCTCATATAATTTACACGAAATGTAAACTGATCGATGTTGGCCTCCGGTGCACCCAATTGCGACGGTGAGGTAACTTCGATGATTAGCTTGAAATTTACAAATCCAGTTATCTAAAAAATTTGTTATATCTAGAAGCATATCCGTGACCTCTTGTTGGGCCTGAAGAAAGGTGACTACGTCTTCGTCTAGACCTGTTTTCCCCCGGAGTGAACGCTTCCAATACGGATTTGGTAAACATCTGGTATCGAAAACGAAGTCTGCGTTGATTGGTAGCCCCTTCTTATAACCAAACGACTCAAATAGAAGAGTAATATTATTTTCCTTTTTAGGTGAAACAATATTTTTTATTAGTTTTCGAAGCTGATGAAGAGCAAGACCGGTGGTATCCACCTTGTAATCAGTGATGGTTTCCATTGGACCGAGTAATAACTCCTCTTTGTCGATAGCCTCCATTAGGCTCAAAGAACCGGTGGTAAGAGGATGTTTGCGTCTTGTTTCGCTAAAGCGTCGCATTAAATCACTATGTCGTGCCGTCAAAAATATAACTTTTATATCGATTCCGGATGCTTTTAATTCTTGAAGAATTGTTGGAATTGAAGTGTAGTCAAAGACTGGATTTCGCGCATCAATACCAACCGCTAATTTTTCTACGAACGGTAAGCAGTTCTCTCTCATTTCACAAATTAATTTTGGCAATAAAATTGCGGGTAAATTGTCTATGCAAATAAAACCGATATCTTCTAAGATATTGAGAGCAGTTGTCTTTCCTGATCCCGAGTGCCCGCTGACAACTACAACGCGCACGTTTAGACCGTTTGATCAAGCATAATAGCGGTATCAAATAATTGTCGATTATTGTTGCATTTGCGAAGTTGTTTTCGAGCTGACTCTTTATGAAAGATATGTGCGATTTTGGAGAGTGTCTCAAGGTGTTCATCATTTTTTTCATTTGGGACAATCAACGCAAAGATCAAATCCACAGGTTGATCGTCGAAAGCATCAAAGTCAATTGAAAAATTAAGTTTGATTAGGCATCCATGCACTTTTTCTAGTCCCATTACTTGACAGTGAGGGATGGCTACACCTTCCCCAATTCCGGTACTTCCAAGTCTTTCACGAGCCAACATGCTTCGAAATAGCGTAAAAGCTTGCTCTTGATCTGCGCCGAGCTTTTGAGCAATAAATTGGGAAATGTTTTCAAGAACTTTCTTCTTACTACAACCATCAAGATCGCACATTGCAAGTTCCGGAATTAATACATCTGAAATTTTCATAATTTCCGTTATCGTCCTCGAGTTTTCTCTTTGTGTTTAATTATTTGCCTATCTAGTTTGTCCGCAAGCGCATCAATAGCCGCATACAGATCTTGATGTTCAGAATTCGCAAAAAGATCTGCTCCCACCACTGAAACCGTCGCCTCAGCTTTTTGTACAAGCTTATCCACGGTAAGACCGACCACGATACGAGTTATTTGCTCATAGTGGCGCTCCAGCTTGGAAAACTTTGTTTTTACGTAGTTTCTGAGAGGATCTGTTACTGTTAAATGGTGTCCACTAATTGTCAGTCTCATATTTATATCCTTTCATATTGCACTTTCGAAACGCTTCCTTTGGCTGGATGATGCGATGCCCATACTTTCTCTATATTTGGCGACGGTTCGACGAGCGACTTGAATTCCTTGTTCTTCCAGAAGGGTGGTTAATTTACTGTCACTCAAAGGCTTGGTTGCTGGCTCTGCATTGATCATGGCCTTAAGGATCGCACAAACCGCGGTTGATGAGCATTCACCACCACCAGCGGTTCCTACATGGCTAGAAAAAAAGTACTTAAGCTCAAATACGCCTTGTGGAGTTGCTAAATATTTAGTGGTTGTTACCCTTGAAATTGTAGACTCATGGAGATCTAAACGGCTTGCTATATCAGCAAGTACCATCGGCCGCATGGCCACTGGCCCCTGATTAAGGAAATTTTGTTGTAACTCAACGATAGTTTTTGTAACCCTCATTAGCGTTTCATTCCGACTCTCAACGCTTCGAAGAAACCAGCGAGCTTCTGCAAGATTATCCTTGAGATATTGATTTTCGTTACTGGTGTCAGAACGCTTGATTAATTGACTGTAGGAATCGTTTATTCGGAGTTTTGGCATATTGGTGTCGTTAAGCCTGACCCTCCAACGTCCATCAAATTTTTCGACAAAAACATCGGGCACAATATAGTCTATGTTTTGGGAGGACAACGCGTCTCCTGGACGAGGGTTTAGACTTTTTATGAGCAACATGGCACCCGAGATTTCGTCTCGAGAACAGCCAACTTTTTTTGCTAGTCGTGTTTGATCGGTGGAGGCAATTTCTTTTAAAAATTCGGTAATAAGAAGTTTTGCTTGAACAAGGAACGGAGTATTTTCAGGAAGTTGGTTTATCTGAATGAGCAAACACTCTCTTATGTCCCTTGCAAACACTCCGGCTGGATCAAATTGCTGGAGCCTGTGTAGTACGGCGATTATTTCATCTGATTGAAGTATTTCCTCTCCGTTAGCATACCGTAAATGCTCAGTTATACTGAAAACGTCCTCGATTAGTAATCCGTTTTCATCGATTGAATCAATCAAAGCAGTAGCTACTTGTCGGTCAATATCAGAGAAGGGTGTTAGGTTTAGTTGCCAATGAAGATGGTCTCTGAGAGATTCCGTTACCTGATAGACTTGTTCTAGATCAACTTCCCCGCCACCTGAAGATCCAGAGGAGGAATTATATACGTCGTCCCAATTTGCATCTACTGGAAGTTCAGTGGATAGGTCTTCCTCCCATTGATGATCTGGTGTGTCTTGTGTGGAAGCAGCAAGTAAATTGTTTGCTTCGTCCTCTGAAAGATTGTGGTCTTGAATTGTTTCAGCATTTTCAGTGTCGGATTGACCGGTTCCACTGAGATTATCTGCTAGTGTATTTTCAGATGCGTCGATTGCTCGATCATCTTCTTCTTCCAATTCCAAAAGGGGATTATTGTATAATTGTTCTATCACTTCTTGACGCAGCTCCAAAGTAGAAAGCTGAAGGAGTCGAATCGCCTGTTGGAGTTGAGGCGTCATCGTGAGTTGCTGACTGATTTTTAATTGTAAGCCAGGTCTCATTATTTGAAAAGCCGCCTAGTTTGAACACGGGTAAGTTTAGTACTTGAGAGCTTCTTATGGCAATGCTCAATTCTGGTGGTAGCGCAAATCATAAACTAAAGTGTTCCCCGAGGTAGGTTTGGCGTACTTTATCGTCTCGAGAGACTTGATCGGGTGAGCCGTGAGCAATTACACGCCCCTCTCCCATGATAAAAGCGTTTTCGCAGATATCTAGTGTTTCTCTGACATTGTGATCCGTTATTAAAACACCGATGCCTCGTTGACTTAAATAGCGAATGATATTTTTAATATCATTCATAGAGATTGGATCTACGCCGGCAAAGGGTTCATCCAATAATATAAATTGAGGTTGCGTTGCAAGTGCACGCGCTATTTCTACTCGACGGCGCTCTCCACCGGACAGACTACCGCCTAAACTTTTCTTTAGATGCGTAATGTTGAACTCTTCCATGAGTTCTTCTAGTTGTCGCTTTTTTTCCTGTTTTGTTAGACCTCTTACTGTCTCCAAAATTGCCAAAATATTATTCTGTACATTCAATTTTCTGAAAATCGATGGTTCTTGAGGAAGATAACCCAGGCCCCTCCTTGCACGACCATGCATTGGTAAATTCCCTATGTCAGAGCCATCAATTGTAATTCGGCCTCGGTCTTGCTCAATTAGCCCTATGATCATGTAGAAGCATGTGGTTTTACCAGCACCATTTGGGCCAAGTAGACCAACTATTTCTCCTTGATTTAACCAAAGAGACACGTCCTGCACTACGGGTTTACGCGCATATGACTTAGCTAAGTTGTGTGCTTCAAGTCGTTTCATGGTATCAAATTCTGCGATTTTACGCTTTTGGGAGGAATAAAAAGTCTAATACGCTTCTGGCTGTTCTCCGCTCCTCCCGCCTTCCAAATCTCATTTCTTAAATCGTAGTTTATCGAGTCCCCAGTTATCAGAGCACCATTGCTCGAGAGAGAGGCGTTTTGACTCAGATTAATCTGTTGTTCTTGGAGTAAATACTCCACATCATTTGCGCTTCCAATTAATGCCGGCTTGATGGACATAACATCTAATTGTTCGAAACTGGCTGGCGATCCAGCACACTGAATTTTTGAAATTTGTTCTGCATTTTCCGTAATTGTCACGAGATCGGCTTTGATCGATAAGTTGCCTTGAGTTATAAGTACATTTCCTTTATACACTGTGACCCCGGTTTTTTCGTTACGTTCTGCCAAATCAGATTCAATGCTTATTGGCAACAGCGTTTGTGCTTTTATCCCACCACTGACTAAAATTAAAAAAATAGCAAGTGATTTGAAAGAACTAGCGAAAAGTTTCATAGCGAGCTTGTATGTTTTTTTTGAATTGGTAATTCCCATTCATTGGTTGCGCTGTGATCCCATTCCCAGTTAACGTAATGTTATTAGATTTGAGTGTAAAAAATGCTTCATTCTCTACCAGTCCTAAGTCAAACAAATAGGTCAACTTCTCAGTGGAAAGAGTGGAAGTTTCAATTCCAAGGGCTGATCGAAGTTGCACGTCACCAGAGAGAAAAATTTTACTTGTCTCCCTGTCAAGTACCGCACTTTTTGCTGATAACTGCACCGAACTACCTGCACTACTGGTGGTAATAAACGGTTTTTCAAAAAGTGTGCTGCCTTTTTCGACAAATAGTTCGATTTTTTGAGTGACTAATGACAAATTCCTCTGGCCATTGGTCCCAAAAATACTTGTTTTTGCTTGTCTCATGTAACTATCCGCTATTAAATTCTTGTCAGAATTAATGTGTTTTTTTTCTAGGAAGGATTCTGGGTGTGAGTCCCAGACTAGTAGGAATCCTGTAATCATTATTATTGCAGAGCTAATTATAAAAAACTGCTTTATCATCTGTATTTTTCCAGAGTATTCTGATATCTGTCTTGAGCAGCTAATAAGAGTTCGGCTACTTCTCGCACCGCACCGTTTCCGCCACTCGATTTGGTGCACCATTGGGCGATTCGCCGTGTAGCGAGGCAGGCATCTGCAACGCAAATACCGAGGCCGACATGATGAATAGCCCTTAGATCGGGAAAATCATCGCCCACAAAACATATTTGGTTGAGTTTCAGCGAGTATTTGAGACAAATTTTTTTAATATCTTCAAATTTATCTTCACTACCTTGTATAATCGTTGCCATATTTAACTCTTTTGCTCGGCGAAGAACTAATTTAGAGGTTCTCCCGGTGATGATTCCAACCATAATATTTGAAGAATTGAGCAATTTTATGCCTAGACCATCTTTGATATCGAAGGCCTTTAATTCTTCCCCAGAGTTGCCATAGTATACTTTTCCATCGGTGAGCACTCCGTCAACGTCCAGTAAAACAAGCTTTACACGTTTTGCGGCCTTAACTATTTTCGATGGCACGCCGGTTAGAATTTCAGAAGAAAGGCTCATATTAATCCCGCTCTGACAAGATCATGCATGTGCAGAATTCCGCATAGGCAATTCGATTCGTCCGTAATCAATAAGGTTGTAATTGACAAGTCTTCCATTATGTTCAGGGCCTCTGCGGCAAGAACATCGCCAGAAATAGTTTTTGGATTCGCTGACATTACATCTTTGACTAGGGTGTCACCAATATTTAATCCTTGCGATGTCATTCTTCTTAAATCGCCATCTGTAAAAATTCCTACCAGGCGTTCAGAAATGTCGAATATTGCTGTTACACCAAAACCCTTCTCGGTCATCTCTAGTAGAGCTGTCTGAACACAATCATTGAAATATACTCGGGGCACCGAGGTGTTTTCATGCATTAAGTCTCGCGCCCTCAAAAGAAGTTTTCGTCCAAGTGCTCCACCGGGATGAGACATCGCAAAATCATATTCACTAAAACCGCGTGTTTCCAAAAGTGATATCGCTAATGCATCACCAAGAACGAGACTAGCGGTTGTGCTTGTCGTTGGAGCTAAATTCAGTGGACATGCTTCGCGGGCAACTTGGATACAAAGATGGACGGTCGCAGCTTTCGCAACTTCAGACTTAGGATCCCCCGTCATACTTATAATGGGTACATCCAGTCGTTTTAGTCTTGGGATAATCGTCATGATCTCTGATGTAGAGCCTGAATTAGAGATGGCAAGAACGACATCTGCCGATGTGATCATTCCTAAGTCTCCATGGCTTGCCTCGGCAGGATGTAAGAAAAAAGCAGGTGTCCCTGTGCTTGCAAGTGTTGACGCAATCTTATTAGCTATGTGCCCTGATTTGCCCATGCCGGTCACCGCTACTCGACCTTTACATTGGAGGATAATATTGCATGCATGCTCAAACTGTTTATCTATCTTTTTTCTCAATTGACTTATAGCTTCAGCAGCTAGATCAATGGTGCGAATGGCGGAGTTAGTTATTTTTTTCGATGTCATCGTTGTGTTCTTCGGGCCTCATTTTAATGAATCACTATTAGCTTTTGTAGAGGCGTGTTATCGAATAAACCGATTATATCTGCACACTACCTTATAAAATTCAGTGAAGTCCATAAGATTCCATAGTAAACAATATATCCAACAAGGAACAGAGCGCCAACGCGCCTTGATATTGTTCCGGAGCCAATAATGTCAGTTTCTTTCATTATCGCTTGAGCAACAAAAACAACAAGAAGAACGGTCATTAACGTCATGCTCAGGTAATCTCGCAACAAAACGTCTGAGCTCAAATCAATCGGAGATATAACGCCGGCAGCGCTCATTACAAGTAACAAATTAAAAAGGTTAGAACCAAAAACATTTCCAACGGCAATATCATGATGGCCCTTTAGTGCGCTTGCGATTGAGGCCGCCAACTCGGGAAGACTTGTACCCAACGCTATTATTGTTAATCCGATTACTAATTCACTTATGCCAAGGTATACGGCTACCTCACGCGCTCCCCAAACTGTTGTTTTGGCACTGACAAGAAGAACTGTTAGGCCACTTAAAAACCAAAAGATTGCAGTTTTAGTATCAATGTCTACGGTGTCTGTTTCGATTTCTGAAGTTGTTGTGTCATTTCCACCTTTATATTTTACCGCGGCTATTAGGAGAGGGATTGTGAGCATTGCGAGGAAAACACTTTCCATGCGTCCCAACACGCCGTCATAAAGACAGAAACCCACAATTAAAGTTACCATCAAAAGCACCGGGCTTTCCTCGCGCAGAAGGTGTTGCTTTACCGGAAGGGGTGCAATAAGTGCGGTCACGCCTAAAACGAGTCCAATATTGGCCAAATTTGAGCCTATAGCGTTACCAACGGCCAATTCGCCAGCACCATCTATTGCAGCGTTGATGGATACAATTATCTCTGGTGCCGATGTGCCAACAGAAACAATTGTTAGCCCAACTACCATTGGAGATATTCCAAGTTTTCTCGCAGCAGCCGCACTACCAACGACAAATTTATCTGCTCCCAGCACTAATCCAGTGATGCCAAGGATTAATGCTATGATGGCTATCAGTAATGTCGTCATAGGGACTCCGGGATCGGTAATTGTTTTTTTTACAAGCGATGAAATGTTATAATTATTCTAAAGCGTTGTCATGTTGGTAAAAGGGCTTTATTAATGAAAAACTCCAAGTGAACTTACTATATATCTAAATTTATTGAGGATGATGACTTGAAGAGCGATCGGTTGACTGTAATAGCAGTAGGTGTAGCACTAATGCTGTCATCTCCCAGTTCTCTCGGAGAACTTGAAAGGTTTACTAAAGAAATTTTTCCTGAAAGATCGTTGGAGGAGACAAAAGAAGTAAATGTGAAAAACATTGAAGGACACAATAGTGACCCGTTTGATCTGATAGATAAACTAACTGTTTCTCTATTAGCAATTATCTCGAATTATAAAAATGCTGATCCTAATAACGAAGAGGTTTTTTTTGAAACAATCATGGCTCAAATGTCGCCGCATGTAGACTTTTGGCGTATGTCGCGTTCAGTTATGGGTAGCTATCGAACGGAAGCTACTGAAAAGCAGTTGTTGGAGTTCACAAATGTGTTTAGAAAAAGCATGGTGGAAACATACGGCCGCGGTCTTCTCAGCTTTAACGATGAGAAAATCATTATTATCAATCGGCGTGAGATTTCATCCGATGAGGTCAGGGTCTCAGTAAAACAAGAGATTCATAGTGCGGGAAAAGTATATCCTCTTTCTTACTCTATGAAAAAAAATGAGGATGGAGCATGGATAATCTCTAATGTTCTAATAGATGGTATAAATCTCGGTAAAACCCTCCGGAATCAATTTCGTCTGGCAGCACAAAAGAATAATGGAAATTTAGATGTTGTAATTAAAAAGTGGTTGGCTGACACTGATTGATTGTTGATGCCGGGATTAAATACTTATGTCGATTGACGAGCTGCATGCACTTTTAGAACAAGAATTCCCTGTAGCTTTTATAGATGTGAAGAACACTGGGAATCATTACTCGATAACCGTTGTGGATGATATATTTGTTGGTAAAAAACCGGTGCAAAGACAGCAATTGGTGTATTCTGCGGTACAAAAAGAAATCACCAGCGGATCCATACACGCTGTTCAAATCAAAACATATAGCAAGCAAGAGTGGCAGCGGTATATTTCTGATATGGGGTAGAGATCTCAATCTTTAGTGAGGTGCCCATAAAAAAGTCAAAAAATTTCCCTAGGCGTAATATGGAAAAATTAATTATCCAAGGTGGTACTTCACTGAAGGGGTCTCTGGAAATATCTGGCTCCAAAAATTCTTCTTTACCTATACTAGCTGGGATGCTGCTCTGTGAGGGTAAGACAACAGTAGCAAATTTACCACATCTTCAAGATGTGACGACTTCTTTAGAGTTGCTGGGTTCTCTCGGGGTAGAATTAAGTATTGATGAAAACCGTTACGTGGAGGCAGATACGCGGACAGTTCATAGTTTAGCAACACCCCCTGAGTTGGTCGGGAAGATGCGTGCTTCAATTTTGGTATTGGGCCCAATGTTGAGTCGGTTTGGGGAGGCTACAGTATCTTTCCCGGGTGGCTGCGCCATCGGCAATCGCCCAATAGACCTCCACATAGCGGGGATGGAATCTTTGGGAGCTGAAATTATAATAGAAGATGGATTTATTAAAGCCTCTCGCAAGGGTCGTTTGCGTGGGGCAACGATAATTTTGCCTTTTCCTTCAGTCGGAGCGACGGAAAACATTATCATGGCGGCCACTTTGGCTGAGGGTACAACGCGGATAAAGAATTGTGCTTTAGAACCTGAAATTATCGACCTGATTAAATGCTTGAACGCCTGGGGTGCAAATATTAGCGGTGCTGGAACATCTTCGATAGTGGTTCAGGGCGTAAAAAAAATGGATGGTGGTTTTTTTAGAGTGATGTCAGATCGTATAGAGACCGCGACTTACTTAGCTGCAGCAGCTGCCACTGGTGGGAAAATTCGAACAATGCGTGCCGACCCATCAAATATAAGCGCAGTGCTTGAAAAATTTCGAAAAACCGGAGGAGATCTGACCTTTGGGGTGGATTGGATCGAACTTGATATGCGAGGTAAACGCCCAAAGGCGGTAAATATTACGACTGGTCCTTATCCATGCTTTCCAACCGACATGCAAGCTCAATTTACAGTCGTTAATTCTTTAGCAATAGGGATTGCACAAGTCACGGAAACAATTTTTGAAAATCGTCTAGCGCAGGTGCAAGAGCTTCGTTGCATGGGAGCTAAAATCGCTCTCAACAATAATGTGGCGGTTATTACGGGAGTTCCCAAACTCACAGGAACTCATGTTATGGCCTCCGATTTGAGGGCTTCAGCCGCATTAGTCATTGCTGGAGTCGCAGCGGAGGGGGAAACAACGATTGACGAAATTCACCATGTAGATCGTGGGTATGAGTGTTTTGAAGAGAAATTGCATCAGCTTGGTGCTAAAATCACACGCTTGCCGAGTTAAAAAAGGGGAATAGTGTTGCATACAGTGACCTTGGCCCTGACAAAGGGGCGAATATTAAAAGAATCCCTTCCCATATTGAGTGAGGCCGGTATCTGCCCAATAGAAGATATCTTTGATAGTCGCAAACTAATGTTTCTTACAAACATCCAGCACTTAAGACTATTGATATTGCGAGGAGTTGATGTGCCAACTTATGTGCAATTTGGAGCTGCTGACCTGGGAATTACCGGTAAAGACCAGCTTTTAGAGCACGGAGGGGAGGGATACTACGAGCCTCTTGATTTAAAGATTGCCAAATGCAGGCTCATGACTGCGGCGTTGCCGAGCTCAGAGGTCAAACTTGAACGGACTGTTGTGGCGACAAAGTATGTTAACGTGGCTCGAAGATTTTATGCGGGATTGGGACGCCAAACAGAATTAATAAAGTTGTACGGCGCGATGGAATTAGCTCCATTGTTAGATTTGTCTGATGAAATAGTCGATATCGTAGATACTGGTAATACGCTTGCCGCACATGGGCTTGTCGCTGAAAAGCTAATTGCTAACATTAGTTCTCGTTTGATTGTTAATAAACTAGCAATGAAGGGTAATTTTACAGTGGTGAATAAAATTATTAATTCGATCAGAAATGTTGTGGGGTCTGAGAATGAATCAAATTGATAAAATTAGAGTGCTCGACTCAAATGAGTCTGATTTTGACGATAAATTCCGTCAGATTTCCGCTTCGGAAATGGCCGTGAACGACTCTGTTGATAGTATCGTTGACGAAATAATTCGAGCTGTAAGAGACGATGGAGACGACGCACTCTTAAATTATACTAATCGATTTGATGGAAGAAATTGCCGAAAAGTAAGTGATCTTCTTGTTTCCTGCGATAGTCTGGAAAAAGCGAAAATGGAAGTTGATCCAAATGTTTTTGAAGCCCTCAAGTTGGCGGCAAAACGGATACAAGCTTACCATCAACGGCAAGTACAGGAATCTTGGCAGTATCGGGAAGAAGATGGGAATCTGCTCGGACAAAAAATTACTGCAATTGAACGAGTTGGCGTTTATGTGCCTGGAGGAAAGGCAAGCTATCCGTCTTCGGTGCTGATGAACGTTATTCCCGCGCGAATTGCTGGAGTCGATGAAATCGTAATGGTTGTGCCGGCGCCTAATGGAGAAATCAATCCAAGTGTGTTAGCGGCCGCTGCATTAGTCGGTGTTGACGAAGTATGGACTATAGGGGGCGCACAAGCTGTCGCCGGTCTTGCATATGGTACTCAGTCTTTGAGGAGGGTTGACAAAATAGTTGGCCCTGGAAATATATATGTTGCTTCTGCTAAGCGTAAAGTATTTGGAAAAGTTGGATTGGACATGGTTGCTGGCCCTAGCGAAATAATGATTATATGTGATGGAGGGACCAATCCAGATTGGATTGCTATGGATCTCTTTTCGCAGGCAGAGCACGATGAGAATGCTCAGGCGGTATTGCTGTCTTGGGACGAAACTTTTATAAAACAGGTGCACGCAAGTGTCAAGAAGTTGCTGCCCGACATGGAGAGAAAAGAGATCATCGAAAAGTCTCTCTTCAATCGTGGAGCACTAATAAAAGTTAGAGATAGTGATGAAGCGGCGGCCCTTTGTAATCAAATGGCGCCAGAGCATCTTGAATTATCTGTTTCAGAACCCGAGGAATTACTTTTGCAAATTCGGCATGCCGGTTCTATCTTCCTCGGAAGGCACTCGGCGGAGGCGTTGGGTGATTATTGTGCCGGCCCGAATCATGTTTTACCCACTTCGGCGACAGCTAGATTTTCATCACCTCTTGGGGTATATGATTTCCAAAAGCGCAGCTCCGTAATTTCTTGTACATCAAAAGGGGCCACTTCTCTTGGACGTGTTGCGTCAACACTCGCGCGAAGTGAGTCGCTAGAGGCACATGCCCGCTCTGCAGAATATCGAATTGAAGATAAGTATTATTGAAAATTAATGGTGATGTGATGGGCGAGGGGAAAAATATATATTGGAGTAAATTTGTTAAAGATTTAGCTCCATATGAGCCCGGTGAACAACCAGGCGACGAAAATGTTGTAAAATTAAATACCAATGAAAGTCCTTTTGGACCCTCGCCTAATGTCCTTCAAGCAGTAAAAGCCGAATTGAATGATAGCATAAGGCTTTATCCTCCCCCCAACGGAGATCCTTTGAAGAGAGAGATATCAGAATATTATGGGTTGTCTGAGAAACAAGTTTTTTTGGGTAATGGATCCGATGAGGTGCTTGCCCACGCTTTCAATTGCTTTTTCCGCAAAAACAAACCGATACTGTTTCCTGAAATAACATATAGTTTTTATTCCGTCTTTTGTAAATTATATGGTATCAAAAATAAAAAAATTTCGATGTCCGAAAACTTAAAGATAAACCTCGAAAAATATGATGTTCCAAATGGAGGGATCATATTCCCTAACCCAAATGCGCCAACTGGCACGCTTTTGAGTTTAGATGATATTCGCTCTCTTTTAAAATTCAATACTGAATCTGTGGTTATCATCGATGAGGCGTATATTGATTTTGGCGGAGTAAGCGCAATTCCCCTGCTTCAGGATTATAAGAATCTTTTAATAACACATACATTATCAAAATCACGCGCCCTCGCAGGACTGAGAATTGGTTATGCGTTGGGTTCTAATGACTTAATTGATGGTATGTATCGAGTAAAAAATAGTTTTAATTCATATCCCACTAGTCGCTTACAGATTGCAGCAGCAATTGCGTCTTTTAGAGACGAAAATTATTTTCAGGATAGTGTTAAAAAAATAATAAAGGGACGAGATGATTTGACAAAAGGACTTCACGCAATAGGCTTTTATGTGGTTCCATCTTACGGAAATTTTTTATTAGTCACTCATACAGAGTATGAAGCTGCAGATATTTGCAGGCGGCTTCGTCAATTTGGCATTTTGGTAAGACATTTCGATCAAAGCCCGATTTCAAATTATCTCCGGATATCCGTTGGTTGTGAGATGCAAAATAAGGTACTTCTCGAGGCATTGAAAAAGATATTTGTTACCCACTACTCTGAGGATACTCTAAGGATTTAATTTATCGGACTTATGCTGGGCCGAGTTCCCGCAATTGCTGTTACCGAAAAAGTAGCACCCCTTCGCCAAATTGAGAGCTTAATTGGATTGCCGGGTTGAACCTTTGAAATTTGTGTCATGCTTGTTTGTGGGTCTAACACGCTGACGCCATTGATTTCGATTACAATATCGCCGGGAAAAAGATTTAGATTGTCTGAGGGGCCGTTTACTGCGATCGCTCGGATTAAAAGACCATGTCGAAGTGGAATTTTTAACTGCCTTGCTAGCCTAGCGGTCACAGGAATTGCATCTAGCCCTAGCCACCCGCGAATAACAAACCCGTGCTTAAGTATCTCATTGAGCACATGAATTGCTGTTGAGGATGGTATTGCAAAACTAATGGAACCAGTGTTGCCAATGCTTGCGGTATTAATTCCTAGTAAGTTTCCATCGAGGTCAACCAGCGCTCCGCCTGAGTTTCCAACGCTAATTCCCGCGTCCGTTTGTAAAAAATTCTCAAAGGTATTTAATCCCAGTCCAGCTCTTCCGGTAGCGCTAATAATACCTTGGGTAACCGTTTGTCCGATGCCATGAGGGTTACCTATTGCCAGCACCACGTCCCCAACTTCAGCAGATTCCGATTTTCCTATTGAAATTGGCTGTAGATTATCGAGGTCAATCTTGAGTACCGCCAAATCTGTATCCGGATCGCTTCCAACGAGTTTTACAGGTGCGGTTCTGCCATCGTAAAGCATAGTGAGTATCTTGTCCGCGTCAGCGATAACATGATGATTCGTCAAGATGATTCCATCAGCCTTCATTATCACCCCAGACCCTAAAGAAGTTTGCGGTACTCTAGCTTGGGTGACTAGACGTCCGAAAAGGGGATGTTTGGAAAGTGGATGATCAATGCGACCCAAAGTCACTTTGCGAGTATAGATGTTGACCACAGATGGTGCTGCTCGGCTCACTGCCTGCGAGTAACTGGCATAGCCAGTTGCAAACATAGTTCTATCACTGACGTTATGTGCGTGATCATCAGGATTTATTGTTATTTTGTTCTGTAAAGATGGAAAAATAATAGTTGCCACAAGAGCAACCGCTAAACCAAGCATTGCCGAGGTGGCGATTTTTTTGATCCCAGAGTCGTTCATATAAATTTTTCCCTTTTTAGTTTAAGATATTCGACTGGTTATGTCACTCGAGCATTCATAGAGTTTGCAAATGGTGCCCGCTTACTCAATTTCGCTGTTGTATTTGTTGTTATGGGCGCCCTGACTTTGGAGGGACACCATGGCAAAACCGAAGACGCGAAACTGGATCCAAAACCATGTTAAAGATCCGCACGTAAAAAAAAGTAGGAGTGAAGGATACAGATCCAGAGCAAGTTATAAGCTTCTGCAAATTGATGAAAAGGATAAACTTTTAAAACCCGGCATGATTGTTGTGGATTTAGGAGCTGCTCCGGGTGGTTGGACCCAAGTGGCCTCAAGAGCGGTGGGCAGTGCGGGCCTCGTGGTGGCAGTAGATCTCTTGCCACTTAAATCAATTGCTGGTGTGCTTGCGTTGAAGGGTAACATTGCAGAAGATAGGGTTTTAAGTCGGCTACAAAGTTTGATGGACATGAAGAAAGCTGACCTCATAGTGTCAGATATGGCGCCCAACTTGACGGGTTACATCGACATCGATGGCCCGAAAATAATTGACCTGGCGAATTTGGCGATGATCGTCTGCGAGAAAATTTTAAAAAAAGAAGGATGTTTGGTTTTAAAATTGTTCCATCACGAGGAAAGTCATGGGTTTGTGCAGAGGCTTAGAACAGTGTTTAATACTTTGAGGATTAGGAAACCAGCGTCATCACGTTCGAGCTCATCGGAGTTTTACGTTGTGGCGAAGGGATATAAAGGGTGTGCGAGGTGAAGATATGAATGATTTGGCTAAAAACTTGGTTGTTTGGCTCGTTCTTGCTGCGGTACTTCTGTCTGTTTTTAACAGTTTTTCACCACCGCCATCAGACAACAGTTTGGGATATTCTGATTTCGTTGTGGACGTGCAGAATGAGCGTGTTGCCGCAGTGGTGATTGAGGGACTGATAATTGAAGGAGAGCGTAGGGACGGAACAAAATTTCGAACTGTGCTCCCTACGATTGGCGATCAAGGGCTTATGGACGATTTACTCAATCATAACGTTAAAATTATCGCTCGGGAGCCAGAAGCGCCCAGCTTGATTTCACAACTTTTAGTTGCTGCATTTCCAATTCTTCTAATTCTTGGAATCTTCATGTTTTTTATGCGACAAATGCAGGGCGGCAGCGGCGGCAAAGGCGGGCCGATGAGCTTCGGAAAGAGCAAGGCAAAGTTGCTTTCGGGAGATCAAATTAATACCACATTTGCTGATGTTGCTGGGGTTGACGAGGCTAAGGAGGATGTGAGTGAGCTAGTGGAATTCTTAAGCGATCCGTCAAAATTTCAACGGCTTGGCGGAAGAATTCCGAAGGGTGTACTCATGGTCGGCCCTCCCGGTACCGGCAAAACTTTACTTGCCAAAGCGATCGCTGGCGAAGCGCAGGTACCATTTTTCTCCATATCGGGGTCAGACTTCGTTGAGATGTTTGTCGGCGTTGGGGCGTCACGAGTTCGAGACATGTTTGAGCAAGCTAAAAGACAGGCGCCTTGCATAATCTTCATAGACGAAATAGATGCTGTTGGCCGACATCGAGGGGGTGGCTACGGAGGAGGCAACGATGAAAGAGAACAAACTCTCAACCAACTACTGGTGGAGATGGATGGATTTGAAGGCACGGAAGGGGTCATCGTTATTGCTGCGACTAACCGCCCCGACGTTTTGGATAAGGCGTTATTACGTCCAGGAAGGTTCGATCGGCAAGTTTATGTTAGCTTACCAGACATTCGAGGTCGAGAACAAATACTCCGAGTACACTCGAGAAAGGTTCCTTTAGAAGATTCAGTGGAGTTAAACGTCTTAGCTAGGGGTACTCCCGGCTTTTCCGGAGCTGACTTGGCAAATCTGGTGAATGAGGCTGCTCTGTTCGCTGCTCGGGGTGATCGGCGGCTGGTAGCGATGGCAGAGTTTGAGAAGGCTCGAGATAAGATAATGATGGGTGCAGAGCGCCGATCCATGGTGATGTCAGATAAAGAAAAAATTAATACGGCCTACCATGAGGCGGGGCATGCAATTATCGGTCGTTTAGTGCCTGAACATGACCCAGTGCATAAAGTTACTATTATTCCTCGGGGGAGAGCCTTGGGAGTAACCCAGTACTTGCCAGAGGAGGATCGTTACAGCATGAGCAAAAGACAGATCTTCGGACAGCTCTGCAGTCTTTTTGGTGGACGTATTGCTGAGGAGCTGGTGGGCGGATTTGAGGGTGTCACTACCGGAGCCCAAAACGATATTGAGCGAGCGACTCAAATGGCTCGAAACATGGTAACGAAGTGGGGATTGACTGAGAGAATGGGCCCTGTTTTGTATGGCGAAGATGAATCGCAAGCTCCCGGCGGAGGTAACACCCATTACTCAGAGGATACTTCCAGAGAAATAGATGAAGAAGTACGGCTCATATTGGACAGTGCATACGTAAGATCTAAAGCGCTTTTAGAGGAGCATAGAGATGTGCTTGAGTCTATGAAGGACGCTTTGATCGAATATGAGACAATTGACGCTGAACAAGTGGACGACTTGATGCAACGAATTCCCGTGCGTCCACCAAAGCATTGGGACGATGATGATAAAGGTGGAATATCTGGGAACGAAGCCGAGGTCGGCAGCGATTCTTCGGACGCTATTGGCGCGGCGGTAGAGCAAGCATAGTAATTTAGCTTTGGACGCGTCGGTTCTCCCCTTAGGACATGTGCTTATTGCAAAAATGGGTGTGTGGCAAGGAAAAACGTGAGACGTAATGTGTGCAAAACACAAATAATGGGTGTTATAAACGTCACTCCCGACTCCTTTTCAGATGGTGGGAAATTTTTTAGGGGTGATCGAATAGATCTCGATAGTATACTTCGAACCGTGGATTCAATGCTGCTGGCAGGCGCGGACATAATTGATGTTGGGGGTGAGTCTACCCGTCCTGGTGCTGGGTCGGTTGGAGGAGAACAACAAGCGTTTCGCGTCTTGCCGGTATTAGAATCACTTAAGACTAACTTTGACACCATTCTATCTGTTGATACTAGTTGCCCTCAGCTTATCAGAGACGCTGCCTCCATCGGGGCCAATTTTATTAATGACGTCAGAGCTTTGCAGCAACCGGGTGCTTTGGAAGCGGCTGTTGAAGCCAAGTTACCAGTTTGCTTGACTCATATGCAGAATCAGCCTAAAAGCATGCAAGATGCACCTTTCTATATAGATGTTGTGTCTGAGGTTCTTACATTTTTGTTGGAAAGAAAGGATGCATGCTTGGCTGCAGGAATACCTCGAGATAAAATCTATATTGATCCTGGTTTCGGATTTGGAAAGACAGTAGAGCATAATGTTATGCTCTTTCGCGCAATTGATCGGTTTGTTGCCACTGGATTTCCGGTTATAGTAGGTGTGTCAAGAAAGCGGATGATTAGCGAGCTTCTTCAAAACCCATCAGAGCACAGACTAATAGGTAGTGTGGTCTTGGCTGTTTTAGCGGCTCAGCGTGGAGCGTCGATCTTACGAGTGCACGACGTAGACGAAACAGCCAAGGCGATAAAAATTCTTCAACAAATTGACTTTTAGGCCCGGCAATGAAAAAAAAATTTTTTGGAACTGACGGTATTCGTGGCCGAGTGGGCCAATATCCTGTAACAGCAGATTTTGTCCTTAAATTAGGTTGGGCAGTGGGAAGGTTATTAAATCGACCAAGCGGTTCAAAGAGACAAGTTTTGATTGGTAAAGATACTAGGGTCTCTGGATATATGTTTGAGTCTGCGTTAGAGGCCGGTTTAATCTCGGCTGGTATTGAGGTGGGGATGCTCGGTCCGATGCCTACGCCAGCTATTGCGTATTTAACTCGAGCATTGCGAGCTTCGGCTGGTATTGTGATCAGTGCGTCTCATAATCCTTACTACGATAATGGTGTCAAATTTTTCGGCGCAGATGGATATAAGTTCCCGGAAGAGATTGAGACGGAGGTAGAGCGAATTCTCGATCTAGATCAGAAGACAATGGGTTCCGATTGTCTTGGAAAGGCGTATCGTATAACCGATGCGGATGGCAGATATATTGAATTTTGTAAGGCCACATTGCCCATCGGGTGCAATCTGAATGGTCTCAAAATTGTAGTTGATTGTGCGCATGGAGCTACTTACAGCGTAGCTCCAAAGGTATTTAAAGAGCTTGGTGCCGATATAATACAGGTGGGGACTGCCCCTGATGGCTTTAATATAAATAGTGGATGTGGATCAACTGATATTGCTGCATTGCAAAATAAAGTTGTTGAAGTTAGTGCAGATTTCGGGGTAGCGCTTGACGGAGATGGTGATAGGTGTCTTATGGTAGATAATAAAGGAGTAGTGGTGGATGGTGATGAACTTCTTTACATTATAGCGTCTCACCGAGCGTCCACACCCGCTGGGTGTAGCGGAGTGGTCGGAACACAAATGACCAACGCAGGGATTGAGATTGCGCTTCGTGACAAGAGGATTCCTTTTGAACGAGTCAACGTTGGGGATAGGTATGTTGTTGAAAGACTCATTAAAAATAATTGGGATCTTGGCGGCGAGTCGTCGGGCCATATCCTATGTAGGGATATAAATACGAGTGGAGATGGTATTGTTGGGTCGTTACAAGTCATAAGAGCGCTGTCTGAAACTGGACTAACTTTATCTGAGGCAGCGAGCAATGTTTCAAAATTACCGCAGCGATTGATAAATGTCCCTTTGAAAAATGGCATCGATTTCGAGTCGAATCCGCATGTAAATCAAGTACTGAAACACGCGGAAAAGGAGTTGAATGGATATGGTCGTATTCTTCTTAGACCCTCCGGAACGGAGCCTCTAATTCGCGTGATGGTCGAAGGAGAGGGAGATCAACTGGTAGCTAAATTAGCGAATCAGATTGCCGAAGTTGTGCGTCAGCAAGCAATATGACTTCATCAAGTCAACCGAGGGTTAGGTTGTTACTTTATAATCCTGAGACTAACATTCGGAGTTCCCTGAAAAAAGGTACTTTTTTAAGTGCGCTTAGACAAAGATCGAGGAGTCAAAAATATTGTTAGTTGCAGGAAATTGGAAGATGAATGGATCAATAGCTATGGCTTCTGACTTTTTAGATAGGTTCATTAACCATTGGAATGGGTCTGATCGAGTAGATGTTGGATTGTTTCCACCCTCAGTTTACGTTTCCCAATTTGAACAGTCATTACGAGGAAGCTCTATTAAAGTCGGCGGACAAAACATCGCGACTGAAATGGAAGGGGCATTCACTGGAGAGGTGAGCAGCCAAATGTTGAGGGACTTGGGTTGCCAGATGGTGTTGATAGGGCATTCGGAGCGCCGCATTAATTTCCTAGAGGACAATGATACAATAGCTGCAAAGTATCATGTTGCATGCGCTGCTGACCTTACACCTATTCTATGCGTTGGCGAAAGTTCAGACCATCGTGATTCGGGATCAACCTTCGATGTGATATCGGAGCAGATTTATTCAGTTAAGAATCTAGTAGGTGAAAACGTTTTGTGTGCAGGGGTGATAGCTTATGAACCGGTCTGGGCAATTGGTTCGGGGGTGGCAGCATCGCCAGAACAGGCCCAAGAAGTGCACTCATGCATTAGAGATTTATTAGGTCCAAAAGGAAAGCAGACACAAATTATTTACGGCGGAAGTTTAAACAGGGATAATGCGAGAGCTTTATTTGCAGAGCGAGACATTGACGGAGGTTTGGTTGGCGGTGCTTCATTGCATGCGGAGCATTTCTTGGAAATTATTAGACAGGCAGAAGATGCATGATTAGTAGTTACATATTAGTATTTCATTTTATAGTTGCAGTGGCGCTAATTGGACTTGTGCTTTTGCAACAGGGTAAAGGGGCTGAAGCGGGAGCATCATTCGGCTCAGGTGCTTCTCAAACAGTATTTGGTAGCAGCGGTAGTTGGAACTTCTTCAGTAAATCGACAGCAGTATTGGCGACTATTTTTTTCGTGACCAGTATAAGTCTGGCTGTGATTGCAAAAAATCGCTCAATAGTTGATGAATCTTTTTTTTCTGAACCTGGAGAATTATCGGTAAGCGAGAAAGAATTGTCCGATGTCCCAGAAATACAAGATGAAGAGTTGCCGGCAGATGATCTATCCGATTTGCCTCTTGAATGACAATTTGTAAAACGCCCAAGTGGTGGAATTGGTAGACACGCTATCTTGAGGGGGTAGT
>DDII01000011.1 GCA_002338445.1 Cellvibrionales bacterium UBA1854 | reverse complement strand
GAATTTTTTTGGTTTAAGTGAAATACCTTTTTTTGGTAATATATTTTTTTCTCATGACCCAATGGTTTACCTTGCATTAACAGTCTGTCCCATTCTCTATTGGTTTGTTTACAGAACACACGCAGGCTTGGTTCTCAGGGCAGTTGGTGAATCTCCAGAAACAGCAAGCAGGATGGGAATAAATGTTTTAATAGTCCGCTACTGCTCAATCATGTTTGGTGGTGCAATGGCTGGACTAGGGGGCGCATATCTGTCTTTAGTTGTAACACCGCTTTGGGCAGACGGCATGACTGCGGGTCGAGGTTGGATTGCGCTTGCACTAGTCGTGTTTGCAAGTTGGCGTATTGGAAGACTTTTATTTGGGGCTTACTTATTTGGTCTGATGGGTATACTGAATTTGGCGTTACAAAGTATCGGTGTTTCGACTTCGCCAAATTTACTCGCCTCTTTGCCTTACGTAGTCACGATAATTGCCTTGATAATGCTTTCGAAAAATCGACAAGGTAGCATGCTAAATATTCCATTATCACTAGGCAAACCATTCCACTTTTTAAATTAGCGACGAGGATTTTAAATGTTATTAATCTTGTATCGAAATTTATCTTTTGTCACTTTGTTAGTAATGCTGTTACAGGCATGTGGAGGAGGTGTTACGCCGGACTCCTTCGATGATAGTCCAACTGGCGAAGACACTGCCCCTTTAAAGGTAGCATTTGTGTACGTTGGCCCGAGGGGAGATGCAGGGTGGACTTTTGCTCATGATAAAGGACGTCTTCATTTAGAAGACAAACTGAATGACAAGGTAAAAACTACGTTTATTGAGAGTGTGGCTGAGGGTGCTGACTCTGAACGTGTGATAAATCAGCTCGCCCGGTCTGGTAACGACCTCATTTTTGCCACGTCTTTTGGCTACATGAATCCTGTAATTGCTGTTGCGAAGCGATATCCTAATGTAATCTTTGAGCATGCAACGGGATACAAAAGAGCTGCTAATGTTGGCACTTATTTCGATCGAGCGTACGAGGGTCGTTATCTAGGGGGAATTGTAGCAGGAGCTATGACAAAAACTAATATTTTGGGTTATGTAGCTTCATTTCCAATCCCCGAGGTTATTCGTGCTGTTAATGCATTCACCTTAGGTGCGCAATCAGTTAATCCTGAGGTAAAGGTAAAAGTTGTATGGGTCTCAACTTGGTATGATCCTGCCAGAGAGCGTGAGGCTGCAGAAACTATGATTATTCAAGGCGCAGATGTAATAACGCAGCACACCGATTCTGCTGGTCCTATAGCTGCGGCTCAGTCCAATGGAGTATATGCCATAGGGTATAACTCGGATATGTCCGTATATGGTGAAAGTGCGCATCTGACGGCTGTAGTTCATGATTGGGGACCTCTTTATGTTGAGAAGACACTTGCAGTGATAAATGGCACATGGCTTTCCGAGGATGTTTGGCCGGGATTGTCCTCTGGTGTCGTAGGTTTATCTAAGATGCATACCGATATACCTAAAAGGGTGGTTGATCGGGTTGCTGAAACAAAACAAGCAATAATTGATGGAAGCATCCATCCTTTCATGGGGCCAATATACAGTCAAACAAATGAGCTCCGGGTCTCCGCAAATACAGCCATGACAGATGAGGAGCTATTAGAATTTAATTGGTATGTCAAAGGTGTCGAGGGTAATCTGCCTTGATAAAAGGCAAATTATCCCCGAAAAGACTTTGGATCAAAAATCCAATCGATGTTCTTTGCGAGCATGATTGTAGGGGTGGCATTGTGGTCGCCGACGGTAAGATTGTTGAGCTAGTGCCAACAGGGAAGACCCCAGCTGCAGACATCGATACTGTCTTTGATGCGTCACGCCTGGTTCTCTTACCAGGGTTGATAAACACTCATCACCACTTTTATCAAACCTTAACTCGAGCATTTTCGAGGAGTCTTAATAAGGGATTGTTCCCTTGGTTATCGACTCTCTATCCAGTCTGGGCAAACTTAAGGCCCGATGATATTTCCATATCGAGTAAACTTGCCATGGTTGAGCTTATGCTGTCTGGGTGCACGACTACTGTGGATCATCATTACGTATTCTCTAGTAGCTTGACTGAAGCGATCGATATACAGATTCAGGAGGCGAGGAATCTGGGGATTAGGGTGGTATTAACAAGGGGTTCTATGAGTCTAGGAAAGTCTCAAGGAGGTCTTCCACCAAATTGTATTGTGCAAGATGATCAGACAATATTGGATGACAGTGCCCGTTTAATAAAAAGTTACCATTGTAGAAATGAGGGTGCCATGACCCAAATTGCACTTGCCCCATGTTCTCCGTTCTCTGTCACATCAGAATTAATGAGGGCTACGGCAGATTTGTCAACCATGGAGGGAGTTAGACTTCACACTCATTTAGCAGAAACAATTGATGAGCAAAAATATTGTCAGTCATATTTCGGAATGAGTCCTCTAGAATATTTAGGGCACGTGGGGTGGCTATCAGATCGAACCTGGCTAGCTCATGGAGTTCATTTTAATGAGAATGAAATTATGGTGCTTGGGAAGGAGCGGGTTGGCGTAAGCCATTGTGCGTCGGCTAATATGGTATTAGCATCCGGCATCTGTCCCGCAGTTGGCCTTGAGAATGCAGGATGTCCGCTGGGTTTGGGTGTGGATGGCTCAGCATCGAATGACTCTTCAAATTTAATTCAGGAAATAAGGCTGGCGTTTCTTTTGCAGCGCCTAAAATACGGTGCGGATAAAGTTTCGCACTTAGATGCTCTTCGTTGGGCTACAAACGGAGCGGCTGCCTGCATAGGTAGATCCGACATTGGCGTAATAGCAGTGGGGATGCAGGCAGATCTAGCGCTATTTAGTTTGGATGAGCCACGGTTTTCAGGTTTTGAGGACCCCATAGCTGCCCTTATTCTGTGTGGGGCCCACAAAGCGGATCACGTCATGGTTAAAGGTAGATGGATTGTCGCAAAAGGTGAAGCCATCGGCATTGATGTTCCTGAACTTTTGAGAAAGCACTCTGAGAGTGCTTCTCAATTAAGGCAACTGTACGATAACGTCCCGTCTTATGCGTAAACCTTTAACATATTGCTAAGCCTACGCATATAGATTATTGGCATCTTCAAAATTTAGCAGTGACTCGGCCCATAATTTGGCGAGGAGGTATTAACTCCAGACCAGTCGCGTTAGCCCCGAAGACGTCGGTCATGCTGGAATTTACACCGTCTTCATCGGTCGCATTCATTATCATAAAATCATAACTGACGGGACTACCCGCAGGTTGGAAGCTTGCAGTAAAGTTTATGATAGTGTAAGCGTCTATTGGATCGATTAGCGGATTATTATTGACTCGCTGCATAAAGTCCCCGCGATACACCCAGCC
>DDII01000083.1:1534-5024 GCA_002338445.1 Cellvibrionales bacterium UBA1854 | reverse complement strand
ACAGGCACTTTTAAAACGAGGCTTTGTTCTCCGTCCTCACGATATCTTACGATCTGGGAGCCACCCCACTGAGCATTCCAGACGCCTCCATCACTATCCACCGCTGATCCATCCGGAAACATACCCTTCCCAAGTTTTGCAAATATCCTCTTGTCAGACAGTAGGTTTTGCACTGGGTCATATCGATACCTCCAGATCGTCTGCCGTGGTGAATCTGCGTGATACATCACTAATCCATCAAAACTCCAACAAAGTCCATTAGAGGTTGTGATATCGCTGATGTGCTCAATAGGGGCTTGATGGGGACAAATGCTAAATAAAGAGCCAGATTCATTAGCTCTACTCGGGTCCTCTACCATAGTTCCGGCCCAAAAACGGCCGAATGGATCAATTTTACCATCATTGAACCTCAATCCATCCGCTAAAACGGTAGGACCATAAAGCCAATCGATATTTCCACTGGGCAAATCAAGAAAGGCGATCCCACAGTCAAAGGCAACAATTAGTCGATCATCATTTTCAATAAACCCAAAACATCCCACCCGGTAGGGGGTATCCCAACTATTCAGCCTTCCCGACCCGTATTGGTATTCAAACAATTTAGACCGCTCGATATCCGTCCACCACACCGATGCAGTCTGCTCGTTCCACACCACTCCTTCACCGAGTTCATTTTCGATATCAACAGTGGCTATCAGTTCTGGCAATTCTTGTCCCACGGCAGTTTGTGCTCCTTACAAAAGTAGAATTTTTTACAGCTGTTTTGATGGGCGAACTTAAACCTTCTTTGCTTTTCTCTTGCCGCCCTCACGTCGCAATAAACAAAGCTATATTTAGTCTATAATGATTGTTGATTTCGTCAACCAATTAACTTTTTTTAAAAAACAGTAAGCTCTCAATTTGCGCAAAAAAAAGATACACGTCGCTTTGCAAAACTGTAAAGAATTTAATTGTTCAGCATAGTGAGTGCTCTCTCCAATCTATATTTGTTGCGTTGCGTACTATTTACAAAAGCAAACTCCACTCTCTTTTGGATCTAAGCATGTACAATCGGCTTCAGCCTTATACAATTGCGCTGGTTTAAGTTTTATCTCAAACAGCCTAAAGCAAAAAGGTACAAATATGCGAACATCAAAAAGATACCCATGGCAAACTCCAAAAAACTTATTGATGCTTATGACCATCGCCATGACCGTCGCCTTCGCTACTTGGATGGGGATTATAAATAACTTTGTCGTTGAGGAGGCAAACTTCACGGGAGCTGACATCGGAACGCTACAAAGCATCCGAGAAATTCCCGGATTTTTGGCCTTCACAGTTATATTGGTACTTCTGATAGTGAAGGAACAACTGCTTGCATACCTCTCACTACTGTTTCTTGGTATTGGAGTCGCAATAACTGGGTTCTTCCCAAACATGCTCGGCTTGATGATGGCAACCCTTCTCATGTCAACAGGTTTTCACTTCTATGAAACCGTAAAACAAAGCCTATCTCTTCAGTGGCTGAGTATTGAGGAGGCTCCGAAAATATTAGGCCAACTTATTGCTGTGGGTTCTATAACTTCTTTAGCGATCTATGGATTTTTGTGGCTTTCTCAGGACTTTTTTAACCTCAGTTTCACCGAAATCTATGCTTGCACCGGAGGATGTTGCTTAGTCCTTACGATAATTTTGGCATTTTCCTTCCCTCATTTTGAGGGCGTCACTCCTCAACGTAAAAATCTCGTTGTCAGAAAACGTTACTGGTTATATTACGCGCTTACCTTCATGGGTGGAGCCAGGAGACAGATATTTGTTGTTTTTGCCGGTTTTCTCATGGTCGAAAAATTCAGTTATTCTGTAGCTGATGTTGCTGCGCTCTATATGATAAATCATACGTTTAACTGGTTTTTTGCCAAAAAGATTGGAGTTATGATTGGTAAATTTGGTGAACGTAACGCATTAACCTTTGAATACATCGGACTCATATGTGTATTCACAGCTTACGCATTTGTATCGGATGCTAAATGGGCAGCCATTCTTTATGTCCTTGATCATCTGTTTTTTTCGCTGGCCATCGCAATCAAGACATACTTCCAAAAAATTGCCGACCCTGCAGATATGGCCTCAACTGCTGGAGTCGCCTTCACCATAAATCACATAGCTGCTGTTTTTATACCCGTGCTTTTCGGATTAGTTTGGCTGACCTCGCCCACCCTTGTATTTTTAATGGGATCGGCTCTTGCTACCGCGAGCCTTTTATTAGCACGAAATATCCCAACGAATCCCTCTCCCGGCAATGAGGTGGTACTTGGGAAAGTAAGTCACATCATAAACGATAGAATTGCGTAGACACACAGTTACATATTGAATTATTTATCCTGTGGTTTTAAAAGATAGGCTTTTATCTAGCGATGATTCTTATTGCTTAATCGGAGGGCGATCATTTCATTGAGTATTTATAAAAAAGTATCATGAAGAGTTGAAACAGGAGACAAACGTGCTCTAACACTTTTTTTACATAAAAATTTTTTTTGGCTTCAAAAAACCGGTAATTTTATCTTTTAATACTCCTAATCAAACTGTCCACAGTTTTGTGGTCTACAAGGCTAAGCCAGGTAATTTCAGGATACTGCTTTCCTGCTGCGTTGAGACACCTTACTAAATACTCACGCGATGTGAATCTTTGTTCGGAGGAAAAATCAAAAAACAATACCTCAGTATTACACTCCCAGACATGCCGCAGTCGCCGAATAAGATTTTTTTCTATAAATCTGTTTGCCCTCTCAGCAGATATATTTTGCTGATCCGATGATAATTTATTTAATGTGCTCACCATCGCCGACAATCTATTTGCCATTTTGCCCGCCGGGTGCGGAAGTCCCTCGAGTAATTTTTGACCTTTCTGTAAATAGTAGACCGCTTCGACATACAATCTTTTATTCTCATCCGTACTGCCGCTCATTTCTGATAAAGCATTGATAATATAATCACTGAAGGCATTTTGGATCGATCCCTCTAACGCATGGGCTGTTTCAAGAAAGTTAAAGTCTTTTATGAGCTCTTTTAGTTGTGTCTCGTTGAAAATTTTTTTGAGCTTAAACCTGTTGATCATAGATAAGTTCCGAATTATAATATATAAGCCTAGATACGCATTTACTGTCTCGCATTGATCATGCGTCAAAAGACCACTTGCACCTAAAATGGGATAATCCCTTAGGAGAAGTGTTATGAACAATAACTATATGTATCGTGGCGTATGTCACTCTCAGAAAAGCAAATCGTCTTTAGATCGCGACGCTAGTCTACCGAAAATGTACAGAGGTTCTCAATATTTTAATGTGCCCTCTGAACAACACGTAGACAAAGCAAACACATATCGCGGTGTGAAGTATGTCGCTTGATTGAGTATTATAAAGGGTCGAGGCTCTGCCGCGACCCTTTTTTATAGGTATTGGATTAATCTTCACGTTGTTGCTTTCTTCGTTCACTACCATGAGTAACTAAAAAC
>DDII01000083.1:0-1138 GCA_002338445.1 Cellvibrionales bacterium UBA1854 | reverse complement strand
GGACTTTAGCAAACTTTTGATGTTTTCTCTTACGGGTTCCTCATGCTTGTCATAGATCTGTTGTATTTTCTGCAAAAGGAAATGTCTATAAGGAACCACTGCCGCCCTAAATAATTTGTTCCTCACCGTAAAGTCGATGAAGCCTGGTAACGAGGTTAGGTCGCTACTTGCGGGTTCTCCTGCTTTGGGCTTGTGCTTTAAAAGCCAATTATTCATGAACTGAGTCGAGGCCCGTGTCTCCGGAATAAAGTCCTCCGATAGAATTTTAAGAGTTTCCAACAATGGTTCTGGGATATCATCATCGTCAAAGTATTCTGACTTCACGCTAAAATATTCAGGAGCGTCTTGATGGGGACGATTCATGCGCTCTACCCACCGAGACACCCGCGGGGCGCGGGCAACCATTAGACTCGCAGGGTAGGGGTCTCGTCCCAAGTGTCCAAATAAAGGAGAAATCAGACCAAAGTCTCCCCGACTAGGACGGCCGCCCAGAAGGTACGGAGTGTATTTAAAGTGATCGTCTAGCGCTTCTATAAACTCATAATATAAATTTTCTACTGTCGTTTGATTTTCCTCGGTCACGCCGCGAAGGGCAGTGACTTTGCTTAAACGGGTCATTATCTTTGTTGTCCTTAGCTCACGATCATCACTATCCGGCAAAGTGTTAAGAAAATGGTAACGCAAATAATCTTCGTTTTTGTCTAGAAAATTCCAACGAAAATGCATGGCCGGCCTGCGCAAGCCCTCAGATCCAATCAACTCAAAAAGAGAACTGATTATTTGCTGTTGATAACCGCTAGGGGAACATAGGTTTCCAAATGTTCGCTCAAAGTGATCAATAATGGCTCCACCATCGCGGATTACCTCGCCAGTTGGTGTTACTAACACCGGAATTGTGCGGAGCTTGCTCTCGGAAATAACTTCCTCTGAGAAGCTTTTGTGCCCAATAGACAACTCTTCAAAGGGTATCTTTTTTTTTATGAGATACGCTCGGGCCCGACCCGAATATAAAGAGTGAGGTGTAGCATACAACTTATAAAATCCATTAGCTAAAGGTGTCATTACCCATCCCTTACCCTTAAAGTGAGGCTAACAAAACACTATGATAATTAATAATTTTGCGCTAGAAGTCCATAAA
>DDII01000033.1 GCA_002338445.1 Cellvibrionales bacterium UBA1854 | reverse complement strand
CAGTGCGAACTCGATACCGTAAACCGCGAGCAAATCCCCATGCTGGTCTGCTGTTGCCAATATTTCTCCTTCCCTAACAAGTTTATTGACTGCGGATATGTTGTCAAAACCAACCACCTCAATCTCATCTAATCGACCCAGCTGCTTTATAGCAGACAATGCCCCGAGCGCCATATTGTCGTTCGCGGCCATTACACCTTTCAGCCTTGGGTGCTGAGTAAGGACTGCGCTAATAATTTCCGCAGCCTTGGTTTGCTCCCAAGAAGCACTTTGTATGGTAGAGATGATTAAGCCTCGTGCATTCGCAGCTTCTTCAAATCCATCGCGACGAGCCTGAGAATTAATGGAGCTCACGATCCCCTCGAGTATTGCAACTTCATCACCCGCTGCCAAAATACTTGCCAAATAGTCACCTACTTTACGAGCTCCCTCTTTGTTATCAGGACCTACATGGGGAATTACTAAATCAAATTCGGACAACACCGAAGCGTCTAACCTGTTGTCAATATTTACTAAAATAATGCCTGCCTGATTCGCTCGAGCTAGCGCAGGAACCAAGGCTTTTGAATCTGCAGGTGCAATTACAATAGCATCAACCTGCGCAGCGATCATTTGATCAATAATAGAAACTTGCTGAGTAATATCACTTTCATTACGAATTCCATTGATGATCAACGAGTATTGCTGAGAATTCTCTGATTGATGAATTTGAGCAGCATCAGCCATATTTACAAAAAATTCATTAGCAAGAGATTTCATAACAAGCGCTATCCTGGGGGATTCAGATGGTAGAGTTTCACCATCATTGCCAATGCATCCTGGTAACAGCAATATTTGCACAAAAAAGACCCAAAGAACTAAACGTGTAATCATCTAATTATCTCCAAAAATCTACCGCGTGTAGTGGAACCTTCCATTATTTAAAAAAAGCATATGTGTAGTTCGAAACCAGACCTAAATAATTAGTATAAGTAGTAAATACATTAATTACATTTACCCAGCTACGTGCACCTTCGTCAGGCCTCCCAACTAATTGGACTTCATGTACCTGTTTGCTCTAAACTTTGCATCTATTGCAACTGGACGTAGCCACAAGCGCAAATGAATAGGCTTTTCAGACCAAAAGAAAGTAACGACAATATTTCTACTATTGCCAACACACATTTTATTCTGTTATCCGCCAAAAAAGGTTTTTCACTCATCATTCAGGGGTACAAGTGTTTTGTGGCTCTCGTCATCTAAGTGAAAGCGAATCGTCTCATAGTTGCCTTCCTCTGAAAAAACTCTTGCCTCATACTCGCCCTTAAACCCAGTCAAATTATATCTGCCATGGCGATCTAACTGTGTTGTGATATTAGTATTCCAATGCTTCTTTGTAAGAAATAACCAAAGTTTGCCCCGCAGATTTAAAGATCCACTCCTATCCACCAAGTGCCGCTCTAAAGGAACACCACTGGAGCTGACTTTGCTATTCTCGAAAAGCGTGTAAACGTAGATCGATGTTACGCTTGGATGACTAAAATACTGAGTTAGTACCCTCTCCATCATGGTAACTCGTATATTTTCCTCAGTGATTGTTTCTCCCTTAATTTCAAATTCTGTACCAACAATAGGAAGCTCTAGGTCACTAAAATAGTCCAGGCGATCTATAATTCGTTGAGGCGGGACGTCAGAAAAAAAACGACTCTGAACCCCAATACCCTCAATAGGCCCTCCTCTTGCCAAAATGGTATTTATTCTGGCCTTGAAGGCTGACAAATCGGGTGGAATAGTTCTATTTCGGGAATTTGATATCATTTGATATTCATTTATGAACATTTTCGCGTTTGGCTCAAGTCTCTCCGCTGTTTGAAACCAAGACACCTCAGCTGCAATACCATCTTCGAGTCTAGCATTCACAGATGTGCTCAATTCACCCTTGTGTATCGGCTCATTAAGAACATCCCACTCTATTAAATTAGGCCATCTTTCAATTTGGAAATTTATTATGTAATCAATGTATATTTCAAGCTGATCCGGCGACAATTCACTTGGTGCGATATCTGACTCCGTAACAATAAAATTTGAATTATATTGAGAGATAAAATTCTGGTCAGATATCGATATAAGTGGCTCCATATTGTTAAAGTCGGGCCATACCAGCGTGTGGCCTCTGATAGGGATATCATTGGCCCTCAACCATTGCATTGCCTCTTCAGCATCGGAAGAGAGAAATTTTCGTAACTTGTATTTATGACCGTTTATTAATCCAGCTCGATTGAAACCAAAATCAATATATGTTTGCTTATAAAGATCGGGCGACGGATGAGCAGGGTCCACCGAATTCCCTGCTAAAAGTTTAGATTCGACTTGACCCCCAAAACCAAAAGCATGGTTTACTAACCGAAAATTTACCTCTAAATTTTTTACTGGCAATCCATGTTTATCCAGTACCTGAATTTCCGATGATGACATTCTGTGGCTGGCAATTCGCTGTTGAGCTTCCTGTCGCCAGGACGCATCAGAACACTGAATCGATTCAACTAGGTCGGTAATGCCCGTCAAGTTAGTCCCCGACATATCATCTGACTCAGAAGTATCCGAACCAATACTCCCACAGGGCGGAATCACGCTGCAATAAACTGCTAGATCTGTAATGGATCTATCAGAAAAGGATCCCTGATTGTTTATGACCTCACAATTAGTGTCGGCATCTAGAGCAGACAATTCAACCGAATATTGATCTCCATTTTGAAAGTCGTAAGAAAAATTAAATTCGCCAATCCGATCGACTGGTAGTTGTTCCGCTTCCACTCCATCAGCAAGTAGGTGTAAGAAAAAAGATTCCTCAATTTGCCCTCTCAACTCACCCTGAAGGACAAACGTATCTTCACGGGTAACCTCAGGAACGTTTTGAGAAGGAAGAAGTTTAAGAAATCCAAACTGCCCATTGTCGATACCGATAATCAAACCGCCATCCGCAGTGGCGGCTATGGCCTCACCGGCCCAGTCACCTCCGTCAGGCGCAGAAAATGTTTGTTGCGATACAAAATTTCCATCTTTGTCCAATTGGATCAGATATGCCCGCCATTGATCTGAACATCCTTGATTATTACATGAGGAATAACTCTGATACTCGTCCCCAGTTCCGGCAATGACAAATATATTTCCACTGTTTCCGACTACTATGTCCCACGCTTCATCATGTATGTATCTTGCGTCAAATCCTCTGGGATTACCGAGTTTCTTTTCCCATATAACCTCCCCCGATTGATCAACTTTTACAGTGTACGTATCCCAATTTTCAACTCCAGATAAGGTATGTCCTGATAAATAAATAAACCCATCATTGGAAATATCCATCCCAAAATTGTGATCTGAATTAGCACCACCAATAACTTTTGACCATATTAATTGATGTTCAGCATTAAATTTAAGAAGTCCATAATCCTGTGCATCCTGAGTTAAACCAGCAACATAGTAAGAATTTTCGAACTGTTTCACTCGATATCCATGAGCAAGATAGTTACTAATGTCTTTTTCAACCAACTTATTTCCTTGATGGTCAAAAACTACCATCACACCCTCTCCCTCCGTGAAAAATGTGTTGTCTGTGTCGACTGCATAACGATAACCTACCCCGATAAAGCCCTCTGACGTCCTTATGAGCGACTCTATTGCATCACTTCCTCCTAAATCAATTTTTCGCTCGATCAAAAGATCACCCGAATCTTTGTCGAGCTTTAATAAAACGCTATCTTGATCTTTTGATCCTACTACCCAATATGCTTCATCTGTCTCAATTGCCGAGTTACCTAAATTATGTCCAAAATCACCGAATTCCTTGCGCCATATCAGTGCACCACTGTTGTCAACTTTAATCACCAAGATCTTAGCTCCCAGAGGAATAAATCCAGTCTCGCCAACCTGAACAAATCCACTATCCGATGTTGCAAGCATGAAATGTCCATGAGACTCCTCCTGAGAACCTGAATAATCTTGAAACCACTGTTTGGTCATCTCAGTCGAGGACAGATCATTTGGATCGCTAATATCGGATGAAGACCCCCCATCCGATGATGACTCCAAACTTTCGCCAAGTCCCCACTGTTCGACAGATCCGCCTTGTGATGCCACTAGATCACTAAAATAACCCTCAGCTACTGTTTCACTACCCTCGGGTGCAATCCAGTTGCCATTTACATCGCCCATCAGAACACCAACGAGATTCTTTACCCTGGTCTCCGGATAATTAAAGATCGCTCCATTCGAATCCCAACTCACATCACTCGGATTCATTTTGAAGCTTTCTGATTCGTTATCCCAAAAATCATAATCCTCCGCAACAAATACCCATCTTCTCGGTTCAGCAGACTCAAGATTGACCGCCATCTTCAAGATTGCTAGTGCATCAGCAGAGGTCACCCGTCCATCCATGTTTATATCCGCTGCAATGTATTGATATGGCGATACTGGCAAGACCTCTAGTGGCCCTTCCCCATCCGGATCAGTATTAGGATTTATTCCTACCGCGATCTTAAGCGCCGCCAAAGCATCGCTCGAACTTATAACGCTCCCAGACTCATCAGATGTAATGCCCTTACTCACAGCTAGAGAATTACTGCCAGAATAACTTTCAGAAAAGGCGTAACTTCCTAAAGAGTCAGATATCGTGTCCTCTGAGAAACCACTCTCAGAACTATCAGTCAAACCAACCAGACCGACATTTACCGAAGAAAGCAAAGCGTGGTTATACCAGTGATAAGCAATGCCTGAAACAGGTTTTAGGCATTCAACACAGCTATGCTTATCTAGTGGATCGGTACCATCAAGGGCTTCCTGTGCATCACTAACTCTATCTCCATCATCATCGAGATCTGCATTGTTACCCACTCCATCAAGATCAGTGTCATACCACTCTGAAGAGTCATCGATAAAAGCATCAACATCATCATTGAAACCATCAGAATCACTATCCCGCACAAGCTGTTCGTCTATGTTCTCAATGACAAACTCTAACTCAGAGTCGTTCTCTATATTGTAGTCTGTAAATTCCGTAGTGACACCGTTCACAGTAACCGAAAAATCATATATGCCTTTAAAAACCTGCTCTGTAGATACCCAACGCCCCTGTTCATCGGGCACTAAATTACTATAACTGGTCATCCATTCATTCCTAACCAACTCAAACCACGGAGACGCCTCATCCTTTACCTCCCAATTAGCGTCAAAAAGGGGACCATTGCCTCTCCAGTGACCTCGGTCCCAGAACCCCCACATAGAAAAACCAATCACCGACTTACTTTCAAATGCCGCGTCTAAAAGATCTCTAAAAATCTGTTTTTGTTGCGCTGGCGTGAGTTGTGAAGCATCATCGCGAGTGTCAAACTCTGTGATCTCAATATCCAGACCCGTCTCCGCAAGAATATTAATACGCCTCAACATAGACGCTTTATCTACATTACTCCGGCTCATGTGAGCTTGAACTCCGATAACATCAATCGGGGCTCCCGCAGCCAATAAATCAGCAATAAAGTCTCTGTAAGCCCTCGCATTGTTATCATTCGGAGCATTCAGTATGTTGTACTCATTAATTGCAAGCTTTGAATCCGGACGAATACCCTTAGCCCTTTTAAAAAAATCTGCATATGTCTCCGTATTAGACGGGTAAAATCCCGCTCCCACGAAAACGTCAGCATAATAACTGTTATTCATAGGCTCATTTAACACATCCCAATCTGTAATAGTGGGTCCAATACCCAAATCACTAAATCGACTGAGAATACCGGATTCCTGGAGACGATCGGACAATAATTGACGGTAAAAGATCGAGGGATTTACCTCACTTGCACTCGAGCGAAATTGGTCAGGAGTTGGCCAACGATCTCTTGGCCACACAACAGAATGTCCTTTTACAGTGAATTGCTTTGTCTTCAGGAGGTTGACGACTCTGTCAACGATCTCAGGTCCGCGATTATTGTACTGAATCCACTGCATACCGTTAGTTGGTATAGCATGATTGAAGTTATTCCATAGGACCTCTCTATACCTTTCCACATCTTGCCATGAAGGCGTGTGTGCGGCTAATCCCAGCTGTTCTGTGGCAGGATCCATCAATGCCTGTTTTTCTCGAGCACTCAAAATCTGAAATTCGTCCTCCGAAATCGCCACAAGGTGATCTCGAATCTGTGTTCCAAATCTAAAAGCATGCCTCTTCATTTTAAGAGTTAAACGTGCTTCGGGAAGTGGGTGACCCGCTTTGTCTTTTATAACGACCGCAAGATTTGTCTTACGATGAGATAAATCTGCCAAAACGGGTACACAGAGGGATAATGTCAGCGCAATACCCCATAATAACCAAACGAGTTTGCGCCAAGACTTAATTAACAGATGCCGCAAATTTAAGATGAAACTGGTCAAATCCAGCACTTTATTCCTTAGTTGCGTGTCGAAGCTCGTCAAAATAACATTGACACTTTGAAAAGATAAAAACCCACAAGAGGCCCACTTCAGGAACAAGTCTATCACAGTTTCTATCGTTCTCATTTAGCCATATATCTCATAACTGAACATGAGAATTATCGCTTGTCTCTGTGGAGGCAACGATTTTGTCGTGCGTGAGCATTTATTTTAGAAAAAAGTTGTAAAAAATCGAGCTCATATAATCAAGAAAACATTGGCAGATAGCATGACGAGCAAACCACATATGCACTTTTATGAGCGCTATCTTAAGGTTCAATAATTGACTGGAAAGGCAAGCACGTTGACTTGTAAATGTCGAACACTGACTCTGGAGGACTGATGAAGTGGCAATATTATGCCGACCTCTCTCTGGGCAATATAAAATTACGGCAATAACAAACAACATTTCATAGTTAAAGTTGAACATAGGGGGTAATCTTGGAGAGCAAAATGGGTTGCGGCAAGGGAACCTACTTTTGGTAAGATAAAAACCGCCACACGATGTATGTCAACTGGGATATAAATATCCCATCGAGTGGCGTAAGGACATCGTATCATGATGGATTATCACACCTAGGCGCATAAGATGTGTCCTCTGTCAGTCACGGCTGAAGCAAGTTCACTGAAGTTGAAGATGCGGATGTTGAGGTGCACAGGTGAAGGCATTTGAGGACCACAGGACGACGTTCACGCCTGTGTGTAAAAGATTCGATTGGTTTGATGTCATCGCGCCCAAAAAGCTGCAGGTTAACTACGAGAGCCTCGCTTCTTGATGTTTTCATCATGGTAGGGATCCAATGCATCAATATCAGTCAAAGAAGAGCTTTCTCTCCGCCACGCAAACAAGCGCACCCGAATATTATCGGGTGTAATATCGAGCAAGGTAAATCCATTACGCTCAGTGACCGGGGCAGGACTATCCAAACGAATATGACTTGCCACCATGGGCGGTGTGCCTCTAGCCATGCTCGGCCATCCCGAACCTGTGCCCAAAGGACCAGTAATAATCGAGTGGATTGGATTCGATTCAAAAGATAGGTCACCACTCCCAACAATTTTTGAATGGCCGGTCGCATGCAAATCTCCGCTCAAGACGAGCCCAGGTCTTCGTTTCTGGTTAGAGATAGACTCCAGCAGACGTTGATGTTGATTCCACCAACCCTTCTGCCACATAAACTTGGCCTTTCTAGTCGTCAGTTTAAAACGTTGGTCATTTGCATACATTTGGGCGGCCTGAGTCCCAGCTTGTCCACTATCAGCAACATCGGGATACCACTCTCTCCACTTACCAGCACTCCAACCAAAAGGATGCGACGGAATATGCATTAACTGATCAACGGTCTCATCTGCCGTGCGACTGCACAGCCAATGTTCGACTTCCGGTGGAACTAATCCAGCAGTCTCACCCTTTAACGATAAAAAGCCGGCGCAGTCATACATGAGTGTCTCACTCAGTCGACCCCAGCGCAGTGCGCCAAAATGCCGATTATGCCCATTGATCATTGCGCCACTCAACGAACTGGGTACGTCTGATGAGGGCAAAAAGTCCGGCAGGTAGTGATCCCTTACGAAGCTGAAAAACTGCTTTTGATAAGATTCTGGCGGAAGTGTTACATATCGATCTGTAGCTTCATCGTTTTCAAAATAATCATGATCATCATTAATAAAATAGCTTGGGGTACTTCGAAGTGCAGTTCCATATAATGGAGTAATTTGCTCACCCGCCACTATTTTTAGAATCTCTTCATTAGTGCCACCATAGGCTGGAGCCATTCGATCGAGCATACCAACGGCATTGTAGAGTCCCGCCGAAAACTCTCGTACGCCTACTACACTAGATTCCAGCCACGTACGCTGGTCCCAGTAGACATGATCACCAATCGCGATCATCGCATTCGGTTTAAAGGACAATCCGCGCAGAAGAAGCCGACGACGAGTGCTCTGAGGTAAAAAGGCGGAGTTTTCTCCCTCACTCATTAAGGGATGCCCCCCTGCACATGTAAATACCAGTAAACGCAGATATTCTGGTTGGCTGGCAGGATCAGGCATTGTAGACAGAAACCAAGAATCCGTTAACCTATTCGTGCCCTCCATCAGAGCCAACTCATACCCGGTATTCGGTCTTAAGCCAACGGCGTCGAAAGCAAAGCCGCGCCCTTTGCTATCCGTGGGACGGCCCTTAATATATTTGCCATCGATCGAAAGAACGGCATTGCTAATATGCCTAGAGAAAACGGCTTTAAGAGAAATACGAGAGTGGTTCGCCGATGGAATTAAATGCTCAACCGGCCCTGCTCTCCATGTCTCATTTGACAAATTACCAGAAGCACCAGTTAATGTCGATAGTGCGATAGAACCCTGCAAAAACTGTCTACGATCCATATTCACCAAATTTTACTCCTTTGAATCTCTCTGCCTTTCATCAGTCAAATCAAGAAGCTACTGCCCTTTTTGATGTGCTTTGGTGAGCATAGCAGTTTAAGCTCATTGAATGATCTCAGCTCCAGCAGGATCTGTTGTCCTCAGAGCCTAATTTAAATCTCATAAGATTCTTTAGTTTTACCTCACTTACACTGACTTAATCTTTACATATTGCAGCAAAAACTTGTGAGTAATTCGCCGCCTGTTGCGAAAAAAAA
>DDII01000094.1 GCA_002338445.1 Cellvibrionales bacterium UBA1854 | reverse complement strand
GATTCCGATGCATCAACCAACCGCAAAACAGGCATAGCATCAAGCTCAAAACTGGCTGAGCCCACTCGGTAGTTACTTCGACTATAATTTCGAAGATCGAGGTGAATTTGTAAGAGATTATCCCACTGACTATAACTGTAAAAACTCCAACGGTGACGCTGGCCCTTTGGCGCGTTACGTTTTGAGTTTCTATTGCCCAAGAGACAGGGACCTCAAGCATAGAAATAGAAGAGGTGAGAGCTGCAATCGACATGAGGGTAAAAAATGCTAGTGATACCAGTTTTCCTCCCTCGCCCATTTCTTCGAACAGTGCTGGTAGGGCTTGGAAAATCAGGCTAGGACCTGAAATCAATTTGCCAGTTTCGGCGTATATATCTACTCCTAGTTGTTGTGCGGCAAAAAGAGCAGGAATAATCAACATTCCAGCAAGCACGGCCACCCCTGTATCGCTGAAAGTCACTAATGCGCCAGCAACAGGTAAATCTTCGTTAGATCGGATGTAGGACCCATAGATAAGCATTGTGCCAACCCCCAATGATAACGAAAAAAAGGCTTGTCCGAGGGCGCTCACTATGAGCTGCGGGTCTGCCAACTGTCTGAAATCAGGCACTATAAACATCTTCAAACCTCTTTCAGCTCCGGGTTGCAACAGCACATAGACGATTAGACCTAGCATTAAAAGTATCAGGCAAGGCATTAAGCGTTTAGACCATGTTTCTATGCCTCTCTCGACGCCAGCGCTTATCACCAAGAGGGTTAGACCAATGAATGCTGTAGAAAAGGAGATATTCCGAAAAAGACTAAAAGTAACCAGCCATTCGGCAATTTCGAACAACTGTAGTGTTTGCGCGATGGAGGCAAGAGTGTGAGCTATCATCCAGCCTGCAATAATACTGTAAAAACACAGAATCATGGTCGCGGTTAGTACTCCTATAAAGCCTGTGAGTTGGCCAAGACGCTTCTGCAACCATCCAGATGCAATTGAATCTAGGGTGCTGACCATGTTGGATCTGCCGTATCTGCCAAGGGTTAATTCGGCCATTAGTGCGGGGTACGCCAAGAGAAAGGCCAAGAAAAGATACATCAATAGGAATGCCCCGCCACCATTTTCAGCAGCCTTTGTAGGGAAGCCCCAGATATTGCCAAGGCCAACAGCCGATCCCGAAGCTGCCAGAACAAACGTTAAACGGGACGAAAACTGGCCACGTTGCATAAAAGCTACCTAAGTAATGAGTTTTGTTTTTTTAAAAACTTAACTGCCAGATCAGGGAAGTCAGTAAATATACCGTCAATGTCTAGCTGATTAAATAAAATATTTAAAAAGTGATCGAAGTCGCTAGCGCAAGCGAGTAATTCATCCCCTCGAACCGTGTGTGGATGAATTTTAAAATCCGTATCTTTAAAAAGCCTCATCAATGATTTGGGCAACTCGTCGTTATTGATTATTTGTGCCAGCTACGGTTTAACTCCGTCAGCGTTATGGACAATAATTGAGGCTCCTTTCTCAGTTTGCAACAAATCATAGTCTTTCCTCAATTCGCTCCATGTCAGCAGTGAGCACATATGCTAGAATAGTCGGTATGGGGGCGTTCTGGATTCGACGCCGGTTACGAAACCTGTGGTGCATGCCGAGATGGTGACCAATCTCGTAAATCCAAAGTCACAAACTTATAGTTGCCAACGACGACAACTACGCGCTAGCTGCTTAAAAACCAGTGTAGTGCCATCTGACTGGAGCCGTGCCTGTGCGTCCAGAGTCTGAAGTTCCTCGGAATTAAGACGATCGGGTGTCATATTTCATAGGATCGTAATGAAACTTGTTCGGGGTGGAATTATTAAAAATTTACCGAAATCGCCAAATGCACTCCCTGACAGTCGGGTCGCAAATGGTTAAATTTAGTAGACTGCTCTAAGCATGTAGAGCTATAGGCAGAGAACTGACGGACGCGGGTTCAAATCCCGCCGCCTCCACCAAATGATGATTTATAATGCTCTGTAAAGGTTGATAAAGCTGTATAAGTCAATAATATACAAAAAATTTATTGTTGTTTAAAAAAACCGTATTCTGTTGCAAAAACCCTGTTTTTATGTAACAAAAGTGGTTGCAGGACGATTTTTGTTACATGCCTAAAACTGTCAAACCTCTCACATATACGTGAATAAGAAACGCGACATCTCGGCTTAAGGAATATAGTCTCTCCGATGGGAAAGGCTTGGCGCTGAGAATTAGCCCGAGGGGGATAAGTATTGGCTATTCAATTATCAAGGGCCCAAAACAAAAGTCAGGGCTAATCTTAGTGTGGGCGTTTTCCCCGATATTTCATTATCGAGGGCAAGAAAAAAAGAGATGAATATCGTAAGCTACTAACTCGAGATATTGATCCTGGGACGCTTCGAATGCCACAAAAGTTTAAAGTGGAAAATACTTCGGTAAATTCGCTTGAACAAGTAGCAGTCGATTGGATGAGAGTAAAGAGATCTAAAGTGTCACAAGACATTCAGATGATATTTGGCGATCATTTGAGCTTCATGTTTTTCCGCACTTAGTAAAAAATCAATTGTCGAAATTAGTGCGCCTTAAGTAATCGATATTCTGAAGGTAATAGAAGCCAAGGGAAGTCGTGAAACGGTCAAAAGACTTTGTCAACCTTTAATTGGTATGCGCAAAATCATAAGAAATATTTTTTGACGAAGACCTCTAGACTATATTCTAATATATCGAATAATTTATTTACTTCTTCATTTGAGATAATTAGTGGCGGGCATATCGCAATTGTATCTTGAATTGCACGAACTAAAAGCCCATGGCGTTGACAAAGCTTCATGACTTTTATTCCCGCCCCAAATTTTGGGTCAAAAAGCTGCTTTAGTTCACGATTTTCATAAATTTCAATTGCACCAATTAAACCGACCCCTCTTGTTTCACCAATTATGTGATTAGATCTCATGTCGTGTAAGCGTCTTTGAAAGGTTTTGGATACAGTTTCTACATGATCAATTAATTTTGTTTTTTCATATATTTCTATTGTTTTCAGCGCAACTGCACATGCAACGGGATGACCTGAGTAAGTATATCCATGACCAAAAATCCCTTGCTGATTACTTGCGCGAGCAATTGGCTCATAGATATGGTTAGGAATGATTACCGCGCTTATTGGCACATATCCAGAGGATAGCGCTTTAGCAATTGTAATTGAGGCCGGCTTCATGCCGAAGGTCTCGTATCCCCAGTAATTTCCAGTTCTGCCAAAACCACAAATTACTTCATCATCAATCAGGGAAATGTCATACTCATCTAAAACTTCATGCAATTTTGGGAAATAATGCTCTGGAGGCAGTATCACGCCACCTGCACCCATTAGAGGCTCTGCAATGAGCGCAGCAAATGAGTCCGGCCCAACCATATTAATTTTTTCTTCTACTGAAGAAATCAGTCGGTCAGTATAACTATCCTCAGTTTCACCAATATAGCTTTCTTTAAAATAATGGGGACATTCTGTGTGATAGAATCCCTTTAGAGGGAGATCAAATAACTGATGCTGGGTTGGTAGTCCCGTCATGCTAGCGCTGGCGACCGTTATTCCATGATAGGCTTTTTTTCTTGCTAAGAAATTTTTTTTATTTTTTTTACCTGTTGCATTATTAAGGTAAGTGAAGATCTTAATCTGTGTATCATTAGCGTCAGATCCCGAGCTACCAAAAAATACTTTACCCTCATCAAATGGTGATAATTCTATTAATTTCTCTGCCAGGAGAATTGCGGGCTCGTGACTTTTTGACGCGAATAGGGTTCCGTAGCTGAGTTTGCGCATTTGGACTGAAGCCGCTTCGATAAGTTCTTCATTTCCGAATCCAAGCGCGTTACACCAAAGTCCGGATAGACCTTCAATATATCGATTACCATCGATATCATAAACATAAATTCCCTCACCTCTGTCAAGCACAAGAGTCTCTTGTTCCGTGTGGGTGTAAAGATTTGTAGATGGATGAAACAACGCATGAACATCTTTTGTCGCTAATGAATTCTGTAGAGATTTAATCATCATTCAACCAAGGGTCCCAATTTCGAGAGAAAATTTTCATCATAACGATTGGCATAAAGTTCAAGATAATTTGAGTGATCTCTGAAACTTTTCAAAGGTTGTCCCAAACCAAAAGTGCCGAGCTGTCTCGTCTTTCGAACGAGATCGAAGTCTAATGTTAATGTAAAAATATCCTCATGCTTGTCACTTTGGTGAATAACACTGCCATTTGGGTCACACACTATTGATTTTCCTATTGCTTGTTTACCACCACCATTGATATCCACATAATACAGTTGTTGTTGTGCCGCAGTAGCTCTCGCCATGATTGTTTCAATCTCACGATCTTTTGTAGGTGTCAAAGTTGGATTAACAATCATTTCCGCTCCCTTTAACGCTAAAATTCGACTTGTCTCAGGAAACCAAAGATCGTAGCAAATGTGCAGACCAACTGTGCCTACATTTGGTATAGTAAAGAGGGTGCTTTGATCTGTGCTATCAACATTTTTTTCGTACGGTAACCAAGGGAAGTTCTTTGGGCATTTCGCCACTAACTCACCCTCTGGATTAAATACCGGAGCGATATTAAATATTTTTCCATTTACATTTTGATAAAACGTCCCGGGTATTAGCCAAGATTTTGTATGTTTGGCTAAATCACGTAGTTCATCTATGTAGTGCTCCAGATAAAAGTGCTTTTTGTCCGAGCCAGGTCCGAAGAAACAAAGTTCGCTTAGCACGATAAGTTGAACTCCCCGGGTGTTGTTTACTTGTTGTTTTATCCTTCGTACCACATAATTTTTGTTATCGCCGTTCTCTAATGCCAGTTGCATCCCAATTAATTTAATCTCCGTCATATTATTCTTCCCTCAACATCATTGCCGAGTAGGAAAACGAGAACTAATGAGATTGACAGGGCTGTGGCACCCAAAAAAATGATACCTGTAAATCCCAGTGTGTTAATTACCACCGCACCAACTAGAGGTCCTGTTGCGAGTCCCATTTTTGACACAAAACCTGCGGCGGCAGCATTTTGACCCGATTTCTCAAAAGATGAACATAACCCCAGAAGATACGGGATTACGAATCCCCATGCGATACCAGTCATTGCATTCGCTAAAAAATAGAGTTTGATGTAATCTGAAAAAATTAAGATGAAAGAAAACAGGATAGATATTCCGAAACCGATAATGAGAGGAATTCGTCTACCATATCTGAGGCCAATCAAGTAAACTAATCCGCCGCCTGATATTGAAATTATGTTTGCAACAGTCAGGATGTTGCTTGTTTCACTTATACTTAATCCTTTTTCCTTGCCCAGCTCGAAGACGTAGTCAGCGATTCCCATATTGGCAGCCTGGAACAAAAATAAAGCGGTCAAACCAAGTATAAGTGGTTTATTTATACTAAGTTTAAAAGATGATTTCTCAGGAGCATTTTCGGAGGTGACATCTGGTATAAAGGGCAAAAGACATAAGGTCATCAAGGTAAACAAACTCAGAATAGCAAACACGGCGTTGTGTCCATACACTTCAACTAATCTTGGTACGAAAAAGATTCCCAAGCTTCCGAAACTGTACTGAATAACCAGCAGCATCCCAAAAACTTTATCAGGAGCCCTCGACCTTGCAATTACTGAAAGTCCCAAACCTACCGAGATTCCTCCGATTACTCCATGGAAAAATCTGATTACGATCAGACTGGTAGGAGCGCTAATATGTGATGAAATTAAGTCAACCGAGATCATGGATACAAGAAGAAAAAGGCTAGTTATCCGCCAGTTGACCTTTTTTACAATAAAAATTGCTACTAATGCACCAGCAGCAGCACCATATTTGTTTGCACTCACAATAAATCCAGCTATGTCTCTGCCAATACCCAAACCATCAACAAAAGCGGATAAAAAAGCGCCACCAAGATTTACATAAAATAGTCCTGCCGTGGCAAGTATTGACATTGCGCAGGCAGAGGCGATGGATTCTTCATTTAATTTCGGAATATTTTTCATTTTTACTTAGCAAAGAGGTCTTACTTGATGGATTGCAAATATCGCCTCTTTAAAGGAGTGCGTGTGCCCATCACTAAAGAAATAATAAGTCATTTTGTTCGGGAGCAGCACAAACGTTATGCCACCCCAGCCGGACATAAACGGCACCCACACATCTTCGGTACAATTGAATTTTCTTTTGTTGAGTTTTATAGAAAAAAATCCGTTATTGTAAAAGATATCTTTGTAGAAGCTATTTTTGGTGGATATCGCAACAAGGCTGTTGTCTTGAGTTGGGTTCAGTGCATCTCGAAGAAAATGTAATTCGAGTGCTGATGCCTCTCTCGCCTCGTGCAGAAGTATAGATAAGAGAAATAAATCTTCCCTTAAAAAATACATCCCCCATCCGGTAAACGCTTGCTGAGCTGTGTCTTTAGTCCTCAAAGAATATTGAAGGGCGTCACTGAAACCACGTTTTGTTAAATAGGGAATAAGAACATCTGAGTAGTAATCGGTCATTTTTGAATTTTTTTTGAGAAATGCATTCATAGCTGCGCCTAAAAGATAGGTATCCGAGGTGTGGTATACAAATCGTTTTCCCGGTGTTGTTCTGTATTGAAATAACGAACATGCAGTCTCTATTTTGTCTAGATTAGTTTTTGGGTCGTAAATGAATTGAACATGTTTTGGAGAGTCTTCATCGACATAATGCTTCTTACTCTGATAAATCCCGGTTGCCATATCTGAAAGATTTTCAAAGGTAACGTTTTGCCACTTATCTTTACGGCATACATCGAGATAATCAATCAAAAAGCTCTCTCTGGCATATGGGAACTGAGTTTCAATAAGCGAGAGAGAAAGGGCCCCTGCGATTGATTTGGCGAGAGAGAAACTTGGTAAAAGCAATTGATTGCACATTGGATATTGTCCCGCTCTCGTGTCACATTGGCTGGTATAATGGACCTGCTTGTCAATTAATCCAAAAAGAGTGACTTTGTCTTCCTCAAAAATTGGAGAAGAAGCAAGAGCACCCAGCAAACTTGGATATTTGTCATAAAGCATCTCAATAGGTGCAGAAGTTTGCTCCGTCTCATCCTTAGATCTGATTCTATTGGAGATTCTTGGTGAGGTAGGTTGCGACTCATAATTTGTTTGAAAAACTCCAGTGTAATTAAACTGTAGGCTTGCACAGGTTTCACTTGCAACTTGAACCAATGCATCTGAGGTATTCTGTTTTTCAATAAAAAAAATCAAAACGCCATTATGGACACAATTAGCATTCTTGTGCATGAGCGCAATTGGCATAACAACTGAACGCATGTTAGTGCCCTTGATTTTTGAGGAAACGCCGGTGCCGAAAAATATGTTGAAGAATTGAGAGGGTTGCTCGACAAATTTCGATCCAACTGAGGTGACATGTCCAGAGTCAGACGTTAAGCGTACCTTTTCGACTAAGCTCGACTCCAACAGCAGCTTTGATTCTAGATTCCTAGTATCTCGAATCATATTGTATCCAACACCGACAGGTTGGGGTAATAATGATAAAATTCCAGAAAAATTCTCACCATCATTTTTCAATACATATTTTTCCAGCTGCTCAAATTGAATACTTCTGGAGATCGGTTTTTTACCCCACAAAACATCTTCAAGTGAGTTCTCAGCGAAGCCTTGCTGAGCCATACACAGCAAGACTAGCAAAAGAATTTTTGTTAATAAAGATCTCAAAATCCAATATTTATGGCGATTCCAAGGGTCCTAGGCAAAGCAAAAAATTCACGATCATCACTGCCATAAAAACCTTGTGAAGGGTCGGGACCAAATGCAGCATTTGTAAAGGCGCCGGTCGTACCACGTTCATTGAAAAGATTTTTTATAAAAATTGTTGCATATCGATCATCTTGAAAAAGAGTGGAGGAAACATTAAGAATTTCAAACCCCCCAAACTCAGCATATTGGGTGGAGCTATCAGATAAGACATTGGTTGTTTTAGATTGAGAGTATAGATCTGCGCGATTCACGATTCCCCAACCCGAATTAAAGTAGTGAGTGTGTGCGATATTGGCATTTAGCATATGTTTTGGGCTTCCCGGAAGTACCGATCCCGCTTCTGCGAGAATAACTGGACTGTTAGCGGGGGATAACAAATCTTTCGATAAATCGGTTTCGTTGTACGCGTAGCCGAGGCTAAAGTCGAAGACACCAAATGATCCTGAAAGTTCAAAATCAAACCCAGATGTTTCAGCCTCTTCTCCATTTATTATGGAATAATATGAATAGGTTGGAGTGGGACTATAAAGTTGAGGGTCATCCCATTTCACCGAGTAGAGGCTCATGTTGTAAAAAAGATCACTTGAGGTCTTACCCTTCACCCCAATCTCTAAGTTTGTGCTGGAATCCGATTGGAAAGGAACCCATCCTGGTTCTTCTGGAAACGTTCCTGATGTTGGAACAGCATTAACACCACCCCTTCTGTATCCCTCAGACCAAGTAAAAAAGAAATGTTGATCACGATTTTCGGGCTGATAAGATAAATTTAGTTTGGCTAGACCACCATCATCCTCATTTGAGGTATTTGCGAGCGCAGGTCCAACATCGTAAAGTTTAAAAGCCATATTCATTGATGCATCTGCCTCAACGTCAAATCGCCTGTAACCGACAACCACATCAAACTCGTCAGTGAGGTGAAAGGCCATTTCACCATAAAATGCGGAATTCTCCACGGATTCTTTTACGGCATAATCAAAATCCTGCTCATTGGGATCAACAACATAATCTACGCCCCAATAAAAAAATTTCCATTGATTTACACCCTTTATGAAGGTCTGTTGCCCACGATATTGATCTTCGTCTTGTGAAAAATAACCTAATATATAGTCAAATTTATCCCCCGGCTCTGAGATTAGCCGAATTTCTACCGAACTGCCTTCATTTGTGTACTGACGTTGGGCAGGAGCGTAAGGTCTGGATGGTTGTGACCAAATTCCTCCCACGGTTTGATTATAATAACCAGCAATCGGAGAAGTGTAAGTCCCTAGTTTTGCGAAAAAACCTGTGTTGTCGGTGGTGCTAGACCCCCTTCTATCATATTGGGAGCCAGTAAACTCAATATCAAAAAGAGTGCCATCATAACTTAATTCAAAGGCTGACATAGAAACTTGTCGCTCCGAGGGTTCTAACATTACGGCGCCATTTTCGTAATCTCCATAAGTCGATTGGGTGAAACAATCTGGATCAAGAAGCGCAGTGCAGCTTGTGTTAAGAACATACCTCGGCCCCACGGATGACTGTCTTCTACCTCCGACACCATCATCTTGCGACGCATACTTGAAAGACATCTGAAACTTATCTGTAGGCGATAATAATAGTTCTGTTCTAAGAAATTCGACTTTAACACTATCTGCGTCGTCTACGCTTTTTACAATTGGCGGCGAAGTAATGAATGAGGGATAACCATATCCGTCTCTCGGCACTGGAACGCCAGTAGAACCGTCAACTCCTAACCCGTCTGGTATGTCTCCTGTCTCATAAATATTTACATAATCGGTGAGCCCTGGGTAGTCAAGACCAGCCCCTACAAAGCGTAATGCAGCTTTTTCTCCAAAAGGAATATTAAACACAACATCCAAAGCTTTGCCGATACCGTCAGACTCATTAACCGATGAACCTGTAAAAGTTACCGATCCAGAAAGTTCCTCAAGTTGAGGTTTATTGGTGATGAAGCGTATGGTGCCACCCAACGCTCCAGACCCGTAGAGTGTTCCTTGAGGGCCTCTGAGAACCTCAACTCGACTCAGATCTCTCAATAAAAAATTGGCAAAAACTGGAGTGTTGTCCATGTATGTCGATACCGACGCAACGGCACTTACCGGGAAGTCTTGAAGTGCTGCGGAGTCTAAGTTTAGACCTCTCATCCTAATATTACTGGTTGTACCGGCATTTCGATAGCCCCTATCGACAGTGGATACTCCGGCGAAGTTTCGTAAAAGCTCGCTATCATCTAGTATCGCACGCTCTTCAATTTCGTCTCCCGACACCGTCGAAATATTGTATGGCACATCGATTAACTTTGTTTCTCTAGAAGTCGCAGTGACAATTATCTCCTCTACTGATGTTTGATCTGAGACATTTTGAGAAACTGCGTTTTGAGACCAATTTAAGCAGACTAAAAATATCACAAAAATTTTAAAGCGACTCATATTTAACTCCATGACTTAGGTGATTCGGTGAGAGGAATGTATTGCGTGTTACTTTTTTGACGAGGAACTTGGTCATACGCCAATGATTTCTAGAACTTAGCACACTTTTAAAAAGATGTGGATGTTTTCGTTTAAATTTTTTTTTGTGACGGCAAAGCTCGGGTTAAGGCGAGTTCTAACAATATGAGTAAAAAGGTGTACGAGCCGATTTGTCTCCAAAACTCACGACACACTGTCTAGCTGAGTCACCTTTAAAGCTTTTGAAATTCGAGAGGCTTCTTATTGACTATTTTACCCATTGTCTTCCACATGACACCTATCAATATTTTTCTCGATGGCGTCTTAGACCAGAAAATTTTTTTACTTTCTTTGGGTACTCGTATTTCAATGTTACAAATTATGAACATGTTTAAACGTTAATTTATGAAACGAAGCCATAAATATGGGAATGGTTCAATTCCAAAAAAAATCTTCAGAGTTCAATGTTCTTTTTTTAAAAAAATAAAACATAATAGAATCATAAGTTTATATTT
>DDII01000060.1:10429-29883 GCA_002338445.1 Cellvibrionales bacterium UBA1854 | reverse complement strand
ATGCAATTGGTTATGTTTCTCCAAGAATATCGTTTGAAAATGAGTATAAAAAGTTATATGTCGAGATTGTGGGGAAATTGCAAGACCGTCACTACAAAGGAGCCATCATTAACGATATTTTTTCTAAAAACTACTTTACCAACTATCTAGAAAATATCGATCCCAATAAATCTTTCTTATTAAAAAAAGATATAGATGAATTCAAGAAATGGCAATATTCATTAGATGATCTCATGATATCTGGAGATATCACTCCAGGTTACGAAATATACAACCGCCTTTTGAACAGAGCTATATCGCAACTGCACTACAATATTGAACTACTAGAAAGCGATTTTATTTTCGACCTTGAAAGCCCATCTTTTTTTGTTATCGACGCAAAAAAGAGAGACTGGCCAAAAAATTTGGATGCAGCACGACAACATTGGAGAGACATTTTAACCGACGGTATGATTCGATTACTGTTGAACGATAAAAAACCCATCGACGCAAGAGCAGTGTTGATAAAACGATACAAAAATCAAATAAAACAATACCTGCAAAGAAATAGCCAAGATGTATTTCAACAATATGTTAACGCCTTTGCTGAGCTTTATGATCCCCATACTGCTTATTATTCTCCAAGAAATAGTGAAAATTTTCAGATAAATATGTCCTTATCTTTAGAAGGTATTGGAGCAGAATTAAGAACTGAAGATGATTATACAAGAGTAATAAGAGTCATCCCTGGTGGTCCTGCAGATCTGCAAGGTATTCTTCAGGCTGAAGACCGAATAATTGGTGTTGGACAACAAGAGACACCCATCGTTGATGTAATAGGATGGAGGATTGATAATGTCGTGAATTTGATCAGAGGGCCCAAAGGTTCACTAGTGCGCTTACAGGTTATATCTGCACGCACTGATCACTCAGGAGCTTCAAAGATTATTGAAATCACTCGTGATAAAGTAAAGCTAGAAGAAAAATCAGCAAAAAAGCATGTCATCAATATAAATCGCAATGGAGATATTTTTCGTCTGGGCGTGCTCGATATACCAGCATTCTATATGGATTTTGAGGCATTTAAGGAAAGAGATCCAAATTATAAAAGTACGACAAGGGACGTAAGAAATCTACTAAGAGAGCTCGAACAAGAAAAGGTTGATGGCATTGTTCTCGATTTAAGGAATAACGGAGGTGGTTCTTTAAGAGAGGCTATCAACTTGACTGACCTGTTTATCGACCCAGGTCCAGTTGTGCAAATTAGGGATGCGAGAAGAAGAACTTATCAACCAGGTAAAGCTCTATACAAAAGTGAGTATACCGGCCCTCTTATTGTGGTAACAAATCGACTTAGTGCTTCGGCCTCTGAAATAACTGCAGGTGCTTTACAAGATTACGGGCGGGCATTAATTGTTGGTAGTCAAACTTTCGGTAAGGGTACCGTCCAAGACGTTACGCCCCTTACGACTGGACAATTAAAAGTTACCAATGCAAAATTTTATCGTATTTCTGGAGATAGCACGCAGCACCGCGGTGTTTGGCCAGATATTATCTTTCCATCTAGCTTCGACCCAGAGCAGGTTGGAGAATCGCATAGAGAGACTGCACTTCCCTGGGACAGAGTTTCGTCGCTACGGCATAAGGTTTCGGGTGATTTAAAGCAGTATCTCCATTTTTTGCAGAAGTTACATAAAGTTCGTGTTTCCTCTGGGTCAGATTTTGGCCACCTAAAGAAACAACTCTCCTTAGACAGGGAGTGGAGGGACCAAGATACACTTTCGCTGAGCTTGAAGACTCGGCGTGAGCGTATTAAAAAACTAGAGTCCGCACAATTAGTCCTCGAAAACAATCGACGAAATGAACTCAAGCTCCCACCCTACGCAACAATTGATGCTTGGAATGAAGCCGAAAATCTAAAAAACGCTACAACCCATGTGGTAGAAAAAGGGGATAATTTATCTCTAATAGCTTCAAGATATAAAGTCTCCATTCCCCAAATTATCGAAGCTAATTCAATGACCGCTGAAGATAAACTAACAATTGGAGACACACTTGAATTAGGTAAACAAAACAGCATATTTGAGCCAGATCCAATCTTGGAAGAGGCAGGTCAAATACTTATTGATCAAATACTTTTGCAATCAAAAAGTATAAAACCGCAACAATTATTTTCTGTTTCTGTGAGGTAATAAATGTCTAAACGATTAGTATGCTTTAACGTAAATGGTATTCGGGCTCGAATAGCGCAGCTCAAATATGTCTTGGAAAAACACAAACCAGATATTATAGGTTTGCAAGAGACAAAAGTTGACGATGGCTCTTTTCCAACTGATGAGATTACCGAATTGGGGTACCACGCCAGCTTTTTTGGTCAAAAGGGGCACTATGGGGTCGCCCTGCTCAGTAAAAAAGAGCCTCTGGAGGTAAGAAAAGGTTTTCCTAACGATTTTAAAGATGCGCAACGCAGGTTAATTTACGGAAAATATTCATATAATGAAGGGAATCTACACGTGTTAAACGGATATTTTCCGCAGGGTGAAAATCGATATCATCCTGAAAAATTTCCCGCAAAGCGACGTTTTTATCAGGATTTAAGCTCTTATTTAAATACAAGATTTACTCCAAGTGATGTTCTTATCTTGATGGGTGACATGAATGTAGCGTCAACAGATGCCGATGTTGGGCTAACGGATGAGAATATAAAAAAGTGGTTACGATCGGGTAAAACAAGCTTCCTTCCAGAGGAACGCGGTTGGCTTAAAAATCTTTTGGATTTTGGGCTGACAGATACATTCAGAGAACATTGGGGGCCCGATGAGCGCGTTTACAGCTGGTATGATTATAGAAGTAGAGGATTCGAGCAGAATCCAAAACGCGGGTTACGAATAGACCTTATATTAGCATCCAATCCTGCGAGATTACTTATTACAGATAGTGGCATAGATGTAGCCTCCAGAGCGCATGAAAAACCATCTGACCATTGCCCTATTTGGATTGATATGATGTAGCACCATTATTCTTAGTTTACAATACAAAAATGAACTGGTTGCAAATATCTCCCACGTACTTACTTACTCTTTGAATGGCTCATATGCCGATTCAGAAGTAACGAGGAGTCATTTTTTCTTCGTTTGATATTCATTGTAAACTGGTGTGTTAACCCATTAGAAAACACCAACATAACAATAAAGCTACTTAAATCATTACCCGAAAAATGTGGGTCACGCAACATCAAGTGTTTTCCACCAGGAGCAAAGAGAATTTCTTCTCGAGGATTAATCTTTATATCTGACAACCTAGACATTGTTGCGGTCTCTCGTTGCTGCGTTGTCTCATGGATCTCAACACTACCGTAGGCAGGACTAGCCACATTCACTAATGTCAAAGTCTCTGTTCCGTGATTTGTCAATGAAAAATAACCCGCGCTTACTTTTGAGTTTGGTGGCAAGGCTGGTGTCCAAGCATTCGTTACAGTAATATCGAGAATTTTAGACTCTAGCTGATCTTGATGATGTGATCCAAGCAAACAGCTACTTGCAAATTGAGTACAAAATAAGATAACTACTAAAACAATCTGCCTATTCATGTGATCCAACTCCTCTAACGATATTATTTGAACAGACTCCAGTATGGGAGCCATAAAACGCGTATGTGAAAATTACATAGAAGGTATATGAGAAATCATTACTTTTATCAGATCACGCTTTATCTCTAATAGCAATTAATGTCATGGCTGTAGATTAATTTAAAAACTTGTATCTTTGTAGCTTCACGAAAATATAACTTAGAATGAAAAGCAAAATATTCTTTTAAATTATCTCGATTTCGTCCGATAAAAATTCCAGTAATACAATCTAAGCGGGAACTTTTCTAGCTAATTCAAGTGCCCACATAAAGCGGAGAGACCTCTGAGTTTCCAGGCCGCAGGACCACATGCTGTGCACGAGAACCTTTACCAATAGATCTCAGAAAACTTTGTATGTGACGGGGAAGCCGTGTTAATCCTTTGGCAACGCCGATAAATCAATGGATCCCCGTGTGATACTAAATTCGAGCATCAAAATTGTGGGTGGCTCCTGATGTTAGGACAAAAGTTCTTACCTTTTTTTAGTGCTACATAGCGGCTTCAAACTCTGGCAAAGCGGTAAAAAGGTCTCCCACTAATCCATAGTCAGCAACCGAAAATATAGGCGCTTCTTGATCTTTGTTGATGGCAACGATCACCTTGCTATCCTTCATCCCTGCTAGGTGCTGAATCGCCCCGGAGATGCCCACAGCGATATATAAATCTGGCGCTACAATTTTCCCTGTCTGTCCTACCTGCATGTCATTCGGCGCGTAACCAGCATCAACTGCTGCTCTCGACGCTCCAACCGCTGCCCCTAACTGGTCCGCAAAATCATAAATCAGCGAAAACTGTTCTTCACTACCCAAAGCTCTTCCTCCTGATACCACGACTTTTGCTCCAGCTAGCTCAGGCCGATCCGACTTAACTACTTCTTCACCGATGAACTTTGAAGCTGCTTGATCAAATAACGCAGTACAAGGGGTTATTTTGGCTTTTCCGCCCGTCACTGACGCAGCCTCAAATGCCGTGCCCCGAATAGTCACCACCTTGACAATATCGCTACTAGTTATCGTTGCAATCATACTCCCTGCGTATATTGGGCGCTCAAAAGTATCGTTATCTACGATTCCACTGATGTCGGATATGGCTTGTACATCCATCAGAGCTGCGGCTCGAGGTAATATATTTTTGGAACTTGTTGTTGCTGTAGCGAATACATGAGAATAGTTACTGCCAATTTTCGCAACCAAGGGAGCTAAATTTTCAGCAAGGAAGTCTTTATATGCAAAGTAATCGGCCACGAAAATCTCTGTAACATGCGCTACAGATGCAGCCTGCTCAGCAACTGACTTACAATTACTCCCCGCAACCAACATATGTATCTCGTCATCAATCAGTTTTGCCGCGGTCACGGAGTTTAAGGTAGCGGGCAAGAGCGACGAGTTATCATGCTCCGCCAAAATAAGTATCGCCATTATATCACCTTCGCTTCATTTTTAAGTTTATCAACAAGATCTTTTACATCACGCACCAACATACCAGCTTTCCTTTTAGGCGGAAGTTTCACATTAAGTAATTCCGTTCTAGGCGATACATCAACCCCAAGCTCTTCTGACGTTACTGTTACAAGTGGCTTCCGTTTGGCTTTCATAATATTTGGAAGTGAAGCATACCGAGGTTCATTTAGACGTAGATCACTGGTCACGATGGCTGGTAGCTCTAGTGAGACAGTTTGAAGTCCACCGTCTACCTCTCTTTTAACTATGGCACTATTTCCCTCGACGGTAAGCTCAGAAGCAAAAGTTCCTTGAGGAAAACCGGTTAAAGCCCCCAGCATTTGCCCAGTTTGGTTATTGTCCCCGTCAATTGCTTGTTTACCAAGCAAAATAAGATCGGGTTTCTCACTGAGACAAAGCTCTTTTAAGCACTTCGCAACTCCCAACGGTTCCACAAAGATTTCAGTAAGCACTAAAATTGCTCGGTCTGCTCCCAGAGCGAGTGCTGTCCTCAGCTGCTCCTGCGCCTGCTGCGGCCCCACTGTGACCGCTACAATTTCTTCAACTATGCCTTTTTCTTTCAGTCGAATTGCCTCTTCCACCGCGATTTCGCAAAATGGGTTAATGGACATTTTCAGGTTGTCAACTTCAGGGCCACTGCCGTCAGCCTTTGGCCTAACTTTTACGTTATAATCTACAACCCGTTTAACTGGAACTAGAACCCTCATAAAAACCTCACAAATTCACTCTAACTTCGCTCACCAAAATCACATAATTATTACGATAGACTAGGGACAGTCGACCAAAGCGCCACGCATTATTCCAATGTCTTTGTTTAAAATCAATTAGAGAAAATTATCAAATAATAGCGGAACTCAACCGAACAGACATAAGTATCGTAAAAATAGTAAGATAAGCGTAGTAGAGTATATCATAATCAAGGTGCTGTTTTGACTTTGCAAAGCAACAATTGGCATTGCATTGGTAGGATGTACGAGTAACTATAGAAAACTAACAGACAAAAGAGTGAGTGTCATTGTGGATAGAGAATCCATGGATTACGACGTGGTGGTCGTGGGGGCAGGACCTGCAGGGTTGTCATCTGCAATACGCTTGAAGCAAATAGACCCCTCATTGACGGTGTGTGTAATTGAAAAAGGTAGTGAGGTTGGCGCTCACATTTTATCTGGAGCAGTCTTTGATACAAAGGCACTAGACGAACTGATACCTAATTGGAAAGAACTAGATGCGCCAATAAAAAATAGGGTAATAAGAGATCAATTTATATTTTTTCTGACAAGTACATTATCTTTTGTTTTACCAAATTTTATGATTCCCAAGCCTACACACAATACGGGAAATTTTATCGTCTCTATGGGCAATGTCTGCAGGTGGCTCGCTAATCGAGCTGAAGAACTTGAGGTAGACATCTTTACGGGGATAGCAGCCTCGGAAATTTCATACAAACAAGATGGCTCAGTCAAAGGTATTATTACCGGAGACATGGGAGTCGATGCAAATGGTATTAAAAAACAAAGTTATGCTCAAGGAATGGAGCTCTGCGGGCAATACACTCTCTTTGCGGAAGGATGTCGTGGCAACCTTGGAAAGCAGTTAATTGAAAAATTCCAATTGGACAAAAATGCTGATCCTCAACATTACGGAATTGGCATCAAAGAAGTCTGGAAAGTTCTACCGGAGCACCATCAGCCTGGTCTGGTTGTCCACGGTTTGGGATGGCCACTAACAGAGAGCAAGACCGGCGGTGGGACCTTCCTCTATCATGCGGATAATTTTGAGGTATATCTTGGTATAATTATTGACTTGAATTACTCTAATCCACACTTAAGCCCATTTGAAGAACTCCAACGTTGGAAGCATCATCCACAAATCAAGAAGCAAATACAAGGTGGAGAGCGCATCAGTTATGGAGCCCGAGCTATCATTAAAGGGGGTCTCAATTCTCTTCCAAAAATGACTTTTTCAGGAGGCATGCTAATAGGTTGTGATGCTGGCACTCTCAACAGCGTAAAAATTAAGGGAAATCATACCGCGATGAAAAGTGGAATCTTAGCGGCTGAAAGTATTGCAGAGGCTTTCAAAACTGGTGATTCAGCACTTGGGGAGTTGGCTACGTACGAATCCGCGTTTAAATCATCTTGGCTTTATGATGAACTTTACAAGTCGAGAAATTTTTCAGGTTGGATGCACAAGTTCCCCTTAGTAGTGGCCTCAGCGTTCATATGGATTGAGCAGAATGTGTTTCTAGGGAAACTACCATTTACCTTGCGAGACCGAATGCCAGACCACGCGTCACTAAAAACTGTCAGCGAATGTAAAAAGATAAAGTACCCGGCACCCGACAATAAGATAAGCTTTGATAAGGCGTCCTCTGTGTATTTATCAAACACCAATCATGAAGAAAACCAGCCTTGTCATCTCAAATTAAAAGATAAAAACCTGCCAATAACCTTAAATGTACCTATATATGATGAGCCGGCGCAGCGCTACTGCCCTGCTGGAGTTTATGAGGTTTTGACTGATTCGGAGGGGCTAAAATCTTTCCAGATTAACGCCCAGAACTGCGTGCATTGTAAAACATGCGATATTAAAGAGCCAAGTCAGAATATCGATTGGACGGTCCCAGAGGGTGCAGGTGGGCCTAACTACTCTAGTATGTAGAGAGATTTTGTTATTTTATGTCAAAAAGTTCCAATATCGAAGACCTGCCCTAAACTCTGTATGGTAACTGAGGCGTCAGAGGTAATGGTTGCCCAGGAGATCAGATCGTAATAAACCGGCCTGCTTATAATACCCGGCATATTATCTCTGACGGTTACAAGTGGTATTGGGTTAGGTTCACCCGAAATTTTTTCCAGCCAAAGTGGATTATTTCGCCCGACAAGGAAAGATTCCCCAGTACGTGTAGTCATTCGGACAGCGCCTTGCTCTGCGTGATAAACGAGCTCTGCGGAAACAATGAAGAAAGGGGCAATGTCGACTGAAATACGCCATTTTTCTTCGGGCGTTATGAGAAAATAATCGTCGCCGTCCCGCCGGAGAAGTGAACTAAAAAACGCAATTAAACTCTGTCTTTTTATCAGGTCCTCCTCGTGTCTCCAGATTCCCTCTCGATCGATGTTAATGTCGATATCTCCACTCAGAGGTGTATTCCAACTATGCACTGGGGGTAAGAAAGATTTCTTAGGGGAAGATATTAAAGAAACTTGGTCGGACAGTTTTTTTTCAAGAATTATACTTTTCTTACTAATTTTATGATGCTCCTCTGTATTTGTTACTTATCCCGAACGTTGAATCTATTTTAATGATAAAATTTACCAAGTGTTCCGTGTCAACCTGATAATGAGATTTGTTTAGATAAAGCTCGATTGCTCCCTGTGCGAGGGCCCAACACGCAAAATGATGATAGTCCAAGCATACCTCAGCTCGGCCTTCCGATTTAGTCAGGTTTTCCTTAAAAATACTGTTAAGAGTTATTTGGTTTTCCTTACGGATTGTGTGAAGCTCCTCAAACTGGGGCGCAAGATCATCAATGCCGATAAGTTCTTTTTCCAGTTTCTGTACTAAGCTATCAAACTCAGGCTCTGCAAGACGATGCTCAAAATAGGCTCTAGAGGCTGCGTGCGGCTGACCCTCATCAGTACGCTTTATCCCCATACTGAGCTTTTTGCCTAGTTCTTTCTCATGGTCAATAATGATTCTAGCCAAAATTTCATTTTTTGTTATAAAATGCTTGTATATCGTGCCCTTCCCAATTTTTGAATAGAGGGCAATCTTGGAAACGGTCACTGTCTCGTTAAGGCTATTAATGAGGAGAGCCCTGGTAGCATCAAGAATCTTGTTTTCTCTCGCCTTAAAAAGCTTTTTCTTGTATCGAATCTGACGAGTACTATTGTTATATATTTTTTTCAAAGGATGAGATGTCTCCTCTTCGTCCTGTCATCCACCAATGTTAACCGAGAAGTTCCCGGTTGCTCGCTTTAAGAAATTCTTTTTTAAGCTCTGCATATGTCTTTGCTGTTGGAAATTTTGGAAAATCTATTTTTACATTATCTGGAGCGCTAAACAAAATACCAGAGTCTGCCTCATTTAACATTGAGATATCATTATATGAGTCTCCAGCTGCAATTGTTCTGTAGTATAAGCTCTTGAGGCTAAGTACAGCATGACGCTTATGATCTGCCTGACGCAGCTTGTAGTCAGAGATTATGCCAAATTTATCCGAAATTAGGGTATGACAGAACAAAGTCGGGTACCCAAGTTTTTTCATTAGAGGCTGCGCAAACTCGTAAAAAGTATCCGACAATATGACCAACTGAAATCGTTCCCGTAACCAATCGATGAAGTCCCCTGCCCCCTCCAACGGCTCAAGTGTCTCAATTACCTCCTTTATCTGCGATAAAGTTAGATTATGCTCACTCAACAAATTTAAGCGGTATCGCATGAGAACATCATAATCTTTGACATCTCGGGTGGTTTTAGCGAGCTCTTTTATTCCAGTTTTATTTGCAAAAGCGATCCAAATCTCTGGAACAAGAACCCCCTCCAAGTCTAAACAGGCAATCTCCACTCAAATATACTCCAATATGACAGTTAAAAACTCTCCTCAATTTTTCCTTTACTACGGAAATTATGCTCCTAACTATGGGTGTTCGAAATCGAACGAAAGAGTTTTTAGTCTATTACTCATTTAAAGATTTTATACCGTAATATAATAGCCACCCTTTTCTAAAAAAAGTAGGGTGGCATTAATTAATTTTCGTTCGAGACTCCGTGGGGAACATGCCCTGTTGATAAATATCTACTTGCTGGAACACAGTTGATTTTTTGATCATCAAAAAACACATCTGCTCCGAACGACCTTAAAAACTCAATTTTGTCTAAGCCACCCAAAAACAAGCTCTCATCAATCCGTATGTTCCACTCTCGTAACGTTAATATTACTCGCTCATGTGATGGCGCAGATCGCGCCGTTACAAGTGCTGTCCTAATCGGACAATCCTCGGATTTAAACTGTGATTGCAAGCGATGTAGTGCCTCTAAAAAGCTTTTAAATGGTCCAGGATCCATTGGCAGATTGGCGCTTCGCGCCTCATTCTCGGTAAAAGCTTCGAGACCATGTTCTTTATATATTCTCTCTGAGGCATCGGAAAAAAGCACAGCATCTCCATCAAAAGCAAAGCGAAGCTGATCTGACTCATTACATGATTTTATCGATGGCAGGAGGGTAGCAGCGGCGATGCCACTATTAAGTGCATTTCTTACATCCTCATGATTTGTAGACAAAAAAAGATGACAAGCAAACGCCTTTACATACCGATATGGAGAATTGCCACCTGAAAAAGCGGCTCTTGATATCTTTAATCCATAATGGGCTATGGAGTTAAAAACTCGTAGTCCTGTATCAGCAGAATTGCGTGATAAAAGGATGATTTCTACTTGAGGTTTACCAACTAATCTTTCGTTCAGACGCAGCAATTTATTTACCAGGGGGAACGCATCCCCGGGAGCTAAAACGACCTGCTCATTTCGTCGTTGGTATTCCGCAAAACCATCGACACCCTCCTTTTCAAACACTTCATGACTGTCTCGCATGTCAAACAGTGCTGTAGAGGAGATTGCTATGACAAGGTTAGAATCGTCGGGCATATATAACAGCAACCCTCATGCTGACTTTTCAGACTCTTTCACTACTGTTGTAAATTCTTCTCTTCCGTGCTCTCTAGTAAGCTTAAACACCACCGGGGAAAGCAAAATTAGTGCAATAAGATTCGGAAAAGCCATCAATCCGTTCAGAAGATCCGAAATTTTCCACACCATACCGAGACTTAACTGAGTACCCAAAAAAATACCAATAACCCAGAGCACACGGAAAGGAGCAATAATCTTAGGCCCTACAAGAAATTCTGCACATCGCTCTCCGTAGTAACTCCAGCCAAGCATAGAGGTAAAGGCAAATAGCACTATACATACAGTGAGTAGAGATTCGCCGAAAGGCAAATTTGCATCAAAAGCCATTAGTGTCATAGCCGCTCCAGCGGCCTCACCCTTCCACGCACCACTCACCACTAATACCAATCCCGTCATAGTGCAAATTATCAGGGTATCTATAAACGTACCGAGCATTGCAATGCTACCCTGCTTTACTGGATCATTTGTTACCGCTGCCGCATGTGCAATTGGAGCAGAACCGAGACCAGCTTCGTTAGAAAATATACCTCTTGCCACACCCATCCTCAGGGCTAAGATAAGTGTTGATCCAGCAAAACCGCCGCCAGCGGCTACTCCATTAAATGCACTATCAATTATTAAAATAAAAGCTCCCGGTATTTCCGAAAAATTCATCAGCAAAATTAGTGTGGTACAACCTAAGTACAATATTGCCATAAGTGGCACCAGTCGTCCGGCTACTTCGGCTATTCGTTTTAATCCTCCCAGCAAAACTAAAGCAACCAAGGATGACATTATCACTCCACTTACAATGGTTGGTACGGAATAGGTCGACATCAACGCTTGTGATACCGTATTCGATTGTACTGTGTTGGCCAGACCGAAGCCCGCAAAAGCTCCAAACACAGCAAACAGAATACCTAAAAATTGCCATTTTGCGCTCAATCCGTTTTTTATGTAGTACATCGGTCCTCCAACCTTTTTGCCGGTTGGATCCGTTTCACGATACTTTACAGCTAAAACTGCCTCTGCATATTTCGTCGCAATTCCGAGCACAGCAGCACACCACATCCAAAATAAGGCGCCAGGACCGCCAATACCCACCGCAGTGGCCACCCCGGCAATATTACCAGTGCCAATGGTTGAGGATAATGCTGTCATGAGAGCGTTGAAAGGACTAATCTCGCCTTCTCCATCTCCATTTCTGCCGCGAATCAATAATCCGAATGCGTGTGGAATACGGGTGAGCGAAACCCCTTTGAGACCTATGGTTAAATATAACCCAGTGCCCAGAATGAGCCCCAGCATCAATGGTCCCCAAATAACTGCGTTAAGACTATCTATTACTGATTCCATGGGAAAAGGCCCATTTTTTATATATTAGATTCAGAAAATGGAGCTGACATATTTGATAAGCGAAGCATCTTATCCGGATATTCTAGCGCAAAGTTTTTTTATACTGCCTTAAAAGTACCCTTTGGCAGGACTGCATGCACCGCAGACTTTTGGAATTTTAGCTGTAAATTATCAGCAACATCAAGCACGATGTAGTCTCCATCGAGCTTTGTAATTTTTCCTAACAAGCCACTTGTCATCAAAACCTCATCACCCTTAGCAAGCCTTAAAAGAAGATCATTATGAGCCTTCTGACGTTTTCTTTGCGGCCTTATGATCATAAAGTACATCAGACCGAATAAGCCTGCAAATAAAAGAAGTTGGAACATCAAGTTAGGTTCTCCTGCGGAACCAGCCGCCTGCGCATGCACATCTTCAACAAACAACATAAATCACTCCTAAAAGATACCCTTTAAAAATAGTAAAAACTCTAAATCCATACTCAGACACTCTAAGCTAATCATCTAAAATTAATTGCAAACTATCCTCATGATGTGTTTTGGTTTTAACATTTTTCATAATGTGCTTAATCCTACCGTTAATATCGATTACGAAGGTACATCTCAGTATACCCATGTATTCCTTTCCCATGAATTTTTTGAGCCCCCATGCCCCGTAACTCTCCGCAACGGCATGGTCAGAATCAGAAAGTAAAATAAAATTCAGGGCCTCTTTGGCAACGAACTTTCTTAACTTATCAGGCGTGTCTGGACTGACTGCGAGGACCTTAGCGCCATTTCGCTCAAATTGATCTATAGAATCTCTGATACCACATGCCTGTGTAGTGCACCCAGGAGTCATGGCCTTGGGGTAAAAATACAGTAGAACCGAATTCTGCCCGCGGAAACTATCCAAAGAAACTAACTCAGAATCTTGATTGAGAAGGGAGAAATTAGGTGCTTTAGAGCCGATTTCTAGTTGCATTTTTAATAGACCTCACGTTTTGTATTTTGATTGTAAACACCCTTGTTGGTTTCGATTCCGACATTTCAAAGCCGAAGAGATTACGTAAATAAATGCGCAATGGCGTCTCGCTCCTCAATTAACTCTGTCTCAGTCGCGGCCATTTTTTGTCTAGAGAACATATTTATTTCTAAATTTTTCACAATGTTCCAGTCTCCATCTGAGCAAGTACAGGGAAATGAGTAAACCAATCCCTTTTCAATCCCATAGCTGCCATCACTAACCACACCCATGCTGACCCAGTCACCATCTTTTGTACCGTGTACCCAACTTTGCATATGCATTATAGCCGCATTCGATGCAGAGGCAGCACTAGAAGCTCCACGAGCCTTTATAATACTTGCACCCCTCTGTTGTACTGACGGTATCATCTGATTTACATACCATTCATTATCGATTAAAGGTAGCGCTTGGGTATCCCCTACCAAACAGTGATGTAAATCAGGGTACTGCGTAGACGAGTGGTTACCCCATATAATGACTCGCTTAATTTGAGCTACAGGACGATCAATCTTCTGGGCTAGTTGAGTCAAACTCCTGTTATGATCTAACCGCGTCATCGCAGTAATCTGCTTTGAATCGATAGATGGCGCATTTTTTGCCACAATTAAGGCATTGGTATTGGCAGGATTTCCGACTACTAAGATTTTAATTTTTCTAGCTGCTACTTCATTTATTGCTTTGCCTTGTTGGGAAAATATATTGGCATTGGCCTCCAAAAGGTCTTTACGCTCCATCCCCTTGCCACGCGGCCTCGCACCAACCAACAGCGCGATATCGCTATCCTTAAAGGCAATTTCAGCATTATCCGTGCATATAATATCCTTCAACAAGGGGAACGCAGAGTCATCTAACTCCATCTTCACCCCACGCAATGCTCCAAGCGCTGGTTTAATCTCAAGTAGCCTCAGAATGACCGGCTGATCTGGACCCAACATTTCACCTGAAGCAATGCGAAAGATCAGTGAATAACTTATTTGACCAGCTGCCCCGGTAACTGTGACACATACGGGTTTTCTCAATTTAGTTCTTCCCTTAATTTTCAGAGGAGCTAGTATATGACTGATTTAGGATTTTGCCCAGACAATTAAAAAACTCTTTGTGGTTACCGATCAAAAGTAAAGACTACATATCACCCGTAGATGATTGCAAATTATCTCTATATGCTTGTTCAAGACGATGATACAGATCGTCGTTAAACGTAAGCGAATCGATGTCCATCTTCCGGATGATATTTATCAGATGCTCGTTATCTTCGAGTTGTCCCCATTTTTTAATATAAGAGCCATCCTTATAACCATGGTCTTGGCGAAAAAAGTTTAAAACATTTTTACCTACATATCCCAAATAAAGATCTTCAAAACTCATATTAATGCCGCGCATTAAGGTTGCAAATTTTGTTACATCAAAGTCCTTTGTTCCTAGCGTGTGGCAAACAAAGGTCTCGAGGTCATCACAAAAATTGTCGGTATCCAAACAAATATTTAGTTCCTTGGTCAAACAAGCAGTTATCATTTCTGCGTTAGAGTTTTTGACTAGGAGAGAACTGAGCCCAAAGTGCCAGATATCTATCAGTTCAAGCAACATTTGATCCCGATTAGGCCTTTGCTTTTTCCACCACTTCCATCCATGGTGATCCAGTAATTCTGCACATTCTACCCATATTGCCCGATACCATGGAAAACTTTGATCACGCCATTTTGGATGTATTTTAGCGTTCATTGCCTCCTGCATGGCTAACATAATCGTGACTTTTTGCTGCATTTTTAACCTCAGGTATTCATGTAAATTTTATACTCTCACAAAATTATTATTATTTTTTTCAATCCCGATTCGCGTGCTTGGTCCGTGGCCCGTTATAACCAGAGCAGAATCATCAAGACTATAAATCCGCTCTTTAATCGACTTGGTAATCACATTTATGTCACCCCCCGGAAGATCCGTTCTACCAATGCTACCTTGAAATAAGGTATCCCCCGCCACAAGTGTCTGATATTGCTCAAACCAAAAACTCATTGATCCAGGGCTGTGTCCTGGAGTATGTATAGCAACACCTCCACAACACAACAAATCATCGTCATCATTTAAAAAGTGATCTGGCTCCGGCACTGGAACATACGCCACTGACATCATTGCACATTGCTGCTCTAACATATCCCACAAAAATTTATCATGTCGGTGCAAAAAAATAGGTGCACCCGTCGCTAGTTTAATTTTACCCGCTGCTAAAATATGATCTAGATGAGCATGAGTATGAATTATTCCAACCACCGACAATTGCAACTCAATCAGTGTGGCGAGTATCAGGTCTGGATTTCCACCTGGATCAATTACCAAAGCCCTTTTTGTTAGTGAATCACCAATAATTGAACAGTTACACTGGAACGGGCCTACGGGAAAGGATCTCACAATGAAAGATGACTGAGAATTTATTTCTTCGACCATCAATGCCTCCTATCATACAGATCTGACACATATTACTTTATCGCCCTATTACTCCAGTCAAGTTTCTGATCCATCTTGAAGCATAAAGTCCTGAAGTCAAAAAAAATTTCTTCCCAGATCAGTTGAGGATTTGGGTTTGATGAAGATAGGAACCACTCGCGAGCACGGATCAATTTGTCATAAAAGATAAATACTTGCGGAACGCATTTGTTGACAAGGTCCTGTTTTATTTCTTTTACAAGATGAGTCAAAAACCAATCAACCAATTGGACATGATTACTACTCTGGCAAAAGCGTGCAGCATCTAATGGAGAGGCCTCAAATCGGCTTAACTTTCCAATCCATTTCTCGAATTCTGCCCTATGCTCATAAATTTTACCATCCAAAAAGTGCTTTGCTAGAAAGGGTCTGCCGTCCGCGATATCCAAAACCTCTTTGGCTAAGGCAGGGCTATCAGTAAATTGTTCCAACCATTTTATGGATATTTTTTTGGAAGGAGCAGTAAATACAATGCTATGACAGCGACTTCTAACAGTGTTGGGAAGACGCCATACAAACTGAGACGTCAGTATTATCGAGGTGTTACGAGTTGGCTCCTCAAGGGTCTTCAGAAGCGCGTTACTTGCCTGAAGTGTCAAACTATCGGCTGGATTTATTAACGCAATTTTCCAGCCTCCCTGTTGTGCAGTTTTGCTGAGGTTATCAGACAGTTTTCGAACATCCTCAATACCGATAGTTTTGCCAACTTTTTCTGGTTGAAGAATGTTGAAATCTGGATGGTTACCAGCACTTATCAAATAACATCCTTTACACGCACCACACGGATGAAAAGCAGCTCTTTTATGACACAAAAGGTACTTAGCCAACAATTGTGCAAAATATTTTTTACCTAGACCAGAACTACCAATTAGCAAAATTGCATGCGGCATACGATTATTTTCAACTAAGCATACAATTTTCTCCCAAATATACGTTTGCCAGCTTAACGTCTGTGTAAACTTCATAAAATCACTCTTGATCCGTAAATTCTATAAGAATCTTGTTAAGTTGAGCTTGAACATCTTTTAGCGGTTTTGACGCATCAATTATTTTACATCGCTTCGAAAAGCATTTCGCTCTTAATAAATAATTTTCTCTCACACGATCAAAGAAACCAACATCTTCCCGTTCAAATCTATCCGGCGCACTCCTTCCTCGAGCACGTCTGAGGCCATCTACCACAGGAAGATCGAAAATAATAGTAAGGTCAGGTTGCATTTTCTGTTGGGTTAGAGATTCTAGGCACTTAATAGTTGTATTCGATATACCTCTCCCCGCGCCTTGGTATGCATAACTCGCATCGGTAAATCGATCACAAAGAACCCATGTAGCATTCGCTAATGAAGGTTTTATAAGTTGCTCAAGATGCTGAGTTCGACTTGCAAAAACTAAAAAGAGTTCTGTCATGGGCATAATCTCTTCAGTTTGCGTACCCAACAAAAGCGACCTAATGTCTTCAGCGAGCGGCGTCCCACCGGGCTCTCGAGTAATAACATGTTTGATATCTCTTGCTGTAAGCCATTCGCTAATATATTGAATATTTGTGGTTTTACCAACTCCCTCTATCCCTTCCAGAGTAATAAACATTCCAGTTCTTTCGTATTGATCCATATCTACGTGGTTGTCCAAAAGTATACCTAAGTTTGTAAGGCGATTTTGTGTCTTCACTTCTAATTTAACTGGAACTCTCGTACGGCTTTTGTGTGTTCCTTATAGGTATTAGAGAATACATGACTGCCATCACCTTTAGCGACAAAATACAGACTTTTTCCTGCAAGTGGATTTAAAGCGGCTTCGATAGAGGCCCTGCCGGGCATCGATATCGGCGTAGGCGGTAAACCTTTTATTTTATATGTATTGTAGGCGTTTTTCTCTCGCAAATGAGACCGTCGTATATCTCCATCGAATCGAGCACCTAAACCGTATATGACAGTGGGGTCAGTTTCAAGTCGCATCTTCTTTTGTAATCGCCTCACAAACACTCCAGCAATGCGTGCTCTCTCGGCCGCAATGCCAGTTTCTTTTTCAACTATCGAGGCCATAATTAAAGCCTCATAAGGTTCATCATAAGGTAATCCAGAGGCCCTTAGCGGCCAAAGCTCGTCGAGTTGGGTAAGCATTTTGTGATGAGCTTTAGCGAGTATGTCCACCGTTTCATCTGCACCAGAGTAACGATAAGTATCGGGAAAGAACCATCCTTCTGGATGAGCTACCGAAATTTTTGACGCTTCTAGAATCTCGGAATCAGACAAAGATTCATCCTGCGAAAATTGTGGAAAACTATGCAAGTAATTCCGCATTTGCGAAAAATTCCACCCCTCTATAAATGTGAGTCGTCGAACTATCACAATTCCATCATTAAATTTTCTAAGGATTGATATAGAGTTATCGTCGCGTTGTAACCAATATTCCCCAGCCTGCACAACTTGCTTATCGGAAAGCCGGGCATAAAGTATTAAATAATCTGGATTCGAAATAATACCTGCGATATGTAGTTGCTGCACAACTCGTGCTAGTGAGTCGCCCTTTTTAATAATCCATGGATAACGATAATCAGAGGAGTGTGGTAATGAGTCGGAAGACTTTATCTCTGGTAAATGATCAATCAGTATAGATCTATGTAGTGTGGCATAAAAGTTCAAAATTAGAAAGCTTATGCCTATCCCAGTAAAAATACCAAGGACAATTGAAGTACGTACTAGTTTTTTTTTCATATGTAGCAAGGATAAAGATTAGAAAGCTCTCTACGAAGTTTTTTTGTTTTCTCACCGATTGTCCAAGACAGATCAGGGGATAAAGAACTTACCGGCATGATGCCGCGAACAGCGTTACACACAAACCACTCTGAACACTTTTTAATCTCATAAAGCTCTACTTTTCGAATATCAACAGATTCCGACAATGCTGGCATGATTTTTTTTATTAGCAAAGACCTCATCACACCCTCTACACCGCATTGATTGATGAGTGGCGTCACCCATCCGCTCGATGACAAAAAAAAGACATTACCAAATGTTGTCTCCACCACTAGTTCATTTTGATCCAACATAATACCGTCGTCAAACTGATCATCCCATTCAGCTCTTGCCAAAATCTGATCAAGTCGATTGAGATGTTTCATTCCTGATAAAACAGGATTTAGAGGAAGTCGATAATCACATACCCTCATTTTAATGCCATTTAATGGCATAGCTACAGGCTCTACAGGTAAACTGCGGTAACTAATGATGTAGGTCGGTTCACACGTTTTGTCAATCCTGTAGCCACCTAAAGAACCAGTCGACATCACTATAAGCCTCAAAATACCGCTTCCAGAAAAAGCCTGACGGATTCTACTTACAAAGTTATCAATACGCTCTCTCAGACTTCGGCTATCGGTCTGGATATGAATTTTTTTTGAATGTTCATGAATTCTTCTCAAATGGTAACAAAGCAAGGGGATATCCCATTTGAATACTCGCATTGTTTCAAAGACGCCGTGACCGAACATCTGTATATGATCGACCTTGATAGGCTCGGTAACGAAGTCTTGACCAATCATTTCTACTTCGTATTGAGTAGACATTTCAGTTACGGGGACCATTCTCTGACGCTGTAAAAAAGCCGCTCCTTCGAGCGGCGTATGAGAGAACCTCGTAACTAACTTTGGGCATTAATATAGTTGATGGCATCTTCCACGGTTGCAATTTTTTCTGCCTCTTCGTCCGGTATTTCAGCGTCAAACTCTTCCTCCAGCGCCATTATAAGTTCCACAGTATCCAAAGAGTCTGCACCTAAATCTTCAACAAAAGATGAACTAACTTGAATTTCCTCCTCTTTCACACCAAGCTGTTCGGCCACCATTTTGATAACACGTTCTTCTATGCTGCTCATAA
>DDII01000060.1:0-10078 GCA_002338445.1 Cellvibrionales bacterium UBA1854 | reverse complement strand
CAAATACCGATTAAAAGCTAATCTTTCCGCGCGCATTTTACCTTACAATCTGAAAAAAGCTAACACCGTTTTTACAAAATGTAAATATATAGATATATCAATGTTTTATCTCATAAACATGCCACCATTTACATGGATAATTTCACCAGTGATGTAACTGGCTGCATCACTTGCAAGAAATTTGACTACTTCTGACACCTCAGAAGAACTTCCCAAACGTTGAAGCGGTATCTTTTTTAAGATAGCTTCTTTTTGAGAATCGACCAGCTTTTGTGTCATATCGGTTTCAATAAACCCAGGCGCAACAGCGTTTACAGTAATATTCCGTGAACCCATCTCTTGTGCTAGAGCACGAGAGAAGCCATCCATGCCAGATTTTGAGGCAGCATAATTAGTCTGTCCTGTGTTACCAATTGACCCAATTACTGAACTAATATTGATTATGCGTCCCCAACGGTTTTTCATCATGCCTTTCAAACAGGCCCGAGTTACATGGAAGACCGCATTAAGGTTTATGTCAATTACGTCGTGCCATTCACTGTTAGACATGCGCAACGCCAAATTATCCCTAGTAATACCCGCATTATTAATCAGTATGTCGACGCTCTCTTGCATGCTAACCAACTTTTGAATAAAAAATTCTGTAGATTCAGGATCGCCAAAATCCAATTTCAACCCAATGGTTTTACCCGAGTGACCCTTTAATGATGATGTTATCCCCTGAGCTCCTTCCTCAGAGGTAGACGTACCAATAATATTATAGCCTTCTTTAGCAAATGATTCGGATATAGCTCGGCCAATCCCTCTATTCGCGCCCGTGATGAGAATATTTCTTTGTTTCTTATTCATGCCACTAACCCTTCTCCCGCGAAGCATCCAATGCAGACTGGAATCTAGTTACATCATGACTCGAAAATAATTCAAATGCTGGCTCTATTTTTCGAGCTAGTCCACTTAACACGCGTCCGGGACCACACTCAAAGTATGTGTAAACTCCCAGTGCCTTCAGCGTCTCGATGCACGATACCCACTGAACGGGATTGTAAATTTGCGCTAACATTAGTGACCGAATCCTCTCTGGATCGTTTTCAAAACCTGCATTCAAGTTGTGAACGACGGGTATGTCTGGCGGAAAAAAACGAATCGCTTTTAGATCTTGCTCTAACATCTTAGATGCTGGACGCATCATATTAGTGTGAAATGGAGCACTCACAGGCAAGAGGAGCGCTCGTTTAGCTCCAGCATCCTTTGCCAACATAATCGCACGTTCCACGCTGGCGGTCCTTCCCGCTATGACTACTTGCCCGGGCGCATTAAAATTAACAGCGCATACATTGTTGCTATCATCTGCGCTCCTACAAATACTAGTAACTAAAGCATCATCTATACCCAGTATTGCCGCCATTGCACCCTCTCCAATCGGCACGGCTGCTTGCATTAGCTGCCCTCTTTTTTCAACAATTTTAATTGCATCAACAAATGATACTACATTACTACAAACTAAAGCCGACCACTCTCCCAAGCTATGACCCGCAACATAATCTGGCTTGGGACCACCATTTGCACACCACAACCGCCATATTGCTATGCTGCATGTCAAAATTATCGGTTGGGTCCTGTAAGTCTCTGTAATATCTATTGATGACTCGTGCTGTATTGCGTCCCATAAATCGTACCCTAGCGTATCGGATGCTTCATCGAAGCAATCTCTTACCACTAATTTTTCGGCAAACCCTCCGAGCATACCTTTTGACTGTGAACCTTGCCCTGGAAATAAAAATGCAGATTTATTCAAGAGACCACCATTACGATTTAGTAGTTGCGGCGAATTGAGTCATAAGACTTCTTTGAAGCGTTGGAAATACTTTCTGATCCAAAACTTTTTTTGCAGTGACAAGAGCTTTACGAAAGGAATTCATATCAGCACAGCCATGGCTCTTGATCACTACTCCCCCTAGGCCTAAAAATACGGCTCCATTGTGATCAGAGGGATTGATCGTCCTACTGAGGGCTGCCACCGATCCTCTAAAAAAAGATGCTCCTAAACGAGAAACCCAGTTCCTATCAAACATGTTTTGATATAACTCAGCTATTATTTCGGCAACACCCTCACTAGTCTTTAAAGCAATATTCCCAGAAATGCCATCGCACACTATGACATCAACATTTCCATGAAATATTTGGTTTGGCTCAATGAATCCGCAATAATTTATCTTATCGTCCTGACTAATCCGCTCGGCAGCCTCACGTATAAGAGAAGTGCCTTTTATGTGCTCAACGCCAATATTAAGCAACCTAAGTGACGGATTATCGGTTTTATACAAACATTGTGCTGCCAAAGATCCCAACTGAGCAAACTGATGTAACTGCTCTGCCGAGCATTCTAGGTTTGCTCCTAAATCTAAAGCCAAAGTCGACCCATTTAGTGTTGGCAAAGATGCACAGATGGCTGGCCTCGTTATACCCGGTAATGTTTTCAAAATTTGTGTACCAAAGGACATGATCGTTCCAGTATTTCCAGCACTAACACACGCGTGGGCGCTACCAGATGCTACTGATTCAATAACCCTGGCCATTGATGAATCACGCTTATTTCTGAGTGCGATGGTGGGCTTTTCTGAGTCATCCACCTTTGCTGCACATAAAACTAATTCAACTCTCGACTTGATATTTGGACATGAACAAACGGTGGAAAAAAATTCACATGCCTCCTGTGATCCAACAAGAAGGATTTCTATATCGGAATACTCTGTTAAAAATGCTATCACCGCCTTAACGGTGACAAGCGGGCCCTGATCACCACCCATGGCGTCGACTGCTATAATATTAGTATTGCTCAATTGCAAGTGCTTCGCTATTCTACAGGAACCTCGACGACTTTTTTACCTCGGTAAAAACCGTCTGCTGTAATGTTATGTCTCAGATGCTTCTCGCCAGTAAGCTCATCAATTGATGTCGTTGGACTGGCAAGCGAGTCATGAGATCTACGCATGCCCCGCTTGGAACGAGTCTTTCTACTTTTCTGAACTGCCATAATTATCTCCTAGTAAAAGTCGACGTTTTTTAAAACATTAAATGGACTATGCGCATCGTTTAATGATTGTTGATAATGTTTTATGAGCTCTGGGTTACATGCTGTGTTCTTGTGGTAGCTTACTGGAGGAAGAGCCATTAATAATTCATCTTCAAGTAAAGAGTAAAGATCTCCTGTGCGTCCAACAACTACCCATACATCTCTGGTGCTTCTTAATTGTTGCTCTTTCTCCTCGCACTCTACTATAACAAAAGAAAATGTTGACGAGAGCTTGATTTGACACTTTTCTAGACATCGCTGACATTTAACCTCTGCTTCAATTTCAACCATTCCGCTTAGCTCGTAGGACGATTCCTCTGAAATTTTAAAATATATCTCCGCTGATGCATCCCTTGATAATTTACAAACCGCTTCATTCAGCCTCAACAAACTTTTTCGAGGAACCATACCCTCAATGCGCGAATTCTGCGATGATAAGATACGAGGATTTACGGTTGCCGGAATAACCATATAACTAGTTCATGTAATTTCTTGGCGGGCATGATAGGCACATCAATATCCACTGTCAAAAATAATTGAGCTTATTAGTCAGCTGTGAAGCATTAATTGGCATTACGCAGAGGGGACCAAATGCTGCCACTCATCCTAGCATCAGGATCAATTTATCGAGCAAAGCAGCTTGAAAGCCTTGGTCTCGAATTTTCTGTTGTAAATTCAAAGATTGAAGAAGCAAAGCTTTCGGGCGAGAGTCCGAAGTCAATGGCGCTTCGACTCGCAAAACTAAAAGCATTAGCCGTGGCAACCAAACATCTTAATACTTTAGTAGTTGGAGCTGACCAAGTTGTTGTTGTAGACGGAGTTGTGCTCAGAAAACCCGGTAATTATGATCGTGCTGTTGCACAGCTAAAGACACAAAGTGGACAAAAAATTACTTTTTACACGGCTTGCGCTATCGTTAGTTGCTCAAAAAACAGTAGGCCTATAATTCGAGCTGAAGTTATCGTCGCCAAAGTACTATTCAAAAAAATCACAGATCATCAGATCCACCGGTACGTTAGCAAAGATAAACCATATCAATGCGCAGGGAGTTTTAAAGTGGAAAGCTTAGGCATTGCGCTTTGTAAAACTATCTGCTGCGAGGATCACACATCGCTAATTGGCCTACCTCTTTTATCCGTTATTCGAATGCTTGAACAATTTGATTATGAGTTACCGTGACACAGACTTCCAACTAAATGCTAAAGCCTATCCAATACTTTCTGTAAAGTTCTCGGTAACGGAGCTTTGACGGTGAAAAATTTCCCAGTGATCGGATGATTAAAACTTAATGAACTTGCATGGAGAAATAATCTACGTAATCCAAGTAGCCTCAGCTGAGCGTTATATTCTTTGTCGCCATAACGTTGATCTCCAGCGATTGGTTGCCTAACAGATTGGCAATGCACACGAATTTGATGAGTTCGACCTGTAACGATAAAAGCTTTGAGTAAAGTGTTCGAATTAAACAATCTAAGGATTTGAAAGTCTGTAACAGAATGCTTACCCTTCGGGTCAACTACAACCACTCTCTGTCCTGATTTCAATTGATTTTTTAAAAGTGGAGCACTTATCCTTTTCCGACTGGCAGGCCATCGCTCTTTGACTAGGAGTTCATATGTTTTAGAAATACTTTTAGTGATCATGGCCTTTTGAAGAGCCAAAAGCACTGAGCGTTTCTTTGCAATCATAAGGCATCCAGAGGTATCCTTGTCGAGCCGATGAGCGAGCTCCAAAAACTTTGACTTGGGTCGATCTTGTCGAATTAATTCAATTGCTCCCTGTGATATGCCGCTGCCCCCATGTGTTGCGAGCCCACTTTTTTTATTCAAAACGATAAGATCATCGTCTTCATGTAAAATCGACAGTTTCGTCAAATTGGTTCGATTATCTGTGTTTTGCGGGTGTGCTTCTCGGTTGGCAGTTCGAATAGGTGCTATCCTTACAACATCGCCTGCTAAAAGTTTAGTACTTGGGCGTATGCGCCTCTTATTTACCCTAATCTCACCGATCCGAATTAACTTGTAGATACGTGACTTCGGGACACCTTTTAATTCTCGGAATAAAAAATTATCGATTCGCTGATCGATGTGGTCTTCGTCGACTGTGACAAAAGAAACATGATTTCGGCACTGCTCAAACACAATTAAAAACTCGAATTTTTTTAGTAGTATATCCTTCGAAACGGCAAATTCTCAATGATGCTTGAGATTAAATTGAAATTTAAATGTAGTTTTGTTAACCTATAGCTAATGAGTTCCTGAGCTCGACACGGAGCTGTGCGAGAATCAGTAGAGCAACAAACCCTGGAACTGCAGGGTAAAGACACAAGAAGCTTGGTCAAACGAAATATGACTGGCTTCGCAATTGGCTGACCGGAATCAGCAAGAAAATTTTAGGATAAAAAATTAAAAGCCTGTTTATGTTGAAATATCATATCCTCACGCGTCGTGTATGCGGAACGAGGAGTAACAATACTTCACAAAAAAGAAATTGTGATAATAGGCAATGAATACCAGCAATGCATAGATATTGTTAGCTGACATGCAGAGAGAGTTTGTAGCACACCACTTCTATAACCTTTGAGAAGTTTGTAGTTTCTGCACTCAATTATAATTTTCTCCTTTTTTTCACGTGCTTATATCCGGTTTTTAAACACGGAGAAATTGCAGTACATGAAAAGAATGTTAATAAATGCCTCGCACAATGAAGAAGTTCGCGTAGCTATGGTTGACGGCCAACGGCTGTATGATTTAGATATTGAAAATCGAACCCGTGAACAAAAAAAAGCAAATATCTATAAAGGAAAGGTAACGAGGGTTGAACCAAGTCTAGAGGCAGCTTTCATAGATTTTGGTGCCGACAAGCATGGTTTCCTTCCACTCAAAGAGGTTTCAAAAGCCTGTTTTCAAAGAAGAGTTGCTGAGGGTTCAAAAGCAAGGATTCAAGATGCCGTAAAAGAGGGTCAGGAGCTCTTAGTTCAAGTTGAAAAAGAAGAGCGCGGCACAAAAGGGGCTGCGCTAACTACTTTTATAAGCTTGGCAGGCCGATATTTGGTATTGATGCCTAATAATCCCAGAGCAGGTGGTATTTCCCGAAGAATAGAAGGGGAAGAGCGTTCTGAGCTAAGGGAAGCCATGAAAGGGCTTCAAATACCGCCTACCATGGGAGTGATAGTAAGAACTGCCGGGATAGGCAGAGCTACAGAAGAGCTCCAATGGGATCTAGATTATCTTCTGCAACTCTGGGGAACAATAAGTGTTGAAGCAGACCAGAAAGTCGCTCCTTATTTTCTTTTTCAAGAGAGTAATGTCATTGTCCGCGCAATTCGAGATTATTTGCGACAAGATGTTGGCGAGGTAATTATTGACAGCGCCGAAGCGCAAGCATTAGCAGACGCCTTCATAAGCACGGTGATGCCGGATTTTAAAAGCAAAGTGAAGTACTATCAAGATGAAATACCATTGTTTACCCGATATCAAATAGAAAATCAAATTGATACAGCTTTTTGTCGAGAGGTAAAGCTCCCATCCGGTGGCTCAATCGTGATTGACGTTACAGAGGCATTAGTCGCGGTAGATATAAATTCTGCTAGAGCGACAAAAGGTAGCGATATTGAAGAGACAGCCTTTAACAACAACAAGGAAGCTGCAGAGGAGATAGCAAGGCAGCTTAGGTTAAGGGACGTAGGCGGTCTGATAGTAATTGATTTTATAGATATGGTGAATATTAAGCACCAGAAAGAAGTAGAAAATACTATGCGTAAAGCCTTGGAATTGGACCGTGCTCGAGTTCAAGTTGGAAGGATATCACGCTTTGGTTTGCTGGAAATGTCAAGACAACGTTTGAGGCCATCGCTTGAGGAAACTATGTCGAAAATTTGTCCTCGATGTGAGGGTCAGGGTACGATTAGAGGGACCCGCTCATTGGCTTTATCAATCTTAAGACTTATCGAGGAGGAGGCTCAAAAAGAGTATAGTAAAGAAATAAGGGCAGTTGTTCCCGTCTCAGTTGCAACATTTTTGCTTAACGAAAAGCGTTCAGAAATCTCAGCAATTGAAAGTCGAAATTCTACCCAATTGATCATTTTACCCAGCACCTCTTTAGAAACACCAAAATTTGAGGTTTCAAGAATAAGACATCAAGACGATGATACGTCTGATTTCAGCTACAAGTTAATCGATCAACTTGACGTAAAAACAGCAGAAAAAACTGGTGAAGTAGAATTACTTCCAGAGAACTTATCAGTGCCTGCCGTTAAAACAATAATCCCGCCTAAAAGAAAAGATAACACCCAATCTGAACGTGCGCGGTCAAGAAAAACTGCTATCAAAAAAGACTCTCTGATAAGACGCTTGTTTAATTACCTTTTAGGAAAAAAAGAAAGTGACGTTCCCAAAGAGGCACCTATTTCGGGTAGGGCTCCATCAAATCGTCAAAACCGAAGCAGTGATCAGCAACAGCGTAATCGACAGCGAAAACGAAGACCCTCATCAACTGAGGGTACTGCTGCATCTCGAGCCAAAAATGCTGAGTCAACGAAGCAAGCAGCACATAAGCACAATAAAAAAGATTCCGCTGATTCTTTAGATGGATCTGCCGAGTCCACGACTGAGAACTCAAAAGGTATAAATAAAGAACAGCTTAAACGTAGGCCCGATGATCAAAGGCGTGGACCACGTCGTCGGAGACAAAGAAAGCCGATACCATCACAGAGCGTGGGAAACGCAAAAGCCCTCAGCACGCATGAAACACCCTCACCAAATTTAGACGATAATAAAGAAGTGCCTAATTTAGAAATTGCGTCTTTGGAGAAAAAAATTAGTCCACGCGCAAAAACGGAAACTTCAAAGCCAGTTAAAAAAATTAAAAAGGAGAAAATTAAAAAGGAGAAAGAAACCGATACCGTAGTAACCGAAGTCGTTGATGTTCCAGTAATAAAGGAAGATGATATTAGTAAAAAAGTTTCACGTCCGGTTAAAAAAGCTAAAGATTCTGATTTTCAGAGGGATAAAAATGTTGGCGAGGCCGATGTAAATGTGACACCAGCTAGTGGCATTCACAATACTAAAAATCGGGAGAAAGCCCCAAAAGTAGAATCAGAGAAATTATCGACGCCAAAAAAATCTCCGCAGAATTCGGCAGCAGATGAATCTAAAAGTGTGTTGATGACCGAAAAAAAGGATATAGGAAATCCGAATAAAAAAAGGGAGCCGAGGGCAAAAAATGATCCTAGAAAAAAACCTAAGCCCGTGACCGATGTTGAGGTAAGCACCGTAGAACTCACACCTGAGTCACAGCCAGTGCCCCCAATGTCAGAACAAGGTAATAATAGGCCAACGCGGCAAGTTAGTCGTGCTTCGAACGATCCAAGAAAAAGACGCAAAAATACATTAGCCGATGGCAACGATGATAGCTAAAATTTTTGCCTCGAACTGATCAACATCTTTAAAAGATAGTTATTTGATCGAAATTATTGTCGTTTTCTGTCTAAGCATGACTGTATACTTTAGTACGAACAAGGTGGGATGGCAGAGCGGTTGAATGCACCGGTCTTGAAAACCGGCATAGGTTAATAGCCTATCTAGGGTTCGAATCCCTATCCCACCGCCATTTTATACTCTTAACAGCTCTACAGGCCCTGTCAGCTCTGGAGTCTTCCAGATTTAGCAAGGAGCAGTAGACAAATGAGTAGACACTTAAGGCATCCTAAATATACCTATCAGAAAGATAATATTTATTACTTTTCCAGATCAGTTCCTGTTGATCTAAGACCTTTTTACACCAGACCTAGAATCGTTCAATCTCTAAAAACTAGTTGTTATCGCTCTGCTGATCAAGCGGCTTCAAACTATTCTGCAAAGTTAGATAATTATTGGTTAGGTCTCAGATTAAAAACAGTAGACTTACCAGCAGCCCACCTACTCTGCTCAAATAAGACAGCTGATCGTTCCTCTACACCAACTATAGAAGAAGCTTTAAAGGTTTATTTCACAGTTGTAGGAAAAGATAAAAAGAAACTCTTTTTTACTACCGCTGAGCGATATATTGGTTATCTCATCAAATGTCTTGGATCGAGACCTATTGATTGTTATTCAACAAAAGATGCCACCATTCTGAGATCTTGGTTAACAGATAGAGGTTTGAGTAATAGTTCTTTAAATAGAGTTTTCTCAGGAATCAAAGCAGTAATCAACTTCGTTGTTCGAGAACAAGGTTTGGATATCTCCAATCCTTTTTCAAAAGTTTATATCCCTACTGACCTCACAGCCAAGAAAAGAAGACCTGTTTCTGAGGGTAATCTTCTTAAACTCAAAAACGAATGTTATGCATTGGATGATGATATTAGATGGCTGGTGGGTTTAATAACGGATACTGGTGTTCGTTTATCTGAAGCAGTTGGTTTAATGATCGATGACATAGAACTAAAAAGTCCCCTACCCTATCTTTACATTAGACCTCATCCTCACAGGCGTCTTAAAACAGTTTCTAGTGAGCGAAAGATCCCACTTGTTGATACATCACTCTGGGCTGCTAAACGCCTGAAAAAGCATTACAAGGGCTTGTATTGCTTCCCTAGATACACTAATGAGGAACGTTGTAATTCTAACTCAGCATCCGCTGCAATAAATAAATGGATCAAAACTATAGCCCATAAAGACGATGTAATTCATGGGCTTAGACACTCTTTTAGAGATCGTTTAAGAAGTGTTGAAACACCACCAGATATGATAGATCAATTGGGTGGATGGACCTTAAGGTCTATAGGACAAGGTTATGGAGATGGTTACAGCTTAGAGCTGATGCAGAGCTTCTTAGAAAAAATGGCTTCCCCTGCTCCTTGCTAAATCTGGAAGACTCCAGAGCTGACAGGGCCTGTAGAGCTGTTAAGAGTATAAAATGGCGGTGGGATAGCACCTCATCGCCTTGATACAGCTCCAGAAGCTTTGTTAGCTCACTATAAATCATATAGTTACAACAGCTAGGTTCACTGTCAAGGGCTTAGAA
>DDII01000051.1 GCA_002338445.1 Cellvibrionales bacterium UBA1854 | reverse complement strand
GAAAATTCATTTAGTGCATGCGCAAGGTCTAATGGGTTGCTGGCTGGAAACGCAACTCGGTGAGAGAAATGGGATCGGCCAGTGGCAGCCGAAAAACAAAGCTGAGATAGATTAACTCCACTATTAGACCCTTTACCATCCAAAACCTCGCTGTAACGTTTGGCTAGCTCAGGTAAAACTCCCGGAGCCTTAGCAGATAATGTCAATAACTGTTCTGGTCTAGCAACTGAAGAATGCATTTCAGCAAGTGAAGTTGGCTGAGGAGATTGTCCAATAATTAAGTGGACATTCGTACCACTCATGCCAAAGGCGCTGATCCCAGCAAATCGTTCTTCGCCATCCCAAGCGGTATTTTCCGTTGGAATTTTTATTGGCCAATCTTCCCATGGAATATGCCGGTTAGGCTTAGAATAATTTAGATGTAGCGGGATCGTGTTGTTTTGCAGTGACAAGACAACTTTCATAAGCCCTGCAATCCCAGCGGCAGAATCAAGGTGCCCAACATTAGCCTTCACTGCTCCTAAATAAAGCGGCTTTGTTCTGTCTTTACACAGTATGCGAGCGATTGCGCTTACCTCGATGGGATCACCAAGCGGTGTCCCAGTTCCATGAGTTTCAACAAAATCGATCTGATGAGGTTCAAGCTCCGCATTGGCAAGCGCGTCTTTCAACATATCACGCTGGGCTGGTCCACTTGGGGTGGTTACTGTTCGGGCTTGACCGTCATGGTTTACCGCAGAGCCTTTGACAATGGCAAGCACAGTATCTCCGTCAGCTTGCGCATCACTAAACCGCTTTAAAGCAATCATACCACAACCTTCTCCCTGGCCAAATCCGTCAGCACTGGCATCAAAAGTCTTGCAACGCCCATCTGGAGAAAGAGCGTTCATTTGACAGATACCAATCAAATGTTCAGGTGCCAGTACCAAACTAACACCTCCTGCTAGAGCCAAATCACTTTCACCATTTCTTAGAGACTGACAGGCCATATGAACCGCAAGCGATGAGGAAGAACATGCAGTGTCCAACTGAATAGCTGGACCGTGCGAATCTAAAATATGACAAATCCGTCCCGCCGTCAGACCTCGTAATGCGCTAAGTTGCGCGTACCGATCAATCTCGCGATTGTCAGTTGAGTAGATCCTTTGTGAAGAGTAATCATCCCAATATTGACCAACAAAAACACCTGTCTTTTCACCTTTGAGAGAGGAAGGTGCAATACCTGCATGTTCTAGGGTTTCCCAGCTGACTTCCATGACAAGACGTTGCTGTGGATCAAGACTTTCTGCCTCTCTGGGGGAGAGACCAAAAAATTGGGGGTCAAACTGATCGATATCATCTAGGTAATACCCTTGACGAACATACATTTTCCCAGGAACAGTAATTTCAGGGTCGAAGTGTGAATCAATATCCCAGCGATCATCTGGAATATCGCGCAAAATGTCTTTGCCAGAACTAAGGAGATGCCAGAATTCATCAGGTGTCCTCACACCTCCCGGATAACGACAGCCCATTCCAATAATAGCGATGGGTTCCTTAGAAGATCCCTCACCCTCACGGGCAACAAGTTCCGCCTTTAAGCGTGTAATTTCTGCATTGGCTTCTTCCAAAGTTTGAGGCTTACTTTGATCTGGTCCCATTTTTTCAGACATAGGCTACTGCTCTCTCAGTCTAAAACGTTGTAACTTGCCTGTCGCAGTACGTGGCAAATTACCAATAAATTCAAGCCACCTTGGGCGTTTATGCGCATCGAGTTTCTTGGCACATATCTTAAGTAGTTGCCCCAACAAATCATCAGAGGGTACAACACCATCCTGTAAACAGACAAACGCCTTTGGTTTAAGAAGGCCAACATTGTCATAATGACCAACGACTGCACAATCAGCGACGGATACATGCTCTTTTAGTACCTCTTCGATTTCTGTGGGCGAAACCCAAAGACCACCAACCTTTAGCATGTCGTCTGCACGTCCTTGGTGCCAGTAAAACCCATCCTTATCCCGAAGATACTGATCACCCGTAAACAACCATTCACCGCGGAAAGTGTGGCGTGTTTTTTCTGATTGATGCAAATAAAAAAGTGCTGTCGACTCTCCTCGCACCATCAAATTGCCTATCACTCCATCGAGGACATCTTTACCTTCATCGTCCACAAGCCTCACGTCATAACCAGCAATGGGCTTACCGCTACTGCCGGGGCGCACCTCTCCCTGTCGATTGGCCATAAAAGTGTGATAGGTTTCTGTACAACCGATCGTATCAAGGATTTCTATCCCTGTAGTATCTTTCCAATCATTCCACACTCCTACAGGAAGTGGTTCGCCTGCAGACATACACATCCTTAGCGATCCAATGTCGTAACGTTCGTTAAAATTAGGTAATGAGAGGATTGCTCCATAGACGGTAGGCACACAAACAAAGATGGTTGGTTTAAATGTCTCTATCGTTTTCAGCACTGCAGCTGCTTGACGTGGTGGTCCTGAATTAAGAACACAGCTTGCACCAACATACCATGGAAAGATTAGGTTGCCGCCGATCCCATAAACGAAGAATAGCTTTGCAACCGAGAAAGTCCTATCGTTTTCTGTCAGACCAAAGAGATTCACGCCCGATAACTGAGCTATCAATGGATAGTCTTTGTGGGAATGCATAACACCCTTTGGCATCCCCGTAGTACCACTTGAGTAATGAAGTGAACAGAAATCATCACGATGTGTCCTTTCAAATTCAAGCTTATTATCTTCGCTATCAATCCAATCGTTAAAGGTAGTATAATTTGCGCCTTCATCAGCTCCGATAACGATGACCTTGGACAATATATTATGATTTCTTAGAATAGGCTCAACTAACTCCAACAGACTGTCATGGATCACTAGAACTCGAACGCGCGCATCCTTAAGTATGTAGTCATATTCTTCAGTGGTAAGCAGTGTGTTCATTCCAAGGACAACCCCACCAATCTTTGTGGTTGCAAAAAATGTTGTCACCCATTCTGGTCGATCTGGACATAGGATTGCCACACATTCCCCAAATCTAACGCCCAAACGAGTAAGTGCATTACCGATCTGATTTACCTGGTTAGAAACCTCACGAAAAGTCATCGTGCCATGCTCACTCAATAATGCTGTCTTATCTGCGCGGTGCTCAAGGTTATGCTCAAGTATCTCACACATGTTATAATCAATCGGGAGGTCTGAAGCTTTCATTATGTTCCATCACTGCCGTAAGCGGAAACAAGCTCTCCAAAAGTTTCTGGATAAAGATCACCCTCTAGAATTTTGCGCGGAATGAAACCCACGTCTTGTTCGATACTAGTAAGCAAATCCATAAAAGCCAATGAATCAAGGCCAAACACGTCTAGCTCGCTATCATCATCTATCTCTTCCGGAAAAGGCATTGGTGAATGTTCGGCAACAGCATTTTTAAGTCTAGTAAGAACAATGTTTCGTATGTTCATTCTTTCTCCATTTGGTTTGCCAACTTATCTTATGCAACCATACTAAGGCTGATAAAATGATTAGCCCGAATAAGAATTAAAAGTCGATCATTAACGCTGTAATTTATGTTAAATTTAACGTCTTTTCAACTCCTAAGGTTGGATTTTGTCAAAAACTGTTTTGCTCAGTCAAGGTATAATTATAACGAAATTGATATCACATTGTAACAACACTTTGATCTAAAATTTGCTTTTCAAAAGATTAAAGTATACCAGAAGCATAAAGAGA
>DDII01000047.1 GCA_002338445.1 Cellvibrionales bacterium UBA1854 | reverse complement strand
GCACAAGTGTTGTCGCAACAGTATAACATCCTTGCTATGGGTCTATTCTGTGCAAGTAGGTTTATTTGTACGTTTCTTCTGAGATATTTTGTTCCCGGCATGTTACTAATGTGTCTTGCAGCTGGCGGAATGGTCTTGACACTGGGTATCATATTTTTAGGTGGAATATCCGGACTGTATTGTCTTGTGGGAGTTTCTGCTTGCATGTCCCTCATGTTTCCTACTATTTATGGGATTGCTCTCAAAGGTATTCAGGGAGATGATGCAAAAATTGCTGCAGCAGGGCTCATAATGGCGATCGTCGGAGGTACTTTTTTACCCATGCTTCAGGCCACTGTCATTGATAATTGGACTTTTGAGTTTGTCACTTCGATACAAGCTTCATTTATTTTGCCGTTAATTTGTTTTTTGGTTATCGCAAATTATGGTCGCAGAACGCTGAAAAATAATCCACTGTAGAGCATGTGATCTGCGAGAATTTACAGATGTTTAGGAAATCTACTACACAGCATTATTATTATGTTTTGCAGTGGGAAATGACTGTAATCGTATTTTTACTAGGGATCCTGTTTGCTGGAGATGGGGTTCATGCATCAACTTCTGATACCGATTTGTATTTTGTTTCCGTAGACGGGGAAGATGATCTTGATACGAATAGGGGGTCTGAAGGCAAACCCTACAGGACCCTTGAGTATGCTTTAAACCGAGTCAAACCTGGTGGCGCTATTATACTTAGGGGAGGCGTCTATCATGAAGAAATTCGTCGAAAGAATCTCTCAGATATCTCTATCATCTCATACCCTGGAGAGCGAGTTATATTTGATGGAACGGTAGCCTTGGATTCAATCGCTAAAGGAGATTGGGAAAAAGTTGCAAAATCAGTTTTTAGGAGAAAGATAGATCGCGATGTTTGGCAACTTTTCGTCGATGGCAAACAACTAGTGAATGCCCGCTGGCCTAATGCCTCTTTCTCAGATGGGTCCGTGTTCAGTAAAAAAGGATGGGCGTTGGCAGGTCCTGAGAATTCTGTGAATGGAAGTGCACAGAATGACCCTGAAGTTGTGGATTTAGCGAAAAGTGGATTAAACATTGAGAATGCGATTTTAATAGCAAATTTTGGCGGATGGGAAACTTGGACGAGGCGAGTAACTGAGCACAAGGATGGATCAAATCATTTTAAATTTGACAAGGTCCCTCATTTTAAAAATAAACCTTGGAATCCTTTAAATTATTTTGTTGAAGGTAAGTTACAGTTCCTCGACAGACCAGACGAGTGGTTTTTTGATGCTGAAGAAAAATTTATTTATGTTTTTTCGACCCAAGTGCCAAAAGGAAATTACTTTGGAAAAGTGCAATCCTATGCGATAGATGGTGAGAATTGGAAAAACGTAAAAGTAGCGGGCCTCAATTTCTTTGCAACAACCATGAAATGTGAGCGGTGCGATGATCTTGTACTGGCAGACATGAATTTTCACCATGCTTCGGCGTCAAAACGTGCTTTGGGGTTACAGTCGACCATTGCTGACTTAACGAAATTTACGTCCTCAAAAGAATCAAGTGGACTGATATTATCGAATTGCAACATAAATAACACAGATTCTCAGGCTTTGATTATTGAGGCAAATAAGGCTCTCATCAAGAATTGTCTATTCTATAATATCGATTACGCTGTGACTGAATCATACGTTCATGGCGAGTCCATCCATTTAAAAGGCGTTGGAAATATTTTCAGCTCAAATACCATTTTTAGCGCGGGGGCATCATCTGCTCTGTCCGGGGCAGGATGGTTTATTGCGGAATTGAATCACATCTACAATACTGGTTTTGCTCAAAGTGATGGAGCCATGATTCACGTAAGGATACCCTCTCAAACGGGGGCAATAATAAGATATAACTGGTGTCATGATTCGCCAGATAAATATGGAATTCGTTTCGATTCGCCCATTCCTCCGACTCGGTGGGGTAATGGTGGGATGATCCATCATAATGTTGTGTGGAATGCAAAGGGAATTAACGTTAAAGGAGAGCGCCATAAAGTTTTTCATAACCTTGCTTTCGATAATCAGGGTTCAGACATAAGAATATTAGACGATACCAAATTAAATGGTGGAGGGAACCAGGGAACCAAAACCCAAAACAATGTTGCAGATTCAATCTCTGGAGAAAGAAATAGACAGTCTCTGATACCGGGAATTGCATTGACGAATTATTCGAATCCTATTTTCGACCAATCAATTAAAGACCAATTGGTTAATGCTGACAGTCAAGATTTCAGGCCAGCAAGAGGATCGAAACTCGTATCTGCAGGGCAAAATATTTTTGAGTTAAATGGTAACAGCAGTGGCACTGCGGTTGATCTGGGTCCCTATCAAAAAGATTCAGCACAATATTGGATACCGGGGAGGCGCTTAATCAAAACCTCTATGCCAATTCCTAAAGATGGAGGGTCGTTTGCATCCGATAATGTACTAATCTGGCGGAATGCATTTAGTGCGACTGAACACCACCTTTATTTTGGTTCTGATCGCACTGATGTGACAAATGCTGATAAAACCAATCAAGAGTTTCAAGGGGTTTTTTCGAAAAAAAATGTTTACCGATTAAAAAAACTTGAGGAGAGGGTTTATTTTTGGAGAGTTGATGCGGTTATTGAGGGTAGATTGGTGAAAGGTGATGTTTGGTCGGTAGAAAAGAAGGGGGTTTAGGATAAGCCGCATCTTGCGCTAAAGACTAACGTTCAGAGATTGTACATTGGTGTTTTGAATTTTCTCTAAGAGCTCATTAATTTTAACAAATCTTTTATAATTGATTTTTCAGGTAACTCATAAGCTGTAATTTACTCGCTCAACCCATGGGCTGACCTTAACAAAGTAACTTGGCCCGTATCAAGATGATTATTCAAGCTTACTAATGCGCCATTTTCATCTCCGGCTAGTATTTTTTTTATCAAATCCACATGTTCATCAACCGCATGAAGATTTCTGGCTTGCTCATCTGCCTTATCCCACTGGTAATGATAATGACACACGAATGAGACGATATTAAAGAACTGGCGCACAAACCTATTCTCCGCACCATCTTGTATTGTCAGATGAAGCTTCCGATCTAACGGAGGTAACATCAAGAACATATCCGGATTTTTCTGTAAATTTTCATGCTCCTTTAAGAGCGAGTTAAATTTGTTTTGGATATTTTGTTGCTCGGTTTTTAACATTAACTTTCTGAGTGCATTCACTTCGAGAATACGACGAAATTCAGAGAGCTCTTTTGCGAATGCTTCATCAAACTTGACCATTTGCCATTGAGCTCGAGGTTTTTTTTCTATTAAACCGGTGTGAGCAAAACGGATCATAAATTCTCTAACCGTTATGGTATTGCAATGTGATCTTTTAGCTAGATGGAGCTCAGAAAACTTATCGCCTGGAAGAAGTTTTCCCGAGTGGATTAGACTTAAAAAATACTTTTCTATTAAGACCTCTTTAGAGGAGGCTGTGTCACTT
>DDII01000052.1 GCA_002338445.1 Cellvibrionales bacterium UBA1854 | reverse complement strand
TCGAGCCCAGCAGGCGGAGCCATTACAATCAAGGGATTATATGCGAATCGTTATAACCACTTTGTGGAACTGTTGAATGGCTATAAGTAAAATTGACATGAGATTCTCCTAAACAGTTATTCGGTCCTAGCAGCACATTTGTCAAGTGCCCTGTGGATAATTAGAAACCTGCCAATCGCAGCATTTTAACTTCTAACATATCACTTGTTACATCACTCAGCATTACCGGAGAGAATGGCCTCAACACTAATTCTGAGCTCCACTCTCATATCGAAACCCATCATCTTCGCATAATCTATACCGAACTCATCACGCATAATTACCCCACGAGCGTCTGCACCACATGCTTCCCTCATTTTAAAAGGGTGGAACATGCACTTGAATTTCACAATCTCGAGGGTAAGAGGTTTTGTTACACCATGCAGCGTTAATTGACCCTCCACCCTAGTGGGAGTCTGATCAATAAAGTCGACTAAGCGCCCCCTAAAAGTGGCGGTCGGGAATTTTTTCACATCAAACATATCTTCATTTTTAGCATGATCGTTCATTTTATCGTGACCAAAATCGATGGTAGCCATGTCCATAGTTACTTCTACACTGCCTAAACTTGCTTTCTTATCCAGCCTTATCTCTCCAGAGGTCGAGTTTATTTTACCCCTCCAAAACGACAATCCTCCCATGTGATCCGCCTCAAAAGATGGGTAAGTGTGATTTGAGTCAATTTGATAAATTTTCATTTTAGAAATGGACTGCTCTGCAGCTAAAACTAGCAAGAATGTAAAACCATACCTTAGGATATTCAGAAACATTTGATCCCTCCTTAATCAAGTATTAAGACACTTTATCTGTTAAGTAAAATAATGCTCAATTTAGCTCTTAAAACCGCTTCAAATCTCTCTCATCATCACCTCAGAATTGAAGCTCCCTCCCCATCCAAGTATGCGGGAAATAGTTCATCTAGGCTAACTTTCGTAATTTAAAATGAACCTTTTGGAAAAGTAATTTTCCTGACTCACCCTCGTTCTAGCTTCGCTTGGTCCACTTAATTACCTTTTCTCGATCTTCTTTAGCCATTACAGCGTTGGCTTTTGAATCTTTGTGAAATCTGATGAGTAATTTATGCTCACTATACAGACCCAAATAAATGGAAAGTTCTGGTCATACTTTCCGCATATCTCTTTACCTACTTCCCCAGTCCATCACAGTCTTGATAACCTTCAGCTGACTCAATTGATGAAAGAATATCACTCATTGAGTATCAATTACTGACTGATAATAATATAGGTCGCTAATTCAAGCACAACAGGCAACGTCCAAAACCACCTAAAACTTTTACTTCTATAATGAAGGGAACACCCCCCACTGTTCGATAGATGCAATTCCTGCTTCCTCCAGGGCTCTAAAATATTCTATGGTCAATAGCGAAGTTCCCAAGGGAGGCTCCCAGCTGCCATTTATATCGCCCAATAGTATTGCCACAAAGTTAGCCTCACCAAGCCCGGGTGAAGTGAACGTAAGCCCCTCCGAGTACCACTCTACAAAGCTACTCGACAATGTATACTCTCCACGAGTCTCATCCCAAAAGTCCTCTATCTCGGGGACAAACAACCACTCCTGCGGGATCGATTCGGAGAGACCCACCGCAATCTTCAGTGCAGATAGAGCGTCGGCGCTCGTAACTCTACCATCTTTGTTAATATCAGCTGCTATATACTGGTATGGAGACGTTGGGTATGCCTCGTCAAGATTAGGATTAATTCCTACCGCGATCTTTAATGCCGCCAAAGCATCGGCGGAGGTTACCACCCGGCTCGTATCCTGCGAATCAAGATTCCTCGTTGCCGCTATGACGGCGTCGCCAATTGCCTTACTAACTAACGAGTATTGTCCGTTTGAGTCACTTTCTGCAGTTGCGAGTAACTCTCCAAGACTTTCGCCGCCGGTAACGCCTAGAATATTAAACTGGACACCATCTAATAAGGCATGGCTTGCCCAATGATAAACCCTACCTGAGATGGGGAGAAAGTCAGCCATGTCCACAAACAAGCTCCCTGAGGAAGCGACTGCAGACTCAGGTGTCAAATTACTCGCAGATGTTGTAAACGCCACAGAAAACCCAGACGGGGACAAGGTTCCACTTGTCACCCAATTATTGGCTAAAGCACCCGACTGAGAAGCTGAGGCAATTTTATATTCACCACTCTGGACATCCAAAACAACCAGCTGCTGAGCACCACTCGAACCAGCTACCTCCTCCGAAAAGGACAGTATCGCAATGTGACTCCCACTATCTGACGCAGAAAGAAACTGCGCTCCGTCACTCATTTCACCCAAAGAGGGAATATCAAGCCGGGTTATCTCGCCCGCCCGAGATCGGGCGAACACATCCTTACTTTCATTTGTATCACCGTCGGCTATTATTTCGGACGTGCTACTGAAAAATGCTCCACCACTAGTAAGACCAAAATAATCTGACTTGGAAACAAAACCTGAGGCAGTTCCATCAATATCTACAGACTGTAAATGATAAGTCATTTCGTCCAAAGTTCCCGATTGATGGATTCTTGCACTCCACACATAGGCGTCACTCCTGTATCCACTCTCTGTGGAAAGATTGGAGGAGTTCGTATCAATCTTTGACGGCGAAACAAAAGCAGCATCCGAAACAAATGCGATACGTACCTCATTATCAGCGAAAAAAATATTTTTAAGGTAAGTGGGTTCATTGACCTCTCCACCACCTGGGTAACTAACCCGTGTTACAACAGACGTACTTAAATCAAGTAGGTATATATCGCTGGAATCATTTGTATCAGGCTGATTATCCAGAGCTAATTGAGGATTTGATGTCTGAATCGCAAGGAATCTCCCAGACCGGTCGATCTTAAAATTTTCAATGGCTACATCCCTCAACTCGGTATGAATAGCAAGCAGATCATCTAAGACGGTTTTATCGCTCCTGAGCATCATTAAGCGCGATCCCTCGATACCCTTATTTGCCACCAAAGCCACGCAGCTCCAGTTGTTTGAGGAGCCGATTATTTCCGCCTTAGTAATATCAAAATCGCGCGCACTATTGACGCCTCCAACCAGTGCATTTAAGGTGCTTACATATTCGCGATTTAGAAGATCATAAACAAAATACCCATAATTAAGGCCATATGAAATATCGGCATCATCGGTGTAAGTGGCCCGCACCAGGAGATATTTTTCATCACTTGTGAAACCATGACTTTCCAGCAATCGGAGGGTCGCCCCTCCCAAGGATAAGCCGGCTATGTCGGGTGAAGTCACCTGAAAAAACGCCATACTATCCGGCCTTTCGTTCAGTCAAATGAAACTTTAGGGTACTTTCCAAAACAAATGCCTTAAATACCCACAAAAACATCACCTGAGGTGAGAGGATCACTTTCAGGGTCCATTTGAATTCTTGCGATCGTGAGCGCCTCGGAGTCACCTGACCCATCACTATCAAATAGCAGAAGTCCCTGGGCGGTATCGAAGATGAAGTGGTCATTGTTATCGAGTGCACTAGCGCCTGCCCCGAAGACGAATGACGCGTCATCCACAAGGCCAGAGGAGGCAAGACCCAACTCCTCAGCAGAAATACCAAAAGATGCGAGATCTACCACAAGAAGGTCCTCACCTGAAGTAAAGTCAGTAATTAGATCGGCATCGATCTCATCACCATTGTAACTCATCACAAATGTATCTGCGCCTTGACCACCGGTGAGCATATCAACCCCGCCCGCTCCCTCCAACATGTTATCGGCCATGTTTCCACTCAGCTTATTGTCAAGGCCGTTACCGATCGCAATTGTATCTGCTATCCCTACAAGATCAGCGTTCTCGATATCCGCTATCAGCAAAACATCAAGATTTGAGCGGATTGTATCTACACCACCGATATCGATTATTGTGTCTAGGGTATCACTGAGTACATATATATCATTACCCAGACCGCCCTCGAGGCGATCCGTTCCAAGCCCTCCGGCCAATATATTATCGCCACCGTTACCAACGAGGTTATTGTCAAGGGAATTACCGCCCGCGGTGAAATTGCCTTCACCAAGAAGAGTAAGATTTTCGATGTTAGAGGCCAGCGTATAACTGGACTCAGCGAATACCGTATCAATACCCTGAGAGGACCGTTCCACTATACGGTCTGCCTTAGAGTCAACTCGGTACTCGTCATTTCCGATTCCACCAATGAGCGCATCCACACCCTCACCACCATCTATTACGTCATCCCCGCCCTCACCAAACAAAGAATCTCTCCCGGATGCGCCAATCAGGGTGTTGTTGTTTTCGTTTCCAACCAGGATATTGTCAAGTTCATTCCCTGTGAGGTCTACAGCCGATATACCCGCTGCTTGGAGGTTCTCAACATTATCTGGAGCTTCAAGGGATATCAAAGACAAGATGACGTCCTCCCCACCTGCGCCCCCAGAAATGACTTCCAGAACAACATCGCTTGGTTGATCCACCAAATAGGTATCGTGCCCGGGGCCTCCCATCATAAAGTCAGCCCCCCCACCACCATCAAGGTAATCATTGCCGGCAGATCCATCAAGGCTATCGCTGCCAGAACCACCGATCAGCCTGTCATTACCCAACCCTCCGAGCAGACTATCATTACCAGCATTTCCAACCAGTGTGTCATCACCCCGATTTCCATAGAGTGTATCTTCGCCTACGCTTCCATAGAGCTCATCAGCGCCAGCTGTACCTGAATTAAAACCTGAATCGCCCTCAACTTCTAATTCAAGTCGCCAGTTGGTGGCGATATTTTGTTCATCCACAGCCTGAATACCGAGCGCACCGATGGGTCCGTTAACATTTTCAGTAAGATCGAACCGCAAACGTTTAAGTTGATCAAATGTGAGTACCTGACCCATAGACAAGGACGAGGAGTCCATCGATATCACCCCCAACTGAGGTAATTCAATAACACGTACTGTAGTTATGATACTCTCCGGATCAGTCGGCTCAAGGACATCCAGAAGCATCGAATTATTTTTTGGGTAGTCAATAATCAGTTTACTTGACTCTGTTGCAAACCGAGGAGCATCATTAACTGGGGTAATGAAAATATGGAGCGATGACTCAGCGGAGACACCATCGACGTCAGTGGCACGGTACCTGACATATCCAGCATCACCGTTAGCATCAGTCGCGGTTTGATAGTATAGCTCCGTAAACTGATCAGGAGAGAAGGTTGACCCGACAGCGACTAAATTACCATTTTTATCAAGTACAGAGCCCAAAGAAGGCAACTCCAAAATCTCCACAAAAAATTCACCTTGAGAATCCGAGATCTCTGCAAATTCATTTCTAAACACATCAGCAAGACGAACCAGTGATGTCGAATCAGCGTTAAAAATTTCTTCCATCTCAGGCCTACTTAACGTGCTCACAGAAGAATCTGTATCAACAGCAATTGAATTTGGACTGGTGTTAGAAACCCCCACCCAAGTTGCAAGATTAACCACAGTCTCCAACAGTGGACGCCCATTGTAGGAGCCAAAATCATCTAAATAATCCTCAGATAAGATTGTCCAATGATCTCTGACAAATGTACCGTCATCATTTGTGTCTGGCTTCCGCTCTGCAACAGTATCATTGTGTGCCCAGTCCAGTGACGTGCCGATACTGTCATCACCATCCTGTCCATCCACCCCAAACTGGCTTACAACGTTACCATTCATAATTACCTGGTAACCGTCATCCCCGTTTGTGGATGCACCTACAACAACTGTGTTTACTCCTTCTTTGAAGTTTGAGCTAGGAAATTCTGCCTGAGTGAGCGCAAGGTCTCTCACGAGATATATAAAGCTGTTACTCACAGTCCCTAATGAGCGAATTTCCTCGAAAAAATTCTCTCTTTCGGAAAATGGATCCCCGTTTTGCATATAATTTATCGAAATGGCATTCTCATCTGCAAAATCTACCGAACCTGACACATATAACTCAACAACCTTAACAAAAGGAGCCGGAGCATTAGTCTCAATGATCTTGGTTATCGATACAGTTCCCACAGGTAAGTCTACAGAATTTTCAGGTAATTCAGTGGAGTCGCCAACATCGCCAACATTATTTTCAGGAGGCGAAACAGCCGGCGACGTTTCGCCAAACACATCACTGAT
>DDII01000038.1:108103-111256 GCA_002338445.1 Cellvibrionales bacterium UBA1854 | reverse complement strand
CAAAGGTGGAAAGCAACTGGGTCCGCACGAACTTGTCTCGCTTATCAATTCAGAGGAAGCAGTGCTGATTGATCTGCGTCCACTTGACGAATTCCGGTCGGGGCATATCTCTGGAGCAATAAACATTCCGCACACTAAGCTAAATTCACGACACGTAGAACTCCAACAACACGTCGACAAAATTGTAGTTTTGGCAGATAAATATGGCCAGCATTCGGGCAGTTCCGGTAAGATGCTTTCTGACCTTGGGTATAACGTCCGACGGCTGAATGGTGGGATGGTGGAGTGGCGAGACCAGAATATGCCGGTCGTGAAAGGTACATAAAGTGCGCTGTTGAAATACCCGATCTACGAACAGAAACTTCATCGAAAGAATTGATCGCAAAACAAATAATAGAAAAAAGAATACACAAACTCTAAATTGGAGCGAAATTATGTCAGATCAAGAGGATAAGCAACCAGATGCGTCCGCACCCACAGAGGCTAAAGAGAACACATCTCCGAGCTTTTCAGCGCAACGGATTTACCTCAAAGACCTCTCGTTTGAGACACCAAAGGGTGTTGAAGTTTTTCAGAAGCAATGGAAACCGAAGGTTAACCAAGATCTTAGCACCCACTCAGCTCAGTTAGACAAGACTTTGTTTGAGGTTTCTCTTCGGTTAACCATAACTGTAAAGCACGAGGACGAGACCCTTTACCTAATCGAAATAGACCAGGCAGGTATCTTCAAAATTGAAGGGTTAAACGACCAGCAGCTCGCTCAAGTGTTGAACACAACATGTCCAAGTATGCTTTTCCCCTACGCTCGTGAGGTAATAGATAACACTCTCACAAAGGGCTCTTTCCCACCTTTAATGATCCCTCCCGTCAACTTTGAGGCGTTATTTGCTTCCGCAGTTGCCGCCGCAAAAAATAAAGAACAATCTAGTCCTGAAGAATCCGTCGGCAAAGTTCGCCATTAAGGACTTTCTAAATCTGCCTTAGAATATTCCTGGAGCTTTCTCGTAAGCGTATTTCGTCCCCACCCTAACAAATCCGCTGCATGTCTTTTGCGACCTCCGGTATATGACAAGGCAGTGTCTATCATAACCTTCTCCAAGTCCTGAATAGCAGATACCATTATGCCGGTTGAGCCCGCCTGAAGTTGCCTCTCACCCCAAGAGCGAAGTAACTTCTGCCAGCTATCCACTTCCAAGTTGGTGGTGTCGGCCTCTTTTGGCTGTAACTCCGGTGGCAAGTCAGACAGTAACACCTCTCTACCCGCCGCCATTACAGTAAGCCACCTACATGCGTTCTCCAACTGTCGGACATTTCCGGGCCAAGGAAGATTTCGGCAGGCTAAGCTCGCCTCCGCGGAGAGACTTTTCGCCTCGACGTTGAGTTCAATTGCCGCCTGAGCAAAAAAGTGTTTCATTAGCCGGGGGATGTCCTCTCTCCGCTCTGACAGTCGCGGCAAGTGCACCCGGATAACGTTGAGACGATGGAATAGGTCCTCACGAAAACGATTTTCCGAGACACGTTGGTCCAGATCTTGATGAGTAGCGGCGATAATTCTCACGTCTACTCGAATTGGCATATGCCCCCCGACCCGATAAAATTCTCCATCCGACAGAACCCGCAGCAACCTCGTTTGGGCCTCAGCCGGCATGTCACCAATCTCGTCCAGAAATAAAGTGCCTCCGTTAGCTTGCTCGAAACGCCCCTCCCGTCTTTGACCAGCGCCGGTAAATGCACCCTTTTCATGACCAAACAACTCGGATTCGATAAGTTCATTAGGTATTGCGGCCATATTCAGGGCAATGAAATCTCTTCCCTGTCTTGGACTATGGTTATGGAGGGCGCGCGCTACTAGTTCCTTACCAGTCCCAGATTCTCCGTTTATAAGTACGGTGATATTAGAGTTAGCGAGACGGCCAATGGCGCGGAAGACCTCTTGCATTGCTGGGGCCTCTCCGATAATTTCTTGCGATGTGACCTGCTCCGACGACTCACTTGCCGATTTCTTTTCGGAGGATATTGCGATACCTCTCTTGACAACTGCTACTAACTCTTCAATATCAAAGGGCTTTGGCAGGTACTCGAAAGCACCTCCGCGATAAGCGGAGACCGCACTATCAAGGTCTGAATGTGCAGTGGTTATAATTATTGGCAGATCAGCATAGGAGCTCTTAATTCGCCGGAGCATTGCAAGTCCGTCTATGCCGGGCATTTTTATGTCGGAAACGATGGCATGCGGTTGGTCCGAAACCAATGCACTTAGTACGTCCTCACCCTTTTCGAAGGACCGAACCCCAATACCCGCACGCGTCAGAGCCTTCTCCATGACCCACCTCAACGATCGGTCATCCTCCGCAATCCAAATTTTTGATGATCCATCCATTGTTACACCTTTAATGGTAAATAAATTGAAAATTTTGTCTCCCCAGGTACCGAGCTACACTCAATCATCCCACCATGCCGGTTGATGGCTGTCTGGGCAATCATAAGCCCTAACCCAGCACCCTCACCGGTCCCACTAACCATAGGAAGAAATATTCGATCTTTGATTGCAGGGTCTATGCCAGGGCCGTTATCAGTGATATCGATCCGACACACTAACCTCTGATGGAGCCCACCTAGGGTGAAACTTTGCTGAACTCTTGTCTTAAAGTAAATAATCGGTGTTAATTGCTGCGACCCTTGTAGGGCCCGCATCGCATTCCTAGAGATGTTTAAAATTGCCTGAATAATTTGCTCCGGATCGCCATGTGCGTCAGGAATACTTGGATCGTAATCACGAACCAATGAGATAGAGCCTCTTGTTTCTGCATCCATCAGGTTTACCACATGGTCTAGGACTTCATGAATATTCATTGTCCTCATTTGGGGCAGCTGATTGGGTCCTAGAAGGCGGTCAACAAGGTTTCTTAGCCTGTCCACCTCCGTTACGATTATCTGACAGAATTCCAAAGTTTCGGGACTCATCTCGCAGTCACTTAACTCTTGATTTAAAAGCTGAGCAGCACCGCGAATACCACCCAAAGGATTTTTTATCTCATGAGCCAGTCCCCTTATTAGGCTCCGGGAACTATCTTGAAGAGAGCTCAGCGCTTCTTCGCGATTTATGCGAATAAACCTTTCAATGGCTTGCATCTCAATGATCAGATATGAGGA
>DDII01000038.1:58015-107789 GCA_002338445.1 Cellvibrionales bacterium UBA1854 | reverse complement strand
TTGTTTGACTGGACCGGCGTGGCAGAATAGTCAATCAAATTACCTTTTGAATCATTGATGTGAACGGACTCATGTCTTTTGGTAAACGATTGATTAGAGTGGATGGCCTCTCTCATGACCCGGCGCGATTGCGCAGGTTCGGAGAAAAGGTCGTAAATTTTATTCCCCCGAAGCTTAGTAAATCCAATCTTAAGAATCGCTTCAGCCGCAGAGTTCACATAGACGATAGATAAAGTGTCATCAGCCAGCACCACGGCAGTGTTAAGGCTGCCTAGCAACGACAGGTAGTGTTTGTCTTCGATTCTATCCAACATCAATGGCCCTACCTGCAAGCTAATGAAAGCAAATGTAAAGGCGAGGAAATATCTAAGCCAAGAGTGCCCTGAGGCCGGACGCAGGCACGATCCTCGATCAACGCAAAACCAAAAGCGCCACTATAACTCATGCACACTCAAAACGCACCTCAATGGTGCGTTTTGAGTGTCTACATGCCTGTAGAGAGCTTCAAGTAATGTCAAAAGTGCCCCCAAATTTTTCATGAAAACACGGGTGCTATCCCCTTTCAATCCGGTTTTGCACCCGAAATTGCAACACTTATTCTGTATTACAATGCTTCCTTCGTAGTTTTAATTATCGCTGCAGCAACTTTGTAAGGATCAGCGTTGGAGGCAGTTCGGCGGTCCTCTAAACGACCTTTCCATCCATTCTCAACGGTGCCCACCGGGATCCTGATCGAAGCACCCCGATCCGACACTCCATAACTAAATTGGTCAAATGCCTGAGTTTCGTGCTCACCCGTGAGTCTCTGGTCGTTATCAGCACCATAAACACTCATGTGTCGGTCGATGTTGTTTCCAAAGTTGTCACAAATCTTGTTAAAAGTAGCTTCATCACCGCACTCTCTCATGACGCCGTTAGAGAAGTTAGCATGCATTCCCGAACCATTCCAATCTAATGTTCCAAATGGCTTTGGGTGGTAGTTAATAGAATAACCATATTTTTCGCCGGTTCGTTCTAACAGGTATCGAGCAACCCAGGTTTCATCTCCGGCTCGTTTCGCACCTTTGGCAAAAACTTGAAACTCCCATTGCCCCGCCGCCACCTCAGCATTGATTCCTTCTACATTAATATCTGCCTCAAGACACATATCTAAATGCTCCTCAACACAGTCGCGCCCATGAGCATTCGCTGCTCCTACTGAGCAATAGTAGGGACCCTGAGGACCCGGATAGCCGCCCGATGGAAATCCAGGTGGCAATTTCGTATCCACATCCCAAAGGAAGTATTCTTGTTCAAATCCGAACCAAAAATCATCGTCATCATCATCAATCGTCGCCCGACCATTTGACGCGTGGGGCGTTCCATCTGCGTTCAAGACCTCCGTCATTACAAGATAAGCGTTTGAACGATCAGGATCAGGAAAGATAGCCACAGGCTTTAGCAGACAATCTGAAGCATCCCCTGGCGCCTGCTCGGTGGAGCTACCATCGAAAGACCACATCGGGCACTCTTCTAACGTGCCGCCAAAATTATTCCGGATCTGCGTCTTGCTCCGCAGACTCTGCGTGGGGGTGTAACCATCTAACCAAATATATTCTAATTTTGCTTTCATCTTCGAGAAATCTCCCAGTTTAAAATTTATTTCAATTTGGCGTTTTATTACGCCTCAAGCTTTCAGGCAACTTAAACAGGAGCGTAACTCGCTCCAGCGAAACAAAAGCGCCGGTAAAGGGCGACGCAAATGCTGTGCCAAGATATCTTTTTAGGCTTTTACAGACCAAACCATAGATCAGATAAGGACTTCAATAGAAAATATTTGACCAAGAGCGCAGAAATAATACGTTTTGCAACCGGTAATTGCTATATACTGGTGCAATAGAAGCACATAGGCACTTTTATGGTGCGATTATCGATCAAAAGCGTTCGAATTTACATCAAACTTACTCTGTCTCCGAAAAAACAAGATTCGTCCTAGGCTACGGAAAAAACTTATCAAAATATGTGGCGAATATTGGTTTTTTTCGTATAATCGCTCCGCTAAAAGGCATGCAGTACCCCTCCTCCCGATCCAAGGTAACCTCCCCAGAGCTAAACGGCGAACAAATATGTCAGCACACATTATCAGGAACATAGCGATCATTGCCCACGTTGATCATGGTAAAACGACTTTGGTTGACAAACTCCTGCAACAAACAGGAACCCTAGATCGTAAAAGCATGGAAACAGAACGGATCATGGACTCAAACGTACAAGAAAGAGAGAGGGGAATAACTATCCTTGCTAAGAATACTGCGATAAACTGGAATCAGTACCGTATAAATATCGTCGACACCCCTGGTCATGCTGATTTTGGAGGGGAGGTTGAGCGCGTCCTATCCATGGTGGATTCAGTGTTGTTGCTGGTAGATGCGGTGGACGGCCCAATGCCACAAACCCGCTTTGTCACTCAGAAGGCATTTGAAAAAAACCTCAATCCAATTTTGGTAATTAATAAGATAGACCGGCCGGGAGCCCGCCCTGACTGGGTATTAGACCAGGTTTTTGATCTGTTTGACCGCTTAGGGGGAACAGATGCACAGCTGGATTTTCCGGTTATCTACGCTTCGGCTTTGCATGGAGTCGCTGGTCTCGAGCCAGACGATATAGCAGAAGATATGATGCCGCTGCTAAAGTTGATATCAGAGAAAGTAAGTGCTCCGAAAGTAGATATTTTAGGGCCTCTACAAATGCAGATTAGTGCTTTGGATTACAACAGTTATGTAGGTGTGATAGGAATTGGTCGAATTGCTCGCGGTCTTATGACGCCAAAAATACAGGTTATTGTAATCGACCGTAACGGCGAGCAAAGAAAAGCTCGAATAATCTCAATTATGGGATATGTAGGCCTGGAGAGGATCGAGGTTGATGAAGCTCAAGCAGGAGACATCGTATGTATTACGGGAATTGAAGGGTTAAACATCTCAGACACCATTTGTACTCACGAAAAAATTGAGGCGCTCCCACCCCTGTCTGTTGACGAACCCACTGTCCGTATGACCTTTCAAGTGAACGATTCCCCATTTGCGGGTCGAGAGGGCAAGCACATAACATCACGCAATATCAGAGAGCGACTTGAACAAGAGCTCATGCACAATGTGGCACTTAGAGTCGAAGAGGGAGAATCGCCTGACAAATTCACTGTCTCCGGCCGAGGTGAGTTACACCTATCAGTTCTGATTGAAAATATGCGTCGTGAAGGGTATGAGCTGGGCGTTTCAAGACCCGAAGTGATCCAAAAAGAAGAGGGCGGAAATACGCTTGAACCCTTTGAACTTGTCGTCATCGATATAGAAGATCAGCATCAAGGCGCTGTCATGGAGGAAATGGGGGTCCGAAAGGCAAAGATTTCCAATATGGAACCAGATGGAAAAGGGCGAATTAGACTTGAATTTATTGCACCATCCAGAGGAATGATTGGTTTTAGGTCACAATTTCTCACAATGACAAGTGGTTCTGGGATTCTGACCAGTATATTTAACCACTATGGTATTGCAAAGCCAGGTATTCTGGGAGTGAGAAAGAATGGTGTCCTTGTCTCCAAGGTTGCCGGAAAGACCCTCGCATATGCGCTTCACACACTGCAGGATAGGGGTCGATTGTTTATAGGTCATGGGTTGGAGGTTTACGAAGGTCAAATATTGGGCCTCCACACCCGTAGCAACGATCTGTCCGTAAACCCAGCAAAAGCAAAGCAGTTAAGCAACGTGCGTGCCGCTGGGACGGACGAAAACCTGATTCTCACCCCACCAGTTAAACACACCCTAGAGCAAGCCCTCGAATTTATCGCCGAGGATGAACTTGTAGAAATCACGCCTCATTCAATACGATTACGAAAAAAGCTACTTACTGAAAATGCCCGAAAACGAGCCTCAAAAAGCATTTAGTTTAAGTTTTCCAAAAAGTTATCGGATATTCACAATCAACGAAGTGAGATATCGAATTAATGAGACATCTTCCTGAATACTTGCTGGGATGTGCATAAATAAAAATGTGTTTTTCAAATAACACCGGTACCATAAAGTGAAGATCAAAAGTAGTATTATATAGATGATGAGTCGCAAAACTAACAATTCTCCTTGCCGTGGTTTAAACTTGTGATTGGCCTGATTCAACGAGTCACCTCGGCACAGGTAAATGTAAAAGGAGCTGTCGTAGCAGAAATTAGCCAGGGACTGGTTCTCTTTCTCGGTATTCAGAAAAACGATAATGAAACCTCTGCTGAACAAATGCTAAAGCGCGTGCTTGGCCTCAGAGTTTTCTCCGATGATAGCAGTCGGATGAATCTTTCCCTTCAAGATGTATCAGGAAACTTATTAATAATATCTCAATTTACTTTGGCAGCTGACACCCAAAAGGGTCTTCGACCAAGCTTCTCTGGCGCCGCACCACCCGACCACGCGAAGTTGATTTATGAATACTTCGTCGAGCGGGCCCACTTTATCTATAAAAATATTGCAGCGGGAATTTTTGGAGCCAATATGCAAGTTTCATTGTGTAATGACGGACCGGTAACTTTTGTACTTGAGAATTAACAGTAATCATTCTTGTGATCTTAAGCGCGTAAGTATCCTTTCTTGGAAACCTTGAAACCCGGTGTTGCTCATGATCACCATATGGGCGTCTGACTTCGCAGCCAAAAGACAACTATCGATGAGATCCTCCAATACCCGAAAAACCTTGAAGTTGACATCCGTGAATGACATGAGGTCGGCGGCATCCCACAAAACTTCCGGACCCAAATACCAGAAAACTTGGTCCGAGTCCTCGAGCGATAAAGCCAAATTTTTTCCGTGAAAACCTCGGCGCATTGTCGCCGATCCAGGCTCTATGACAGTAATAATCTTTGTATCACCCACCCTTGCACGAAGCCCGCCCAAAGAAGCCGCGATAGCCGTTGGATGGTGGGCAAAATCATCATATAGGGTAAAATTTCCTCTTTGGAAAATAATCTGCATTCTCCTCATGACCCCAGAAAAATCACCTAAAGCAGCACAACTATCCTCGATGCTAACCCCCACTTGGTGGGCAGCAATAATCGCAGACATCGCATTCCTTACATTATGCAAGCCAAATTGATCCCAATTTACACGGCCGCTGTTAAATGGATTAAGGCCGTCAGAGAACCTAACCTCAAAAGATGATACATCCTCCTTGATCAATCGATATTGCCAATTGCAACCATCATTGGAATGAGATACTGACTTACTCCAACATCCTTTATCGATCAAAGCCTTTATAACTTTGTCATCATCCGGGTAAATAATATTAACATTACTGGGCAAAGTACGAAGCAGGTGATGAAACTGAGTCTCAATAGCTTCTAAGTCTGGAAAAATATCAGCATGATCGAATTCGATGTTATTAATAACCAAAGTGTTACTCCGGTAGTGGATGAATTTCGATCGCTTATCAAAAAAAGCGCAATCATATTCATCCGCCTCGACTACAAAATACTGACCGCCCCCCAAAGTAGCTGATATTTCTTTGTTTATGGGCACCCCGCCGATGAGATATCCTGGGTCCAGTCCTGCTCGTGACAGAATTGCAACAATCATACTAGCGGTGGTGGTCTTCCCATGTGTGCCAGCGACAGAAATTACGTGACGATTTGCAAGAATGTTGGCACCGAGCCACTCTGGACCAGAGACATGAGCTAACTGAAGATCGAGCATCGACTCCACGCATGGGTTGCCACGAGATAGCGCATTGCCTACAACAACAAGATCCGGACGGGGTTGAAACTGATCAGGTTTGTAGCTATCAACAAAAGGAATACCTGCCTTTTTTAACTGGTCACTCATGGGCGGGTATACCTTAGCGTCACTTCCTGTTACGTGATGACCCTGCTGCTTGGCCAGTTGTGCCAACGAGCCCATAAAGGTACCGCAAATACCGAGTATGTGTATATGCATAGTTGTTCCTTGTGCCATGCAACTCAACCATCAACTAGCTACTTGTAGAAAAATTAATTACCACTCCAGAGGCATAAAGATCAGTAACTGACTTAACTACGTAAACCTTATAATATAGAATCCGCGGAAAGTGGCAATCACGTTAATGAAATTTCAGTCACCTAGTTTTTAGGTCTGAGCGAGAACAACCTCATGCAGTTAAAAATCTTGCGCATCTACGAGGCGATCGTGCTTCGTAAACCAACTCTGGCTCTTACCTGCATCTTTCTCTTGGCTGGATTTATGGCGTTGGGTTTGCAGCACTTCAAGCTGGATGCATCAGCAGAATCACTGACACTGGAAAACGACAAAGACCTAACTTACTACCGCGATATGGTAGGGCGATATGGTAGTGACAACTACCTGATCGTGACCTACCGACCTAAGGCCGGCGACCTTTTCGATAGCAATAATATTGTCCACCTGAAAGCTTTGAGGGACGACTTAAGCTTGATCTCAGGGGTTACGGGCGTAGTATCCGTTCTTGATCTCCCTCTGCTTTACAGCCCAAAGATTGAGTTCACCGATTTCAGCGGAAAACTGCGAACTCTCCTCTCCGAGAATATCAACAAAACCCTTGCCGAGAGCGAGTTCCAAAACAGCCCAATATACAAAGATACCGTCATCAGTGAAGACGGACAGACTACTGGTATGATTTTAAATCTCAAATATGATCAGACATTCCTCAACTTGGTAAGACAACGAGATACTCTCAGAACAAAACAAATTCAAGGACCTCTGACCACTGCGGAATACCAGGAACTCAAACAAATCAGCGCAGATTTTTTGGAGCACCGCACCAATGAGGCGTTAAGAATAGAAACATTAATTGCTCAAATCAGAAACGTCATCAGTGCGCATGAGAGGGAAGGAAGGATCTTCTTGGGTGGTCCTGACATGATAACAGCAGACATGATGCAATTCTTGAAGGAGGATCTGCTTGTTTTTGGAATAGGTGTCTTGATATTCATGATTGTTACCCTATGGCTAATTTTTCGTCAGATGCGCTGGGTTTTGTTACCACTGGTTTCTTGCACCACGTGCCTTGTTGCAATGCTAGGATTTTTTAGCTGGATCGATTGGCGACTGACTATCATCTCATCCAACTTTATATCTTTACTTCTAATCATTACGCTAGCATTGTCCATCCATATAATCGTCCGTTATCAAGAGCTCTCCAGCCAACTTGTGAAGACAAATCAGCTGAAACTCGTAAAGGCGACAGTGGCCTCAATGATAAAGCCATGTTTCTACACGGTTTTAACAACTGCAGTAGCATTTATGTCTCTCGTAGTAAGTAACATCCGGCCTGTAATTGATTTTGGGTGGATGATGACAATTGGAGTAGGCGTTTCTCTTGCTACTACTTTTATCGTTATTCCCGCTTGTATGATGTTGCTCCATCGTTCCCACCCTTCTCCCTATGAAAAAACCGTTTCCGTGACGCGCATTTTCGCGGTATCGACAGAAAAAAATGGCAAATTTATCGTGTTGATATCGCTCTTTATGGGTTTAATGGCAGCTTGGGGTATGACACAACTTGAAGTAGAAAACCGGTTCATCGATTACTTTCATAGCGACACCGAGATCTATAAGGGAATGGAAACTATTGACACTTCGTTGGGAGGCACCACTCCCTTGGATATCGTATTACAAGCGCCTATGCAAATTGAAACTAGGAATTTGATCGCGCATGATGAAACTGACGACTTTGATGATGACTTCGAGGACGACTTTGATAGCCTTAAAAGTGCGACAGTAGAGCAAAGTGCAGCTTCAGGATACTGGTTGTCTTCTGCCGGATTAGAAGACTTAAGTAAACTTCATGCATTCCTCGAAGCTCAGCAAGAAGTAGGCAAAGTGAACTCACTGGCGCAGCTTTATAGAGTTGCGAATGACTTGTCCGGAAAGAAATTAAATGATTTTGAACTGGCGGTCCTCAAGAAAAATTTACACTCAGAAATTTATGATCAACTTGTATCCCCCTACTACATAGAAGACTCAGATGAAACTCGAGTGCAACTGCGCGTGATAGAAACCAGCGAGCATCTCAACAGGGAACAACTAATTAGGAAGATTAAGCAGTACCTCACTGAAGAATTACAGTATAACAAAGAAGATATTCGTTTGAGCGGGCTCCTCATTCTCTACAATAATATGCTGCAGAGTCTCTACACGTCCCAAGTTGTTACGCTGGGAGCTGTTTTTACTGGGATACTCATGATGTTCACAGTACTTTTTAGATCTATTGTGATTTCAGTTATAGCTATTATTCCAAACCTCCTTGCAGCTATTATTGTACTCGGCGGCATGGGAATAACAGGGATACCGTTAGACATGATGACTATCACTATCGCAGCAATAACTGTAGGGATCGGTGTAGATCACTCTATTCACTACCTAACTCGTTTTGAAAAAGAGCACCGCCTAGATAGAGACTATGTACAAGCTATGTATCGAGCGCATTCCAGCACCGGTAGGGCTCTATTTTACACCGCCACTACCATTATTGCCGGCTTCTCTATCTTGTGCTTGTCCAATTTTATTCCATCAATTTACTTTGGCCTTCTAACTAGCCTATCAATGATAGCCGCGCTTCTTGGATCAATGACCCTGCTCCCAAAATTAATTTTATTAGTAAGACCATTCGATACCAACACGATTATCGAAAGCTTAAGCAAGCCAACCTAGCCAAGAGGTAACACAAGTCTTAGTATTGAAGCCATGCCAATTAAAAAATGTTCTGAAATCAAAAGAAAAACAATCTTACTTCTTATTTTGGATGGCTTCGGCTATAACGAGGAAAAAAGGTTTAACGCAATTTCACAGGCCCACACGCCGACCTGGGACTCAATATGGGACTCCTACCCCAGGGGACTAATCGAAACCTCCGGTTCAGCAGTAGGTCTGCCAGAAGGACAAATGGGAAATTCAGAAGTTGGACACATAACGTTAGGCGCGGGAAGGGTCATTCATCAAAATTTCGCCAGAATAAATAGCAGCATACGTGACGGATCTTTCTCTTCGAACAAAGCCTACTGTGGAGCGATCGACCGAGCTTTGGTTATTGGCGGTGCTGTTCATATTCTTGGTCTTTTGTCCGATGGTGGCGTCCACTCCCACAGTGACCACATCAATTCTGTTATCGAACTAGCGGCCACTCGTGGTGCTAAGAAAATTTATCTCCATGCTTTTTTAGACGGACGCGATTGCCCTCCAAGAAGCGCAATATCCTCCATCAAAAAAACGCAAGCACTTTTTAAAACATTAGGCGTTGGAAGTTTTGCGTCTATAATCGGAAGATTTTACGCACTTGACAGAGATAACCGCTGGGATCGAATTGAAGCTGCTTACAAATTGATTACAGAGGCGGAGGGCGTCTATGTCTACAAAGATCCTTTTACTGCATTGGCCGAAGCATATTCCAGAGGAGAAACCGATGAATTCATTAGCGCAACATCAATACAGAGTAGCGGCAAAAAAAAGGTGAAAATCAACGATCAAGACGCTGTAATATTCATGAATTTTCGTCCAGATCGGGCACGCGAGCTTACCCGAGCGTTGGTGGGTGGACAAGACTTTGAGGGTTTTAGACGTTCGGTAGTAAAAGATATGTCAAATTTTGTAATGACAACCGAATACGAGGCGGGGCTTGATCAAGCTTGTGCCTTTCCGCCTCAAAAATTTAAAAATTCACTGGGACAGTACCTTTCAAAAAAAAATAGGCGACAGTTACGCATCGCTGAAACTGAGAAATATGCTCACGTAACATTTTTCTTTAACGGAGGACAAGAAGCGCCCTTTGAGGGGGAAGAGCGCATTCTAAAAAAGTCACCTAACGTGAGCACTTATGATTTAAAACCAGAAATGAGTGCTCCTGAAATAACGGCTAGTCTCGTCGATGCCATACAATCGCAACGCTTTGATGTAATAATTTGTAATTATGCAAATTGTGATATGGTTGGACATACGGGTAATTTTACTGCTGCAATCGAAGCTGTAGAGGCTGTTGATGCTGCACTTTCAAGTACGCTTTGCGCAATAAATAAAATTGGTGGGGAAGCCCTTGTGACGGCTGACCACGGTAATATTGAACAAATGTATGATCCGATAATTAAACAACCTCACACCCAGCATACGACATTGCCCGTACCGATTGTTTATGTCGGTCCAAAGAACATACACTTTCGCTCGGGCGGAAGCCTGGCTGATGTCGCTCCAACAGTATTGGCTCTACTAAAAATGCGCCAACCGGAAGAAATGACAGGAATATCTCTCGTTTACAGGCCCCCTAAATGAGAAATTTTTCGACTTGGTTATTGTTGATTTTAAGCGTACTCTCATTCCCTTTAAGGGCGGAGAATCAGGAGCAACTAAATCGGTTGCAACAATCAATAGACGAATTACAAAAAAATCTAGAAAAGAGTGGTCTCGAGAAAGAGGAAATAGAAAACGAATTAATGTTGGTAGAGCTGAAAGTAGCCCTATTAAACAGTGCACTCAGAGAACTGGGCGCTGATATAGTCCAACTGGAGAAAAAGCAAATAGAACTTCAGCAACAAAAAGCAACCTTCCAAGATGGGATAGAGAGTCAGCTCACAGAATTGTCATTACACCTCAACGCAGCATATAAGATGGGTGCGCAGGAGCCTATAAAACTGCTGCTAAACCAGAGAGATCCAAGCAAGTTCTCAAGGATGTTTAGTTACTATAACTATTTTTCTCAGTCTCGTACAAAGCAAATAGAAGCATATGAAGTGAATTTAAGGGCTCTCGATCAAGTGCTAATTGCCCTTGATGAACAAAAAATTGAGCTCGCTCAATCGAAAGTTACCCTTGCACAGAATCAAAATGAATTGCTTGAACAAAAAAAACGACGTGAAACAACGTTAAGCAAACTGCACCTTTCCCTTGCAAGCGACAAAAAGAAGCTGGACCAATGGGAAAAACAGCGCTCACGTCTTCAGCGTCTCTTATCCTCCGTTGAGGAGTCCTCTCGAGAATTCACTCCGCTTGATGACTATGTGTCGATGTTATCTCGAAAGGGGAAGCTGAACTGGCCTGTAAGTGGGCGGTTGGACAAGCGCTTCGGTAATATCCGAAGCGGTTCCTTAAAATGGGAGGGATGGCTATTAGGTATTGAAGCGGGTACTCCCGTGAGCACTGTTCATCAAGGGCGAGTTGTTTTTTCAAATTACCTACGTGGCTTCGGACTTCTGATAATCGTTGATCATGGCGATAGCTATATGTCACTGTATGCTCATAATCAAGAACTTCTGAAAGATACTGGAGACTGGGTAGATACAGGGGAAGTACTTGCTCACTCAGGTGACAGCGGTGGTCTAAATAAACCTGCTTTATATTTTGAAATACGTCAGAATGGAAAGCCTCGTAACCCGAAACAGTGGCTTAAATCAAATTAGGAGTCAAGTGATCCTAAGACTATTGAGTACGATATCTCAACAGAATATACAGTGTTGGTACAGATGCAAATATGTGATCCAATGAACATAAAAATATCTGATTCATCCGCGTGAAGGTGAAAGTATAAAATGAAATGTAATAAAAAAGTTTTAATACTTTGTCTATATTTGACAACTGTTTCATGGTTTACAATATCAGAAGAACTAAAAATTTCTGATCAAGATACCGCTCGAGCTTTGCAAGAGCGTAGCCGTTTGCCACTTCAAGAGCTACGGTCTTTCACACAGGTATTCGAACAGATTCGTCAAGGATACATCGAAAAAGTTGAGGACCAGCAACTTTTGGAAAATGCTATCACTGGAATGTTATTGGAACTAGATCCTCACTCCGCCTACCTATCAAAGCAAGATTACCAGAACCTACAAGAAAATACATCAGGCTATTACGGTGGCCTGGGAATAGAGATAAGTGCCGAAGATGGGCTAATAAAAGTAATCTCACCCATCGATAATAGTCCTGCGGAGAGAATAGGTATCCGTGCAGGGGATTTAATTGTTGAAATAAATGGATCTTCAGTGAGGGGCTTAGCGCTCCCTCGAGCAATCGCCAAACTGCGCGGAAAAAAGGGAAGCACCATTAACATTAGTGTTATTCGAGATGATGAAGACGAACTTCTTTCATTCACCATAATAAGAGACGAGATATATACAAGTTCGGTAAAAAGACGAATTTTGCGGCCTGGCTTTGCCTATATTAGAATCTCACAATTTCAAAAAGACTCTGGCGAGGATTTCGTTGAGGCATTAAAAAATTTGAAAAGCGACAATTCCAACATTGGGCAACTACTTGGTCTCATATTGGATCTCAGAAATAATCCCGGTGGTCTCGTTCCTGCGGCCGTACAAGTCGCAGATGCACTTCTAGACCACGGAACAATCGTCTACACAGAGGGCAGGTTGGCAAGTGCTAATGTTACATTTAATTCTACTCCGGGAGATCTTATCCAGCATATTCCTATCGTGGTACTTATAAATGGAGGCAGTGCATCGGCATCTGAAATTGTCGCAGGGGCTCTCCAAGACCATCGGCGCGCAGTGATAGTAGGGACCCAGAGCTTTGGCAAAGGTTCTGTACAAACTTTGCTACCGCTTGGCGACGGCAGAGCAGTTAAACTTACCACGGCTAGATACTTCACGCCGAAGGGCCGATCAATTCAAGCGCAAGGGATAGAGCCAGATGTGATTATTCCGAGAGTTGATGTTCAAATCCCTCTCCAACAGAAACGTTTGCGCGAAAGCGACTTAGAGGGTCACCTGGAAGTGCACCAAGAACTCGGTGAAAAATCAAAAATCGAAATTGAGGATTTAAACAACGATAATCAACTCAAAGAAGCTCTGAACATACTCAGAGGCTCTCGTCTTTTTCTCACCTCTGGAACAGAGACATAAAACTTAAGGGTGATCTGTCCCCAGTCGATCAACTTTTTGAAATCCTCTGGGCAACTTATGTCCACGGCGCCCGCGGGCGCCAATGTAATTATCCAAGTCTTTATTCTTCATATGAAGGTAACGCTTTCCTGAATGCACAAAAAGAGATGAGCCTTGCCGGACAATCGCATAGTCAATGACATATTCTTCTCGATTAACAACTCGTGATGCAGGAATGTTAATTATCTTGTTTCCTTTTCCTTTTGAAAGGTTCGGGAGCTCTCTCACAGGAAAAAGAAGAAGTCTGCCTGCACTGCTTACCGCAGCTATCAGCGCTGTTTTATCTGGGATGAATTTCACACTTAAAATTTTCCCGCCGGCAGGTATTGTAATAACCGCCTTACCGGAGCGATTTTTTGTATTCAGCATGTCTAGCGATGTAACAAAACCATATCCAGCATCATTGCCTAAAAGGATATGCTGAGAGTCCGCTCCCATGATAACGTCACAGAAGTGCACACCGCTAGGTGGATTTAATCGACCTGTTAATGGCTCCCCTTGCCCCCTTGCTGAGGGCAGAGTGTGACTAGCCACTGCGTAGGAACGTCCAGTGCTGTCTAAAAAGAAGACACTTTGATTGCTTCTCCCCGTAGCGCTTGCGAGAAAAGTATCTCCAGCCTTATATGACAAAGTTTTGGGATCAAAATCATGTCCTTTTGCGGAACGAATCCAGCCGTGTTTTGATAAGATAACTGTAATCGGATCTATGCTGAGAATATCTCGCTCACTAAATGCCTTTGCCTCGCCACGCGCTACCAGAGCGGAGCGACGCGCATCACCAAATTCTTGAGCTGATGATTCTAATTCCGCTTTTACTAAATCAGTCAGAAGCCGATCCGAATCCAACAATTTCATCAATTGGTGCCTTTCAATACTCAAGGTCTCTTGTTCTGCCCGAATTTTTAATTCCTCCAATCTGGCTAGCTGACGCAGTTTTGTCTCCAAAATGTAGTCTGCTTGGATCTCTGTCAAGGAAAATATAGAAATCAGGTCTGATTTGGGCTTTTCACTATTTCGGATTATTGTAATGACCTCATCAAGATTAAGAAAAGCTATTAGGAGCCCTCCTAACAGATGAAGACGACTTTGAACGCCGTTCAACCGATGACGGATGCGGCGACGTGTTACGCCTATTCGAAAGTCTGTCCACTCTCTAAGCACCCGAGGCAGACTCATAACCTGAGGGTTTCCATCAATACCAATTATATTAAAATTCACCCTGTGGGTTCTTTCTAGGTCTGTGGTGGCAAAAAGGTGATCCATCGCCGCCTTGACATCTACTCGATTTGAGCGGGGTGATATAACAAGACGGATAGGATTCTCATGATCCGACTCATCCCTCAAATCGTGGATCATGGGTAACTTTTTAGCCCGCATTTGGCTGGCAATTTGCTCTAAAATTTTAGCACCTGATGTCTGAAAAGGAAGTGCACTGATAATAATATCTCCATCCTCTTGGTGCCATTTAGCGCGCGTTTTCAGAGACCCCCTACCGTTTTCATAAACTGCTTTTAGGTCAGATGAGGAAGTTATAATCTCCGCCTCAGTAGGAAAATCAGGGCCTTTAACAAAAGCCATCAGATCATCAGTAGTTGACTGAGGATTATCAATAATATGGATACTTGCCGCCACGACTTCACGCAAATTATGCGGAGGTACATCCGTAGCCATGCCAACAGCAATACCCGTCGTACCATTCAGGAGAACGTTCGGAACGCGTGCAGGCAGTAGCTCAGGTTCCTCCAACGTAGCATCAAAATTAGGTTTCCAACTTACGGTGCCCTGTGTTACCTCCGACAGCAAAAGTTCGGAATAGCTGGATAACTTTGATTCGGTGTATCGCATGGCTGCGAACGACTTTGGGTCATCTGTTGACCCCCAATTACCCTGACCATCAACTAACGGATAACGATAAGAAAATGGTTGAGCCATTAAAACCATCGCCTCATACGCCGCGGAGTCACCATGTGGATGAAATTTACCAATCACATCTCCTACGGTTCGCGCCGATTTTTTGTGCTTAGCTGTTGCCTTAAGACCGAGTTGACTCATCGCGTAAATTATTCGCCGTTGAACAGGTTTTAATCCATCCCCAATGTGAGGGAGGGCTCGGTCTAAGATTACATACATTGAGTAATCAAGATATGCTTGTTCCGCGTAGGCGGCAAGGGAACGTGTTTCATCCCCTTGATCATTGAATGTAACGGTGTCTCTCATTATCTTACTCTAAGCCAAATTAATTAAAAGCTGTTAGCGCCCGCTAGTTTTCCTTTTGTTTCCAACCAAGATCGACGATCTGCAGTCCGTTTTTTTGCTAGCAACATATCTAGCATTGAATTTGTATCGTCGTCATCTTTCAAGGTGAGTTGAACCAAACGGCGGGTGTTTGGATCCATAGTCGTCTCTCGTAATTGCAACGGATTCATTTCACCTAAACCTTTGAACCTCTGCACATTGATTTTAACTCTATTATTTTCAGACCGAATTCGATCAATTGTTAATCTTTTCTCTCCCTCATCTAAGGCATAAAGGACCTCTTTGCCGTGATCAATACGAAAAAGAGGTGGCATAGCAACATACACGTGCCCTGCCCTCACCAATTGGGTAAAGTGCCTAACAAACAATGCGCAAAGTAACGTAGAAATATGAAGACCGTCAGAGTCCGCATCCGCCAAAATACAAATTTTATGATAACGCAACGAATTAGTGCACTCGCTTCCAGGATCCACGCCGAGGGCAACGGATATATCATGCACCTCTTGAGAGGACAGAATCTGCTGTGAATCAACCTCCCAAGTGTTGAGGATTTTACCCCTAAGGGGCATGATTGCTTGGTTATCTCTATTGCGAGCTTGTTTTGCCGATCCACCGGCAGAGTCACCCTCAACGAGAAAAATTTCGCAACGACTGGCATCAGCACTCGCGCAATCTGCTAGTTTTCCCGGGAGGGATGGTCCCTGAGTTATCTTTTTCCGCACAACCTTTTTGCTAGCACGGATTCGCCTCTGAGCGCTTAAAATACACAAATCCGCTATCTTTTTCGCTTCCTCAGTGTGCTGATTGAGCCATAAACTAAAGTTATCTTTAACCACTCCTGATACAAAGCCAGACACTTCTCTAGACGACAAACGATCTTTCGTCTGCCCAGAAAACTGCGGATCTAGCAGCTTTGTTGACAACACATAACTACAATTTTCCCATACATCCTCCGGAGCTAATTTAATACCTCGTGTAATTAAATTCCTGATTTCACAAAAATCTCGTAGCGCTTCCAGAAGGCCTAAACGCAATCCATTAACATGAGTCCCTCCATGTGGTGTTGGTATGAGATTCACATAGCTCTCTTGTAACAATTCGCCACCATCAGGGACCCACTGCACTGCCCAATCAACCCCCCCATTAGGTTCCCCAAATGCCCCCACGAAGGGAGTCATAGGCAACGTTTCCAATTCGCGAAGTGCTGTTGCCAAATAATCCTGAAGCCCATTTTCATAGTACCAAAGTACCGATTCCTTGCTTACTTTATCCTCAAAAGAGACAGTTAAACCATCACACAATACCGCCTTTGCTCGCAAAACATGGCGAAGTTTATTAGTCGAGAATCGAACAGAATCAAAAAATTCAGAATTAGGCCAAAACCGTAAAGAGGTCCCTGTATTACGCCTACCACAACTGCCAACAACCTTTAAGTCTCCCAATTTATCTCCGTAGGAGTAATCAATTTGGTAAACGTTACCTCCCCGCTTAATTGTTAATTGAAGTCGTTCAGACAGAGCGTTAACGACGGACACTCCGACTCCGTGGAGACCTCCAGAAAACTGGTAGGTTCTATTGGAAAACTTTCCACCAGCATGCAAAGTGGTCATAATTACTTCGACACCAGGGCGTCCCTGTTCAGGGTGGATATCTACTGGCATACCACGACCATCATCGGTAATTGATATTGATCCATCCTCATAAAGAGTCACATCAATCTGGCGGGCATAACCGGCTAATGCCTCATCCACACTGTTATCGATAACTTCCTGAGCGAGGTGATTGGGCCTACTCGTGTCGGTGTACATCCCGGGACGTTTACGTACAGGATCTAACCCCGTTAATACCTCAATGTCCTTTGAATTATATGTACTCATAATGTTCACTCACCCAGCGTAATCGAGTTACCTTTAAAATAAAAACCCTCTACCGAAAATCAGGTGCAATTTGGCCAGGTTTTTTTTGAGAATAAACAAGAGTACACAATAATTTTCACGATAGAGAACCTTCGAATATACCAACGGTAAGTGTGCTGAAAAAGCTAATAAAGTGGTTACACATTAGCACCCAATCTACCCACTCCTAATTGCGCAAAAACAATGGCAAGGCACTATTTAGACTAAACACCTCCTGTTACCTGCATCTGGCAGTTTTAAGGCAGTGAAAACAACTCTGTGCTTCTTTTCGTACACTCCTTAGATTTTACATTGTGGCGTGCCTTCAGTCCTATTCACACACTAAATATGGGAAGTTCACTGAAGATGCAATAGTCACCGCAGTTCAAATAGAGGCCTTGATAGATTTAGTTGCGCTGCGGATGCCTTGTGCTAATAATTCACTCAGGAACATATTCCACTGCCATTTTTCATCAGGCGCCTGCAACCCCGATGGTTCGCTCAAAGCCCACGGAATGCTGCGATCCCGGCACCACTCAACCACCTCTGCCATCTGCGCATCTCTGTAGACACGGATTTGAATATCAATATCTGCTATCCAATGCGGCGTTCTTTGTAATGACAGTGCTCGCACCAGGCTCGTGTATCGGGTCACTTTAATCACTCGTAGCTCAAAACTACCCGGATAACCGTCACATGGAGAAAAACGAACTTCCTCTCCAATTTTTTTAATGTTGGGCAAAAGTCTGTGCAACCTCCTGAAATTTAGCTCGCACTCCTCGTGTAGCAAAGCTAAATCATGTTTTTTCTTCCTTAATTGATGCACCTTTTTCACCCATTACTTTACTGTGTTCTTAGCCAAGATTAATGATCTAGGATCTTTGGTTTTGTAACCACAACATACTAATCGACATAGCAGCACTATTTAACAAACCACACCCAAAAGCTGCCAATGCTTCTTCACAACTCCATACCTGGAAGAGTATATCCTCACCTTCTGTTGACAAACCGTAAGTACCTCCGCTCGCCGACAAGTCCGTCATCGCACAGAAGAGATGCATCCTTTCGTCTGTACCTCCACTGCTTACGAAATAATCGCAAATTGGTACCAATTCATCAACAAAAAGTCCCGCCTCTTCCTCAAGTTCACGTAAAGCCGCCGCACGCGGACACTCACCAGTCTCTACCATACCCGCCACCAATTCATATTGCCAAGGACTATTTTCATCCTGCAATGCTCCAATGCGAAACTGCTCTACAAGTCCAATGGTATCGTTAATAGGATCGAACACCAAAACCCCGACGGCATTCCCGCGTTGGAAGAGCTCTCTTTGGATACTCTTACTCCACCCACCATTGAATAATCGGTGCCGAATCGTGTAACGAACCATTCTGAAAAAACCGTCATAAAGTGCTTCGGTCTTTTCGATCTTAAAGTCACTTCTAGAAAACCTATGCTTTTGCAAAAACACCTCCGTTTAAAAAACTCCTCTAGCCATCATAGATTATACGATATTTATATTTTCATTTGAGTCTTCGAGCAAAATCTATTAAGAAAACGTGTTAACGTTCTGTTAGAATCACATCAAGTGAAAAGTACACCCAAAGGCAAAATAACCGATGGCAAAAACTCGAATGACTTTGAAACTCGCTCGAAATCTAGCTTATATCTTTTTTGGTTTGTTAGGTAACTCGTTAGCAGCAGAAAGTTTGAGGGCGATATATGAAATTGCACTAACTGAGGATGCAACACTTGCGTCGGCAAGTGCAAGTTATAGGGCTGACTTCGAAGCTAGGGCAATTGCTAGAGCGGGGATACTCCCACAAATCTCTGCGTCGGGGTCTTATACCGATAGTAGCTATAATCAATCAAGTTTTAATGCATACTCAATTGTTGATACCAAGGCAGATACAATATCGCACAGATATGAAATCAACCTAACTCAACCCATTTTTAACCTACCCGCATGGTACAACTTTCAGCGCGGGAGTAATCTTAGCGAGAGTGCTAAGGCCCAGTTTGCATACGAACAACAGGAATTCATTCTTCGAGTCACCCAATCATATTTTGATGTTCTCAGAGCTTTTGATAACAACGAAACACGAAAAGCTGAAGAAAAAGCGATCGAAAGGCAACTAGAACAAACTCGTGAACGATACCAAGTCGGACTTGTTCCAATAACAGAAGTACATGAAGCTCAAGCGGCATTTGATGAGGCAGCTGTTAACAGTTTAGAGAGCAGGGGGGCGCAGCGAATTGCGTTTGATCAATTACAAATCTTAACAGGTCGCCGCCATGAGGCTCTCTTTGGGCTAGGAGATGAATTTATTGCATCGGCACCAAAACCAGTCGATAGTGATTCCTGGGTAAATTTTGCACTTGAAAACAATTTTAATCTAAAGGCTGCTAAATTGACGGAACTTGCTGCGCAGAACAGCGCCAAAGCAGCGAGATCAGAGCACCTTCCTGAGGTCACATTAATAGCTGGTTATGATAAATCAGAGAGAGATGGTACTGAGACAGGCTCTCAGAAATTTATCGGAAATGATCTTGGATCAACTAATACCTTCGGCAGTAAGGGCGATGGCTCATCAATCAGACTAAGTCTCAGCGTACCTCTATTTTCTGGCGGCATATTACATGCTCAACGGAGAGCAGCCGCACACCTCGCGACCTCAGCCAAGGAGAATTTTATCGCGACTCGTCGTAATATTGTTCAATCAGCCCGCTCTTCATATCAAAACGTTGTTACTGACGCCGCGCGAGTGGGTGCTCGAAACCAGTCCATAATCTCCGCTGATAGCGCATTAAAGGCCACGCAAGCCGGATACGAAGTGGGCACACGTAACATTGTTGATGTCTTAAACGCACAGCAGAACCTTTTTCGAGCTCGCCGCAATTACGCCAATGCAAAATTCGATTTCATAATATCTATGATGCGCTTGAAGCAAGTATCCGGGCAACTCTCACCTGAAGACATATACATGCTCAACGGCTGGTTACGACCTAAGCAACTCATAAGTCGTTAAGACGATAAAAGCGCTAACTAATTTTAGCATCTTCGATTACACAAAGTAATTTTGGAAGTACTCCCACATTTTCCTCTGCCACCCGGATAGTCGAGGCTCCCATTTCTTGACAACTTTCCGAGTCGGTTAATAGCTCAACAACCGCTGTCGAAATTTCAGCGGCGACATTACATATTTTGAGTCCTCGAGATAAACTCAGAGCCTCAGCGGTTTGTGAGAAATTATAGAGGTAGGGTCCACTCAAAATAGGTCGTCCCCACATGGCCGGCTCAATAAGACTATGTCCGCCGACTGGCACAAGACTACCGCCAACAAATGCGATATCACAAGCCCCATAGTACGCCATTAATTCCCCCATTGTGTCTCCTACAAGAATATCGAACTCTCCATCAGTTGGCATACTACTGCTTAAAGCAACCCGAAACCCTCGGGAAGTACACATTCTGAACACACCCTTAAAACGCTCTGGATGACGCGGAGTAATTACCAGCAGAAGATTAAAGATTTTTTTTCGTGCAGAAAAAAAAGCGTCAAGCACGATCTTTTCCTCCCCAGCGTGGGTGCTTGCTGCAACCCAAATTGGACGCTCTCCTCTGGCACAGAGTCGGGATCGAAGGTGTCTTGCGGCCTGCCGGAGACTATTTTCGATCACCATGTCGAACTTTATGTTACCCGTCACCGTAATGCAGGATTCTGGTGCTCCAAGCCGTATAAAACGAGCAGCGTCAACATCAGTTTGAGCCGCTACGCTTGATAACTGCTGGAATATGCGTCTTGTAAAAAATGCGTATCGCTCATAACCATTTGCTGACTTTTCAGACATTCGTCCATTTGCTAACACGATGGGTATATTTTTTTTACTGCACAACGAAATTATATTTGGCCAGAGCTCTGTCTCCATAACAATCAACATAGCAGGCCTAATGCGCCCTAAAAATCGTCTCACTGAATCAGGAAGATCATAAGGCGCGTAGGAGTGAGTTATTGTTTTTCCAAGTTGATCTGAAAATATACTCCGTATGCGTTGAGACCCCGTTGGAGTCATACAAGTTACGTGTACCCGTAATTCACGATTATTTGCACAAAGCGCCTTAATCATTGGAGTTGCGGCAACACTCTCCCCCACAGACACCGCATGCACCCAAAACACGAGGTTTTCATCAGATCTTCGAGGGACAAAACCCCATCTCTCGCGCAGTCGGATTCGATACATCGGAGACTTTAACGATTTGAATAATAATCGGGTAATAATTACAGGGATCAAAACATAAAACGAAACACTATAAAAAAAGAGTGCTGCCGAGTGACCCCATTTTTGAAACATCAGTAGTTAACTATTGCTTGCATAACCAGTGATACTAGTCTAATCAATACGTGATTACACCCCCCAAATTAGGGGCGATGCCTCGAAACAAAAATTTTAAAAATCTCATGGAGTCCAAAGCAAATCCTCATTAATTCCGTGCGAATACGAAATAAAAAGCAAGGTAGGCGTCGATACACTGGGAATTTTAATTGATGTGAGTATCCTATCTCCGATTCCATACCTGTATCAGCATCGCAAGGAATTGGATTGATTGAACGAAATCTCAATCCATATAACCACGCTCGTTCAACTGCATGATCGAAGGGTAATCGCATCGGCAGGAGCTCTCGAACCAATCTTTTAGCAGCGACTCGGTTGTAAAGGATACTATTGGAGTTGTTTAACCTAGATAACGGTACCGCTAGGTGATAACCGGCCTCTAATGTGAGAACATTGACAGGAGTCCCCGAATGGAATGACGATAATTTAACTACATCCCAACAGCAAGAATTTGCGATTATAGAGTCAATCAACGATTGAAAATTTTCTGGGAAATTAGCATCATCCTCTAAAATTAACCCGAATTCGGCACCACTCGCCAAAAATTTCTTCATGGCAGAAATATGCGACAGGTAACAGCCAACCTCACCGGGGTTAAGTACTTTTCCATGCCACTTCTCATAGGATGCTATATCAACCTCCTCAAGCCGCTCCAGGGGGAGATCTGATCCGAGTATTCCCGGTATCCTCTGAAAACTGAGGCCAACGGACCGAGCGCGCCCATACATAACATGTAAACGGTCGTCAGAGGTGTCGAGGTTTATCAAGTAGGTCGCTAACACAGAAGCTTAAGCAGCGGCGGTCTTTAAGAGGCCACCGGCACTAACCATTCTCTGTATTTCTGCTTCCCGCCGCCACGGACAAGCTCAACGTAGGACTTCTGCAACCGTTCCGCTATCGGGCCTCGCATACCGCTTCCAATTATACGACCATCATATTCCCGTATTGGCATTACCTCGGCCGCAGTACCGGTAAAAAAAGCCTCGTCACATATATAGACTTCATCACGGGTTATCCTCTTCTCACGCACCTGCATACCCAAATCCTCAGCTAAGATAAAAACCGTGTTTCGGGTAATCCCATCAAGGCAAGATGTCAAATCTGGAGTATATATTACTCCATCTCGAACCATGAAAAAGTTTTCCGCGCTACCCTCTGCCACAAACCCTTCGGTGTCTAAAAGCATGGCCTCGTCACAACCAGCGTCTAAAGCCTCTCTCAACGCCAACATGGAATTGAGGTAGTTACCACAGGCTTTTGCCTTACACATCGAACTGTTTATGTGGTGCTTGCAGTAGGAAGAAGTCCTTACTTTCAAACCATTAACCATAGCCTCGGGAGCTAAGTAGTTAGGCCAATGCCAAGCAGCTATTCCAACATGCACCCTCAGATTTTCGGCCCTCAGCCCCATACCCTCGGACCCATAGAAAACCAGGGGCCTTATGTAGGCCTCTGTTAGATAATTTGCTCGCACGACTGCTCGATGAGCCTCATTAATCTCTTCATTACTAAATGGGATGCTCATATGCATGATTTTGGCCGAGCTAAAAAGTCTCTTAGTATGTTCATCAAGGCGAAAAATACAGGTTCCAAGGTCCCCACAATCATAAGCTCGGACTCCTTCAAAAACGCCACTACCATAATGAAGCGTATGTGTTAGCAAGTGCACCTTGGCCTCTCGCCACTCTATCAACTCACCGTCCATCCAAATCTTACCATCGCGATCTGAAAATGACATACCCCTACCCCTTAATTGTGTCGAGTTTTTCACTATCATGCAGACCCGAAAGTTTTGTAAGACTCCCTAAACGCACTAAAATTCATACCCAAACATCAAGAACCACTGACGCCCACGATCGTAGGCCTCTGCATCACTCCCAAAATTGGGCTGATAGTCGCCGAAAATTTTATACTTTTCGTCCGCCAGATTCTCGATACCACCTGTCACAAACAGGCCGCCAGAAATACTTTCCCAACGAGCGCTCACATTAACCACACTATAATCCGGTTGATAAAGCGGAGCATCTGACCAAGAGGGTGGAAGAGGTAGCCCGCTGGCGTTAGTGTAGAGTCCAGTTCGCCATGCCCAATCCACTCTTGGTGTAAGGGTTCCGCCCGCTAAATCATAGCTCTTTGTTACTGAAACATGTGCGTTCCATTCCGAGATAAATCCAAAAGGGGAGTCTATTGTCAACCCAGCTGCAACAGCACCATCACTCAAACTATCATAGCCCGCATCAGTAAACCCTGCAGAAAAGTTCACAAAAACCGCGTCGGCACTAACATAAGACACCTCTAACTCAAGCCCCTCGATACTTCCCTCACCCGCGTTTGTAACGTAAGGTCCTACCCTACTCGGCTCCGCTATCAGTAGCTGCAGATCACTGTAGTCAGTCGTGAATATAGATGCATTTACTCGCAAGTCACTCTCGAGGAATTCAGCCTTTGCACCGACTTCATATGACTTAACATATTCTGGATCAAATGTAGGCAAACTCGGTTCCGGCGGGAAGATCCGCTGGTTAAAGCCCCCGACTTTAAAACCCTCACTATAAGTGAAGTACACCAAGTTCCCATCATCCATGGTATAGGCCAAATTCAACATCGGGGTAGTCTCCGACATCTTATTAGTCACCGTTTCAAAGGGCACCACACGATCTCCTATCGCACAGGTCTTATTTTCTCCAGTAGAAGAAAGACAGGGAAATGGAGTTGAGAGTAAAGGTATCTCCTCAAAATACTGATCTGGCGTGTAGTCACGATCCTCTTTCGTGTAACGAATACCCGCAGTTGCAGAGAATGCGTCTGTGATATTTGCCGTCACTTGAGCAAAAACGGCATCGCTTGAGTAGTCAAAATATCCACCGCTCTGGATGGATGCAGGAGTAAAGTCAACGGGGTTTATGTTCTCACCATCCTCTTCAAAAGTGTATACCCCCACAATCCAGTCAAGGCGATCCTCCAAATACGTTCCAGAGAGCTGTAGCTCAAAAGAAGTCTGATCTTGTATGAAGGTGTCGTAATAGTGCGTCACAGGATTAATCTCAAGTGGCGGCCCGCCCGGGACCCATGGCTCGCCATCCGCCTGATGATATCCGTCACGATCCGATGCAAAAGATCCATCGAGGGACCGGTTACCCGCAATCAATTTTGCGGTCATCGAATCGAGATCCCATGAAAGAACAACTGTAAGAGCCTCATTTTTCATCTCGGAAAAATTTGGCCCAGTGCCTAGATTTGTATTATCCCCCGTTACTGCATTGGCGGTTGTATAGCAAGTGACCGGAGCATTCTCTCCATCACACACTGAATGGGCTAAATCGGGTCCCAAAGCTCCAAAGCCGGCAAAAATATTGTTTGTGTAGGGGAAGTTGCCTCCAGGGGTAGCATTTTCATTAGCCGGAAACCCGTCAACCCTTGTAATCACCATTGGCGGTCCGTTAGTGAAATCATCGTACTGCTCTAGTGAGAGGTCTGCGGTAAAAGTCTCTGAAGCTTTCCATCGAAAAGCCACACGCGCACTGGTGTAGTCCTGATTACCGAGATCCTTTCCGTCGAAAGGCCTTAAGACATATCCATCCTGTTCCATCATGGTCGCGCTTGCTCGCATGTATAATGATTCCGAGATCGGAAGATTTAACATTCCGCGGACGTTTTGGCGGCCATCCGTACCAAGCTTTATGTCAAACTTACCAGCAAGAATGTCATCCGGCTTCTTGGTGGAAATACTGATGGCTCCGCCGATCGTATTCCTACCGAATAGAGTGCCTTGAGGACCACGAAGCACCTCAACCTGACCGATGTCGATCATGTCAAAAACAGCGCCTGCAGAGCGCCCGAGGTAAACTTCATCAACATATATTCCCACTCCTGGATCAATCGTGGGAATAAAATCTCGTTGCCCGATACCCCTTATATAAACCGCTGCATTATTGCCGGCCCCGCTGAAGGTAGGAGTATTCTGGAAAACGAGATTTGGAGTAATTTCTTGTAAACGAGTGACTCGAGTTAATCCCATATCTTCAAGACGAGCACCCGAGAGCGCTGTGATAGAGATTGGTGTATCCTGTAACCCTTCAGCTTTCTTTCGCGCAGTAACCACTATTTCCTCCAGACTCGCTGACGCAAACCCAGAGCCTGACGTAATGAATATCGCACTCATTAGAAAAACAAGCCTCCTATGACAGTGCTTGATATACCACTGACGCAAAGATGGAGTGCTGGCCCCACCAGATATAGCTATGCATGACTTACTAAACATATTCTCTTCCCCAAAGTTTGTAATTAAAAATTTCGTTGCGCAATACTACACCATTAAGACAAAGTTTTAACGTCCCAGTTATATTTAAAGAGGATTCTTCGCGACTTGTATTCGCCATACGACAACCGAAGCGATTAAAAGAGGGAAAGCAAAAAAAACCATGCTCTGAGACGAGCTCAGGCCATAAGACAGCAATATGCCTCCGATTAATGGCGAAAGAATAGCACCAACTCTACCAATCCCAATGGCCCAGCCAATTCCGGTGACCCTCTGACCCACGGGGTACAAAGCGGGGGCGATTGTGTAGAGGCCAATCATTGCACCGATGAGAAAAAAACCTGTCACGGAAGCACAAACCATTAGACTTAGGAGACTTAGCTCCGCCATACCAAAAAACAGCATCGAAACAACACTCATGACTAAGTAGCCAGCAGTTAACCGTTTGACGTTAAATTGAGCGGACAACACCCCGAGGCTGATAGCACCCAAGATCCCTCCCACCTGGAGATATATACCCGCTGAAATTCCCTGAGTCGTCGTAAGCCCCGCATCGACTAACAACTTTGGCGTCCAGCTAACTAAATAGTAAAAAGCGAACATTAGACAAAAGAACGCACACCAAATGGAATAAGTTTTTTGGATGTAAGGTTGCAACAACAGCGTCCTCACATTCACCACTTCTTTTCGCTCTTCACTAGAGTTGGTAATGTTAATAGTCGGCAGGGCCATCTTGACCGAGAGCTGATTGAAACGGTCAACCGAACTTTTACCTCCTCGCGAGAGTAAAAAATCTATTGACTCAGGAAGGGTCCAGTAAGCTATCGGAATCATAACCAATGACGACAGACCACCAAAAATAAAGAGCGATCGCCAACCAAATTCCGACAGCAAGTATACTGAGATAATGCCTCCTACTATAGCACCCATTGGGTAAGCCGACTGTAAAATACTTATACACAGGCCTCGCTTGCTGTCATTTGAAAACTCAGAAACCATAGTGTTGAGGGTCGCTAACATTCCACCGATACCCAGCCCCGTAAAGAATCTGCACCCTACTAACTGATACTTATCGGCCACCTGAGACGATAGAAGCATACCGAGGGTAATTATCACCAGACAAGCTAGTACCAGAAGCCTGCGACCAAATCGATCTCCGTAAGGACCCAGCCAAACGGATCCAACGGCCATGCCGATCAACCCTGCACTCAACAAAATTCCAAGGTCGCTGGGGGACAAGCCCCACTCAACAGATACAGATGAAGCAGCAAAGGACATCACCAAAACGTCGAAACCATCCAACATATTGATTACGACACAAAGGCCTATTGAAGTAATTTGAAAAAAGGTCATAGGCCGTGTGTTAACCATTACCCGAAGTTCTTCAGATGTCATATTATTCATGAGACCAAGTCTCCCCGCTAAAATTTGTGTCTCGGCAGTTGTTATACCTTTTACGAAAGGTTAAATTAAGCAATTTTCCAACAATTATAACCAAGTGCCACTAATACAGGCGAATAAATATTATGATCGAAACTTACAATGCCGTAGGTCTAGTTCCAACAGTCTGGGGAATAAGAACACGTGAGGAAATTTTTAAGAATATTGAGCACCTAGCATCGATGGCAAACGCAGCTCTCTGGCTCTCTTCGCTAGATCTTCCGGTAAAATTAATTGCTCTGCCAGAGGGAGCACTTCAAGGCTTCAATGATGAAGTGATGGACGCGGATCATGTAACTTACGCGCGCGAATGCGCGATCGATATTCCCGGACCAGAAACTGATATGATCGCGGAAAAAATTGCCCAGCGGCATGGAGTTTACGTCATGGGACAAGCCAAAGTGAGGCATGAGGAAATCCCTGACCGCTTTTTCAACGTCGGTTTTATAATGGATCCGATTGGTGAAATAATTCTTAAACACTTTAAGGTGGCCCCGCTTTATCCGGTTGAACATTCCGTGTGTCCCCATGATATTTACGACTGGTGGATTGAGCGCTATGGAAATACGTTAGAAAGTTTCTGGCCGGTGGTCGATACCGAAATTGGTCGAATGGGTATTATGATGGCTAACGAGGGGTCTTACCCAGAAAATGCTAGAGCACTAGCCATGAATGGAGCGGAAGTAATTTATCGGGCCTCCATCCCTCACCCCGCAGCGTCCAATGACTATTTTGAAATTCAGACTCGGGCTCGAGCCCTTGACAATAATTTGTTTATCATTGCCCCTAACATGGGAACCTATTACCTCACTCAAGAGGAGGAAACTCCAGTAGATACTTTTGGTGGACAATCCATGATTGTTGACTATCGAGGGCAAATCGTGGGGAAACAGCGCTATGGAGGCGTTTCAACAAGCGTCTGTGGGCCCATAAATATAGAGGCTATGCGCTCCCACAGACAAAATTCTCTCTGGACTAACTGGATGAAAGACCTGCGCACTGAGCTATATCAGATTGTTTATAAAGATCCAATATACCCAAAAAATCTTTATTTAAATCGTGCTCCGATGAAGCATGCAGAGTACGAGAAGGAGGTCCTTAAAAAACAAGTACAGCTTCTTCAAGATGCCGACATATGGAAGAAACCCTCGCCTTGAGAACTCTCATGCGAGAAGAACGCTTTTAACACAAATGAAACGAGGACAGGAGTAAAATGAAAACATCAAATCTATGGATCGACGGGCAAGAGGTACTTCCATCTGGTGGTTTGTACTTCGACGACATAAATCCGTCTAACCAGTCAATCATAGCAAAGGTCGCCAAGGGAACAACTGCTGATATAGATAAGGCTGTCGCGGCCGCTAAGAAAGCCTTTATGTCCTTCAGTCAGACACAGGCGAAGGATCGCGAAGCGATTCTTAGTCGGGCTGCAGCACTTGTTGAGCGTGATAAAGAAGAGTACTTGCAGCTATTAATTGACGAGGTTGGCTCTCCAATAATGAAAGCTCAGTTCGAGGTGGATTACTGTATAAATGCATTTAGGGCTGCCGCGGGCGTTCCCAGGCGGTTGACGGGTGAAACTATGCCACTTGACCGTCCGGGCGCATTTGGTATGTCGGTGAGGGAGCCCGTTGGAATAATCGCGTGCATTACCCCATTTAATGTGCCGCTCTTAAAAAATGTTAAACAGATTGCCATGGTTATCGCTACAGGTAATACGTCTGTGCTGCTTCCCTCTGAATTTGCTACACAAGTCACCGTAAAATTTGCAGAAACATTGGCGGAAGCCGGCACACCTCCTGGGGTTTTCAACTATGTAACAGGCGACCCATTTGAGATCGGGGATCACCTCACGTGCCATATAGATATCGCCTCAATCAACTTCTGTGGTTCGCCCCGCATTGGAAAACACGTCGCTGAATTGGCTGCAAAAGATTTAAAACCGATTACACTCGAGCTAGGCGGAAAAAACCCACTTGTCGTGCTTGATGATGCAGACCTAGACAAAGCACTCGAGGCGGCAATGTTGGGAATCTTTTTCTTTCAAGGACAAGCGTGCATGGCCTCTAGCCGAATCATCTTACAGAGGGGTATCGCCGACAAATTCATTCCTGCCTTTAAAAATATTGCGGCCAATATAAAAGTCGGTGACTTATCTGATCCCCAGACTGCAATCGGCCCTATAATTAGTGATCGACAGCAAGAAAGGGTAAAAAATCACATTAATGATGCGCTTGCCAAGGGGGCAATTAGGCTTCATGGAGAGGAAGGATGGAAAGGAGCCTGTTGTCCTCCAACAATTTTGACGAATGTTGATCAAAGTATGAGCGTTTGTCGGGAAGAGACTTTCGGACCGGTTACATCAATCTATGAGGTGGACACGGTGGAAGAGGCCGTAAATATGGCTAACGACACCGAGTTTGGTTTGAGCTTCTCACTCTTCACTCGAGACATAACGACCGCGCTGAAAGTTGCCAAGCAGTCTAATGCAGGGATGGTACATATAAACGCAATGTCGATCCAAGATGAGCCCCATGTGCCCTTTGGGGGAAATGGAATGAGCGGTTTCGGCCGAGAGGGTACTGATGCAGATCTAGATATAATGACTCGTTGGAAGTGGATTACAATCCAGCTGGACTAAAAACATTGGACGACTAAACACAATAAATTTACAACCGACATCCTGGAAAAAGCGCTATGACATATCCCAATAAAATACTTCTTGAAGAAAACGAAATTCCAACTCAATGGTACAACATTGCAGCAGATCTGAGTATTCCCATGCCTCCTCCTCTACACCCAGGCACGAAACAACCGGCGACAAGCGAAGATTTTGCACCTCTTTTCCCTACAGCTTTAATCGAACAAGAGATGACGACTGAACGCTTTGTTGACATTCCGGGCGAGGTTTTAGATGTGTATAAATTGTGGCGACCGACACCATTATTTAGGGCCCGTCGGCTTGAAAAATTACTCGGTACGCCTGCAAAAATTTTCTACAAATATGAGGGTGTCAGTCCTGCAGGATCTCATAAACCAAATACCGCAGTGCCTCAAGTATATTACAACGCCATGGAGGGTGTGAAGAAACTGACAACTGAAACGGGAGCTGGTCAGTGGGGTAGCTCCCTTGCGTTTGCTTGCGCACAATTCGGTTTGGAGTGTGAAGTTTGGCAAGTTGCAGCCTCTTATCGTACGAAACCTTATAGAAAAACGATGATGGAAATCTGGGGCGGAAAAGTTCACCCCAGTCCCTCTAGGGTGACGGAATATGGGCGTACACTCTTGGCGCAAGACGAAAACCACCCAGGATCTCTGGGTATAGCCATCTCAGAAGCTGTTAGCGAAGCAGTGGGAGATGAAAACACTCGATATGCGCTTGGAAGTGTGCTTAACCATGTTCTCATGCATCAGACCATCATCGGTGAAGAGGCACTGCTACAAATGACCAAGATTGACGAGACGCCAGATGTTCTTGTTGGCTGCACTGGCGGTGGCTCCAATTTTGGAGGATTAGCATTCCCTTTCATGCGAGAAAAGTTCAAGGGGAAAATGCACCCAACCATTCGCTGCGTGGAACCAAGTGCTTGCCCGACCCTTACTAAAGGTGAATATAGGTATGATTTCGGTGACACCGCAGGCATGACTCCGCTTATGAAGATGCATACGCTAGGACACAACTTTATCCCAGAACCTATACACGCAGGAGGGCTTCGCTATCATGGAATGGCGCCCCTTGTATCCCATATATATGAGCTCGGTCTTGTGGAGGCAGTATCGATTGCACAGAAAGAATGTTTTGCAGCCGGAATCATGTTCGCGAAAACAGAGGGTATCGTCCCTGCGCCGGAACCGACACATGCCATAGCCGCTGCCATACGAGAAGCACTTCATTGCAAGCAAACAGGAGAGAAGAGAACTATCCTCACAGCACTTTGTGGACATGGACATCTAGACATGTCTTCATACGAAAAATATTTGCTGGGGGAGATGCAAGACCTGGATTTAGATCAGAATGCTATTCAAGAGGCACTCAGAGGTGTGCCAATAATTTGATTGTCTTTAAGGCAGAAAACCATAAAAATAACAGATCTGATGAGCTTAGCACTCACATCGCCAGAAACCTGAGGTGAACTGATGTAATCCTAATATGCTGTCATCAGAGGAGGTGCACCTTTATATTTTGGTGCCAATGTGGTGTCATAATATATGAGCAAGCATGTACTCGGTAGGAAATCAACCATCAAAATAAGCGATGTTATGTCGAGGCTGATAGCATGTAACTCCGTAAGCAGCATAGACCCGACCTTGGATCATGGGAACTTGGAAGTAATATCACTTCTGGCAAACTATTTCGAGGTGTTAGGCTTCAAATGCGAGATCATGAAACTCGCTGACAAAAAAGCTAATCTTATTGCCACACTTGGCACCGGCCCGGGTGGCCTTGTTCTCGCGGGACACACCGACACAGTACCGTGTGACGAGGAATTGTGGGACAGCGATCCATTCGCACTCACTGAGCGAAACAACTCTTGGGTCGGCTTGGGATGTTGTGACATGAAAAGCTTTTTTGCCTTGTCGATCGCCGCGCTCCAGCGGCACCATGGCAAAAACCTCCGACACCCACTCATAATCATAGCTACTGCAGATGAAGAATCCTCCATGCGGGGAGCCAGAGCCTTAGTGGCCGCAGGAAGTCCGGTTGCTCGCCGAGCGATTATTGGTGAACCAACAGGTATGCGCCCAGTATCAATGCATAAGGGTATCATGATTGAAAAACTTGCCGTCACTGGGAAGTCAGGACACTCAAGTAATCCATATCTGGGTCGTAACGCGATGGAAACAATGCACAAGGTCATATCGCAACTCTTGGAATTTAGGGATCGTATGCGCCATCAGAAGCATCCTGGCTTTGAAATCGACTATCCTACACTTAACTTAGGGTGTATTCGAGGTGGAGATAACGCTAATAGGATATGCGGACACTGTTTCCTAGCATTTGAAATCAGACCATTACCGGGCATGAATATCGATCAGCTACAGTTTGACCTGGAAAGTGAAATTGCTAAGATTGCCGAGGCTGATCGAGCAGAGTGGAATCTTGAGCGCCTTTTAGTGCCTCCTTTTAAAGCTAATGAAAACTCTGAAATGGTCTCTCTATGCGAAAAACTTACTGGACACACGAGCGGCTCAGTGGCATTTGCCACCGAAGCCCCATATTTTCAGGAGCTTGGGATGGACGTTGTCGTACTGGGCGCCGGAGATATCGAGGTTGCACACCAACCAAATGAGTACCTTTTGTTAGACAGAATTAATCCAAATATCCAATTTTTATCTGAACTTATTGGTCACTGCTGCTTATAATTATGATTATGACATCAAAAAGTTATGTAAATCTTTTCCGTGAGAGCGCGCCTTACATCCATGCTCATCGGGGCAAGACGTTCGTGATTGCTCTGACTGGAGAGGCGGTCGACGGTCCGAATCGTTTTAGTTTGTTGGCAGACATCGCCGTACTGCACAGTATTGGTGTTCGCATCATCCTCGTGCACGGCGCTCGTCCACAGATAGATAAACGTCTGAGCGAAGCAGGTTTTAGGTCCACATTCCACGACGACATAAGAATTTCTGATAGCAAAATGATGCCATACATCGAAGAAGCGATAGTATCGACCCGATTACAGTTGGAGAAATTATTATCTATGGGGCTGCCTAATCCACCAATGTTCGGCGCTCAAATACGTACTGTTAGCGGTAATTTTACTATTGCGAAGCCAGTTGGCATTCGTAATGGAATTGATCACCTTTTCTGCGGCGAAGTACGCCGCATAGACAAGGGGGCAATAGAATCTGCGCTCGACAGTGGTTCCGTTGTGATAATCCCGCCAATTGGATTTTCATCAACGGGTGAAGTCTTTAACCTTTCATACCAAGATTTAGCTTCCGAAGTGGCCTCTTTCATGAAGGCCGAAAAACTCATATTCATCAGCTCTCTCGATGGAGTTTATATTGATGGTGAGCTACAAAAAAGACTGTCTCTTACGACTTTGGCGAAGCTCATTGCCTGTGACAAAGTACAATCAGGGCTGGAAAGAAAAATTTTACAGTCAGCTTACAAATGCTGCTCTAATCAAGTTGCAAGAGTACACCTGATTACCGAAAAAAGTGACGGAGCAATTCTGTCTGAGTTGTTTACCCGAGAGGGTACCGGAACGCTGATATCAGAGGATAAATCGGAAACAATACGTCAAGCAAAGATTGAAGACATCGGGGGATTGCTTGAACTGATTCAACCCCTTGAGCAGCGAGGTATTCTAGTTAAGCGCTCTCGCGAGCGATTAGAGGTAGAGATTGCAAAGTTTTATGTCAGCATCCATCCTGAGGGCTTTATGGTTGGCTGCGCAGCACTTTACCCTCTCAATGATAATATGGGAGAGATTGCCTGTGTTGCCACGCACCCAGATTTCACCAAGCAGGGGACCGCTTCCCGCCTTTTGACAGTGATTGAGGAAAGAGCAAAACAAAAATCTATAAGTAGCCTATTCGTATTGACTACACATGCAGCGCACTGGTTTATTGAAAAAGGTTTTACAGAGTGCGGTCCGGATCTATTGCCCGAAGATAAAAAATTATTGTATAACTACAAACGTAATTCTAAAGTCCTCTCAAAAAAAATGGATCTTCAATTCGCTATGTAGCAGAATTATAATTTCTGTTATCCTTCAGAAAATTTTTTAATTGGAGCATCAGATGCCAAGGTATCGTTCTCGTACAACAACGCAAGGTAGAAATATGGCGGGAGCGAGAGCCTTGTGGCGCGCAACCGGGATGACAGATGACGATTTTCAAAAACCTTTGATAGCAATTGCTAATTCTTACACCCAATTTGTACCCGGACATGTGCATTTAAAGGACATGGGAGATCTAGTTGCTGCTGAAATAGCGGTCGCTGGCGGTATTGCCCGAGAATTCCATACTATTGCAGTGGACGATGGCATTGCTATGGGCCACGACGGGATGCTCTACTCATTACCTTCAAGAGACGTTATTGCCGATTCTGTCGAGTACATGGTAAATGCCCACTGCGCTGACGCGCTTGTTTGTATTTCGAATTGTGACAAGATTACGCCGGGCATGCTAATGGCCGCTATGCGACTAAACATTCCTGCTATTTTTGTCTCAGGAGGACCCATGGAAGCCGGTAAAACAAAGCTTTCAGAGCACTCTCTTGACCTTATAGATGCGATGGTCATCGCAGCAGACGAAGCGGCAAGTGACGACACCGTCGCCGAGTATGAGCGTTCCGCCTGCCCTACTTGTGGATCCTGTTCCGGCATGTTCACTGCGAATTCAATGAACTGTCTTACCGAAGCGCTCGGCCTCTCTCTTCCAGGAAATGGAACTACCCTGGCAACTCACTCCGATAGGCGACAACTATTTCAACATGCGGGACGAACCATTGTCTCTCTAGCCCGCCAACATTATGAGAAAAACGATAACAGCGTTCTCCCACGTTCAATCGCATGTTTCGAGGCATTTGAAAACGCAATGTCCCTCGACATAGCAATGGGTGGTTCCACAAACACAATCCTACATCTACTTGCAGCTGCCCAAGAGGCGAAAATAAACTTCGACCTTCATGATATTGATCGGCTATCACGCAAAGTACCATTGTTATGTAAAGTAGCCCCCAGCACTCCTGAGTATCATGTTGAGGACGTTCATCGCGCTGGAGGTGTAATGGCCATACTTGGAGAACTCGATCGCGCCTCCCTAATTCATAACCAACTGCCGACTGTGCACTCTACAACGCTCAGCGAGGCACTCGCCAAATGGGATATAGCGGAAAATACTAATGATGAGGTAAGGAAATTTTATAAGGCCGGTCCCGCTGGAATCCCCACTCAAACGGCGTTTAGCCAAAGCACACGATGGCCATCGCTCGATCTCAACCGTGCAGAGGGTTGTGTGAGAGATTACGAGCATGCTTTTAGCTCAGAGGGCGGATTGGCTGTCCTGTTTGGCAATATTGCCGAAGACGGATGTGTGGTGAAAACCTCCGGGGTAGATGAATCAATACTTGTATTTGAAGGCCCAGCCTTTGTGACTGAAAGTCAAGACGCCGCAGTAGAGGCCATCTTAGAAGATAAAGTATCTCCTGGGGACGTTATAATTGTAAGATATGAGGGACCTCGTGGAGGCCCTGGTATGCAGGAAATGTTGTACCCAACCAGTTATATTAAAGCAAAAGACCTCGGTAAGGCTTGCGCATTAATTACTGACGGTAGATTTTCCGGCGGCACTTCAGGACTTTCTATCGGCCATGTTTCTCCAGAGGCTGGAGCGGGCGGCAACATAGCGCTCATACGACATGGTGACATAATTTGTATAGATATCCCTAACCGAAGCATAAACGTTATATTGAGTGACACGGAACTTTTAAGTCGAAGGAAAGCACAACAATCAATAGGCTGGCGTCCATCAGAGCATCGACCCAGATCAATTTCTGCGGCCTTAAAAGCTTATGCCAAACTCGCCACAAGCGCCGACAAGGGGGCTGTGAGAGATCTCTCCCAGCTCTGAGATGTTTTTTACCAATACTCCCAAAAAGGTGTAGTAATTGATTCATGCAAAAAATCATCCAGCTTCTTTCTAGCGCTCAACAGCTGATACATGACGGGAGTCTAAGCTTTTTCGCACCCTCGAATTTTCAAACCAACATTTCTAAGTTTTTGTAACCTCGAACCCTCACTTTCGGAGAACTTTATCCACTGTCTAGGGTATTTCATCGCCTTCTTATCTTTTGCATTTTTTAACGATTTCTTGAACGCACTAATCGCATCGTTAAAGCAGTTAAGGTTTACTAGTGCATTCCCCATCACTAGGTAGTTAGTGTCAGGGCGTTTTACCCCTCCCTTCTTGGAGGCTCGAGTCGCCGCTCTATACGCATCCTTATCTCTTCCTAAATCGAGATAAATGCCTGCTAGCCGGGCCTGTAAATTACCCGTGTCCGCCCTTTCCGAGGCAGCCTCAAGAGCTGACACTGCCGAATCAAGATCTCTAGCCTGATACCATGCAGTTCCCAGGACTTCAAGATTTTTGGATGAGCGCTCCACATAACCATCTTGCATTCCTTTATCAATGATCTTAGCAGCACGATAAGGAACCTCGGCACCAAGGTACATGTATGCCATACTCATCACTTCGCTTTCCTTATTTAACTGGTCATTCAAATAAATTAGCTCAGTACTCACGAGCCGATCCATCTCTCGCTCACGCTCACCGTACATACCACCAAGCTGCTTCCAATATGTCCATTTGGGATAGTGCTTCACAAGCTTTTCCAAAATTTTAATCACTGTTGGGTAATCGCTCTTCTCGTAATAGAGCACACGTTGTAACCCCCAAAAACGCTCTTTCGGCAGGATTCCCTTCGACTCCTGATCTGTGATAGCCATCTCAACTGCAATCAGCGCATCAGCCTTTCGCTCCAGTTGATAGTATATTTGTGCCATAAAATATCTCTGGTCCGCTCCAATGATTGTAGCCTCCGCCAACCACGCTTCAAGCTGAAATGCCGCATTCTTATAGTCTTCTTCAGCGGCATATAACTGCGCAAGTGTATATCGAACGTCTAACCGAACTTCTGGAGGAGTGCCGATTCCCTCAACTACCTTACGATACGCCTTGATTGCATTTGGAAAATCATCAAGCGAAAAATAAACATACGCAGAAAACTGCCAAATCTGGGTCTGCTCATAGTCGCTCTTACAGGTCTTACTGCTAGCTTCTACATCCTGCAGCGCCTTTAAGGACTCGGCCCACAGCTCTTCCTCAAGCGTAACCTGTATCTTCTCGAGAGCCTTCGCGCATTTAGCCCCCACAGACTCTCGCTTGCGTGTTTGAACATCCTTATATTTCTTCTCTGTCTTCTTCTCTTCTGAATGAACCGAACTGACAAAAGAAAACTTGGGTGTTACTACCGAAATTACACAAGAAAGTGCAAAGGCCGAAACCAAAATCAAAAATCTAATTACACAAAACTTCATGCACATTCCCCTATTTCTGCATCTGGAATGTAAACTTGTACATCACACCGGATACTTCTTCAGGTACCCCGTCAACAACTCGAGGATTATACTTAAGCTTGTTTGCAGCCTTTAGGGCTGCCCTTCCAAAACCCCACCCCTCTGGATCTTCCTCAACCATTATCGGATCCCTAACACCGCCAGTGGTAGTAATTATTACTTGGACGACGGCATATCCTTCCTTTCCACGAGATTGCGCTCGACGAGGATACTGGGGTTGAGGCACATATACGGGAATAAAATCGGTGTCTCGAGCAAAAGAACCCAGCCCCACACTCAGATTTTTCGTAACTGGCGCCGCAGCCATGCTTACCATATTCTCTGGAGTCTCGAACTCAATATTATCATCCGGCAACTCCGGAGGAGGTTCCGGTTCGTCGGGCTTCTCTATTTCAGCTACCTTTTCATTGGTAGTCATCTCCCTTTCCACATGTAAAAAATCAGCAATCTTGATAGCCTCTTTTTCATCCATCTCTCTGTTACCAGAATCAATGAGCTTGAACATCAATACGATCAGGGAAAAAGTTACCACGAGCCCAAGTATCGCCGACGTTCCTAGCCTTAATATTGCCATAATCTAAGCTCAGTCATTTTCAACAGAAACAGCTATGGGAGAAATACCAATATCCTTGGCAATGTCCGCAACCTTAGCAACAGATTCGATATTAGATTCATTATCAGCCTGTATCACCATGCCTCCCTTCGGATTATCATTGAAAAGTCGCGTCAGATTGAGTTTTAAAGCAGTGGTTTCTACACGCTTCTTATCTATCCAAAACTCATTGCTGCCGCTTACGGCAACCAAAATACCTACTTTCTTGTATGGATCTGCAGTATTTGCGTCTACCTTACTTACCTCTACCCCAGGGAGTTTAATGAAGGATGCGGTCACAATAAAAAAAATTAGCATTATGAAAACTACATCCAGCATCGGTGTCAGATCTATGGCCTGCCCCTGTTGCTCAGCACTACTTGTTCTAGTCCGCATCTGCGTTCATGTTCCTCAATATTGTCATGTAAACTAATGTCCCTAATGATCCATAGTTAAATGGTCTTCAAGCAGGTGCTTCTCTCGTTCCGCATGACGCTCGACATAGGTCAAGCCAAAAACGCCCGAAAGAGCCGCAACCATACCGGACATAGTGGGCACCGTTGCCTTCGACACCCCTCCTGCCATGGCTTTCGCATCCCCACCGCCTGTGAAAGCCATAACGTCAAACACCACAATCATACCAGTCACCGTGCCCAACAGACCGAATAGCGGCGCCAATGCTACCAGTGTTTTGATCATCATAATATTTTCATCAATTTTGATACTTACCTCTGATATCAGCTTTTCCCTGACCTGGCGCGCTCGCCTCGACTGTCTCTCGGACCTCGACTCCCATTTTTCAAGAGCGATATTTACATCCCGACCCACAGCTCCGCGCAGATACCACATACGCTCGAATATAAGGGTCCACATAACGAATAGCAGAACAACAATCGCCCAGAGCACACTTCCCCCTGAATCCATAAACTTGCTCGCCTCAGCAAAAAGATCCTCTAAGAACATATCACCGTGCCTCGACCGAATCTGCGACAATACCGGCGCTTTGTTCCTCTAAGATGTGCAAAATACGCTGGGCTCTCCCGTTGACAAGGGTGTGCATTAGTACAGTGGGAATTGCAACAACCAAACCTAAAACTGTAGTAACAAGCGCTTGAGAGATTCCGCCTGCCATTGCCTTAGGGTCTCCAGCGCCAAACAACGTTATCATCTGGAACGTAATAATCATTCCAGTCACAGTTCCAAGAAGCCCCAATAAGGGAGCAACCATAGCTATAATTTTCAAGAGATTTAGTCCTGACTCGATGGCAGGACGCTCCTTCAGAACCGCTTCATGAAGTTTGAGCTCCAAAGATTCTGGATCAAGTCTTGGATTGTCCTCTGCAACTTGTAAAACCCGTCCAAGAGGGTTTTTAGGGTTAGGAGTAGAGGTTTTTAGCTGAGCGCTAACTCCCGAAGACATCATAAATAAAGCGATAAATCTCCACAATGCCAGTGCGATCGCAAAAGCAAACACTCCGGTAATCACGTAACCAACGATACCGCCAAAATGCCAGCGCTCCTCCAACGTAGGTGTGTTTATTAGCGCACGCAAAAGCCCTCCCCCGAGTGGCCCCGTTGGATCTAACCCAACTTTAGTAAAACCGCCGGTCGCCGACTGAATTTCAGCCGCACTGTCCTGGTATTTACCGGCGGGCTGTCGGGGAAGCTCCGAGACAATACCGCTGTCAGGATTATATTCAAGATACATTCCATCAGCCAATAAGTTATAGGTTCCAACCCGCACAACCTCCATTTGTTGTTGGTTTCCGCTTGCTAAAGTCACTTGCCTATCAAACTTCACAATACGACCACCCTCTACCATCTCACGCTGCTGCTCAAACCATAACTGCTCTATGTCCTCAATAGATGGGAGCCTCGTATCGCTACTCATTTTGTCAATTAACTCACCAAGGAAATCAGTACGACCCGGAATCTGAGAGCTCACGACTGATTGTTTGAGGTTTTCACGTACATCTCCAGCCGCTCCAGTTAAATGTCCAAAGAGCTCCTTCAAAGAGCCTAGACGTTTATCTAATTGTTGCCTGAGTGCTGCAATCTTCCTCTCATTATCTCTTATATTTTGCTCAAGCTGGTCTGAGCGACGTTCTTCAGCAGCCCTAGTAGCTTGGGCTTTCTTTAACAATCTTCCCTGCTCATTTTTATCGGAATTAAATTCGATTTGACGTTTATTGTATTCTGATGTCTCCGTACGTTTTGAAGTTTCAATCATCTGCAAAAGCTCATCGAGGCTTTTTGCATCTTGAGCATTCAGTGACGTGCTGACCAGCGAAAACCCCAGAAACAGTGACAAAACGCTTATTTTTACTGGATTTTTCATTATAGCATCTCCGGTGCAGTGATAGGCATCTCAATAACATCTTGCGGTGATAACTTCTTAGCTATCCGAATTCCTTGGTCAATAGGCCGTCGATACTCTGAACCAAGTGTTTGCCATGATCCAGTACCCTTATTCCAAGCTCCGGTCTGCGACTTATCTTTAGTTTGATATGCTAGGGCAACACGCCCAATCCGGAGAACGTCCACTTCGACTTCGGTACCATTTGCATTTATGTCGATCATTGCCCTATAAGTCTCGAGTGATCGACTATAATCCGATTCGATATCATAAACCTCCAGAATCTGTCGGAACTTCTCAGCAGCAGAAAATCGAGCACTATCTAAATTTACTGATAAGTCCTCAATAGCACCCAACCGCTGCTCTATCTTAAATGGCATATCGAGGGCGATAAAATCTTCCAAACTGTCGAGCATGCTTATCATCAAAGGAGTTATCCCTCGCTCGATTACCGTTGCATTTGCAATTGACTCTTCAAGCTCTGACATCATCTTCTTTTGACTACTAACCTGACGCTCGAGTTGTGAGTTATATACTCTTAGTGACTCGATTTGCTTGTTGACTTGTTTAAATTCCTGCAAGAGGCCATCAGTCTGATCGGCGATACGGTCGACCCTTACCTGCGCGACTCTCGCCGCCTCTACCTTTGCGGCTCCTGCCCTTAAGATATCACCGACCTCAGTCGCCATACACCATGGAGACAGTAACGTAGCAACCGAAGTTGTAAAGAATATGAATGATTTGATAGATGTCTGTTTCATGGTTCCCTCAGTTTTAAGCCCTTTCTATGGGGTTAATCTTATTTGTAAAACTTTGTCATGCGAATTGAACAAAGTACTGTGTAACAAACTTAGGCTTGTCTTTTTAGCAGGGTCGTGTCAAAGAATCAATGGAAGTACAAAAAAAACACTCTTAATAAATTTTTTTAAAAATAATAAAAACGTTCAAACAACGTTTGGGCTTTCCTTTCGATCCAGCGTAACAAAGGTATATTTTAGATTGTCTACGCCCTTCCCAGGCCGTCTGTCTTTTACTTCCCAATCGTCTCGATCAATGGCTGGGAAAAAAGCATCTCCCATCATTTCAGATTCCACTTCCGTGAGGTAAAGCCTGGACACAAATGGTAGCCATAATTTGTATATCTGTTCCCCTCCAATAATAAAAGCTTCCTTACGAGCATCTCGAGAGCAGAAGCTAAGTGCTTTGTCATATGACTCCTCGATACTATGCACTACACTAACATTCTTGCAAAAAAATCCAGAATCACGCGTAAGAATGATGTTGGCGCGACCAGGTAAGGGTCTACCTATAGAGTCAAAAGTTTTTCGGCCCATGACGATTGGACTCCCCATGGTAATTTCTTTAAACCGCCTTAAGTCCTCAGAAATATTCCATAACAACTGATTTTGAAATCCAATCGCCAAATTTCGACCTGTTGCAGCAATTATTGAGAAACGAATCATACAGCTACCGGGGCCCTAATTACATCATGAGGCGCATAGCCCAACAATTCAAAATCTCCATAAACGAACTCTGCTATATCTTTTACCTCTGGATTGATTCTTAGTTTAGGTTGGGGAAGCGGCTCACGCGCCAGCTGAAGTTCAACCTGGCGACTATGATTTAGATAGAGGTGTGCGTCTCCGAGGGTGTGAACAAAATCTCCCAAACCAAGTTCGCAAATGTGAGCCACCATAGAGGTCAACAGCGCGTAAGATGCTATATTGAAAGGAACGCCTAAAAAAATATCAGCACTTCTTTGATAAAGTTGGCAGGAGAGTTTCCCCTCACTCACATAAAATTGGAAGAGTGTGTGGCATGGCGGCAACCCAGACTTAATCATGACTGGAATCTCTCTCGGATTCCAAGCTGAAACAACATGTCTACGAGAGTTAGGATTAGTTTTTATATCCTTTATGACTTGCTCCAACTGGTCCACACCCTCAAAATTTCTCCACTGCTTACCATAGACTGGTCCCAAGTCTCCAAATTTACGCGCGAACTCTTCGTCAACTTTAATTCGCTCAACAAATTCCGACATTTTCTCTTCTCGGCCTTTGGATTGAATCGACAACTCACCCTTGACCTTTGATTCTCTCAACCAATTTTCAAAGGGCCAGTCGTTCCAAATACTTACTCCGTTCTCAACCAAATAGCGTATATTTGTGTCACCCCTGACAAACCACAGTAATTCGTGGACAACTGATTTAAAATGAATTCTTTTAGTGGTAATAAGAGGGAAGCCAGCACCCAAGTCAAATCTCATTTGATAACCGAAAATGCTTTTCGTGCCGATTCCGGTGCGGTCTTGTCTCTCAAACCCATTTCTTTGAACGTGTCGCATCAGTTCAAGATATTGGTGCATAAATCAACCCCTTTTGGTCTTGTTGTTTTGCAATTCAAACGATCCTCGACACAACCAGAGCCCCCCTAAAATCATCGGCAAACAGAGTAGTTGGCCACGGGTCATCCAATCGATTAGGCCAAACGTCGCAGATTCATGTAAAAATTGTGGGTCCGGTTGGCGCAGAAATTCAACTAAAAAACGAACTACGCCATATCCAAGTAAGAATATTCCCGAGATCGAACCCGCTTGGCGTGGTTTTCGAGCAAACCAATTAACAAGAATGAAAAGAAGCACCCCCTCTCCAAATGCTTCATACAACTGCGAAGGATGACGATACAGTTGTTCAGAGTCAGCGGGGAATAACATTGCCCAGGGAGCATCGCTCGGCCTTCCCCAAAGTTCTTGTCCAATAAAATTTCCTATTCGGCCGAAGAAAAGGCCGGTAGGTACCAAAGGCGCAATAAAATCGGTAACGCTTAAAAAGGGAAGTTTTTGTTTTCGCGAGTAAAGCAAGGCAAAGCACATTACACCCAGCAATCCTCCATGAAAAGACATTCCACCCTCCCAAAGCCGAATTACAAGAACGGGATCTGCTAACCATTGATCCAGGCTGTAAAAGAGCATATAACCCAGTCTACCGCCCAAAATTACTCCCCAAGCACCGTAAACTATCAAGTCCTCAACCTCAGCTTTCTTAATCGGGGACCAAGGCGCTCGGCAATTTTTAATTGCCAGTAACCAAGCCAACATAAAGGCCAAAAGATACATGAGACCATACCAATGGATGTGAATAGGACCGATATTTAGATCAAATACCTCATAGGGTCCAATAGATAGTGCCACGGGGTCGATCGCTGGATAATTAAGCATAAAATTTTTTATACCAGGTTATTAAGTAATAAAAGCCCATACAAATTTCTTTGTCGCGAGGTGCCTTAAAACGTATTCCAGAGACTAATACTATTTTTAATATGTTTTTCAGGAGTAATAAAATTTATGGACAATTATACTAAACTGTTCGTCTACTCGATAGACCGATGATATAGCTTTGTGAGGTCAGGATTCTTCAACTCGCTCGCTAAGAATTCCATCACCTCGTTCGCGTGAGTTATTTGTATCGATCTATCCGCAAGATCCCGTGCCTTTCTTACTGAAACTTGTAGCAACATTGATTTTACCCGCGAAAGGCAACTTGCACTCATTGAAAGGTGCCTATATCCCAAGCCGACCAACAAGACGGCACCTAAAGGATCACCAGCTAACTCTCCACAAATACTTACCTCACATCTGGCATTGTTTGCTTGTTTACTTATAGTATGCAGTGCAGACAACACGCTGGGATGGAAGGAGTTATACAGACTTGCAACCCTCGGATTATTACGATCAACTGCAAGTAAATACTGTGTTAAATCATTGGTTCCAACTGAGAGGAAATCGACTCTCTTGGCTAGTTGATCGACCTGATACACTGCCGCTGGAACTTCAATCATGGCGCCAATCGGAGGTTTCTTGATGCAGAGATCCTCCTCATTAATGAGTTCCTCAAAAGCTCGATTTACGAGTTGTAAGGCTCCGTCAAGCTCTCCAATACTACTTATCATAGGCAACATAATTTTTAAATTTTCGTTATTTTCAGATGCGCGCAACATAGCCCTTATTTGCACAAGAAAAATCTCTGGGTGATCCAAAGATATTCTTATACCTCGCCAACCGAGAAAAGGGTTCTCTTCCTCGATCGGGAAATACGGCAATGCTTTGTCTCCCCCAATATCAAGAGTCCTCATGGTCACCTTTTTGGGAGCAAATGCTTGCAGCTGTTCTTTGTAAATCAGCACCTGTTCGTCCTCAGTAGGGAACCCTAAATGCGCAAAAAAAGGAATTTCCGTACGGTAGAGGCCCACGGCCTCAGCCCCACTCTTGAGAGATCGCATTACATCTTGGCGCAATCCCGTGTTGACGAAAAGAGAAATGTGCTCCCCATCAGGAGTTATACAGGGAATGTTCCTCAATCTTTCAAGATCCTTATCTAACAATTCTTCCTCGCGTCGCAGTGCGAGGTAGTGCCTTCTTCTCGCTCTTGAAGGTCTTGTTATAATGACTCCTTTAAAACCATCTACAATGACATCTTTCCCTAATAAATCTGCCAAAGGAAAAGTCGTGGCCCCCATCACCGTCGGAATTCCCAAAGCCCGGGCGACAATCGCTAGGTGCGAGTTACTGGAGCCTTTTAACGAAATAATACCCGCCAGGCGATCTACTGGGATATCTGCTAAAATTGTGGCGGAAAGATCTTCGCCGACTAAAACTACACGTTTGGGGATTGTCTTGACGGTAATATCATCTTGCTGGAGATATGAAAGTACTCGTTTTCCTAAATCTAAAACGTCTGCGGCGCGCTCTCGGAGATACTTGTCCTCCATTTTGCGAAACGTTTTCACGTGTTCTAAGATCACACAACTCCAAGCGGTCGACGCTGCCTTTCCAGAATGAATCGCCCCAACCACCTCTGCTATCAAAGACGGATCATCAAGCAGACGTATGTAAACTTCAAACAGTGCAAACTCCTCTGAACTCAATTTTTCTTTGAGCCCCTGACCCAGCTTCCACATATCATGCTTTGCAGATTCAAGAGCTTCATTAAACAACTGAACCTCCAGATCTACATTTTCGCAATTTCTCTCTGGAACCTGCGATAAATCAGTGTTCACTGATGCAAGCACTATTTTCCCCATTCCTATGCCAGGAGAGCTGGCAATTCCTTGGAAGGTCGACTCTAGACTTTTACCCTTTCGGGGAGCGGAGAGACGGCTGAGTACACCTGTTTCATCTGCATGAGCGATAGCACCGGAAAGCTGTGCTCCTATAGTGACCAAGAATGTTTCCTCTTCCTGAGCGAACCGCCTTTCGTTGGTTTGTTGCAAAACAAGAACACCCAACACCTTGCGGTGATGGATAATCGGGACACCCAAAAAAGAGTGGAAAGGCGACTCATCAGCCTCAGGAAAATATACAAAATTTGGATGTTTATCCGCATTCTGTAAATTTAGCGGCTCCTCTTTAGCCGCTACTAAGCCCACCAGGCCCTCTCGCATTCCCAGTCTTATCTTGCCAATAGCTTGTCTCCGAAGACCGTCAGTAGCCATCAAGACGTATCGCTGATCTTTTCGGTCAAACAAGTAGATCGAACACACTCCTGCATTAAGAGCCTCTTTCATCTCTCGAACAATGATTTCCAACACCTCAGGCAAACTTCGGGCACTATTAACTTCCTCGATAATATTTCTTAATGAATCTAACATGCTCGCGTATCCGCATCATACTTTTTTATCTGCAAGGCATAATTCTTTTCAGAGAACTCTATTAGCGCAGAACGATATACCTCTCGCTTAAACGGCACTACAGTAACAAGCGGGTGCCAATAACTGACCCATCGCCAATCATCAAATTCTGAGGTATCGGTATAATCGAAACGAACCCTGTTCGGACTTGTTTTTAACTTTAGGAAAAACCATTTTTGCTTTTGACCTACGCACAAGCGTCCTTCACTTATCCTCTGATAAGCTGAGGGTATTTTGTATTTAAAACAATGTTTAGAAACTTGAAGAATAGAAACATCTCTTGCATCTAGACCAATCTCCTCACGTAACTCTCTATACAAAGCTTCCTCATATGTCTCACCAGCATCTACTCCTCCTTGAGGAAATTGCCATGCTTCCTGGCCCGATCTTTTTGCCCAAAAAACTTTTCCGAAACCGTCACTCAGGACCATGGCTACATTTTCACGTAAACCGTTTTCATTTATCACCACTATTTTTCCCTCTCTTCGCTCAAAGTGAAAATGGTAAACTCTCAAAATTAATTTCTTGAATAATCTGCTTATCGAATATACTTGTAAAGGGTAGCAAATAACTCATAGGTGTGGAAATGGCACTAGCATTGTTTGACCTTGATAATACTCTGATCGCAGGGGATAGTGATCATAGCTGGGGGCAGTTCCTTGTAGATGGTGGTCACGTAAACAAAGTTTTCTATAAGGAACAAAATGATAAGTTTTTATCAGATTACGTCGCTGGAAAACTGAACATTTATGAATATCTAAAATTCTCCCTGGAGTTTTTAAGTGAAACACCCTTCGCAAAACTCATAAAGTTGCGGAATGAGTTTATCACAAACGTAATAGAATCAATGCATCTACCGAAAGCAAAAGCATTACTTGAGACACATCGCGACGCAGGAGACCATTTAGTCATTATTACTTCCACTAACAGTTTTATTGTCAAACCGATATGCTGCATGCTGGGTGTAACAGATATAATATCTACCGATTTAGTTATCTCAGACGGCGAATTCACAGGCGAGGTTCAAGGCATTGTGCCCTTCCGAGAAGGGAAGGTCATTCGTCTACATTCATGGCTATCAAAAACCAACGCCTCTCTTGAAAATAGTTGGTTTTACTCTGATTCGGTGAACGACATACCTCTTATGCAAATTGTTTCAAATCCTGTGGCTGTCGATCCAGACGACAAACTATATAACGTTGCAAAAGATCGTGATTGGAAGATAATCTCTTTAAGAAAATAAAGTAAAAGCTGTGGCCATAAATCATGGTCAGTCATCCTTAAAATAGTCCTCATACTGGTGTTCATCCATCAAATCCTTTAGCGATTCAAGGTCTTTTGGTCGAAGGCGCAATAACCACCCTAAATCATACGGAGAATCATTAATAAGTGATGGTTCTGCGCTCAAATCTTCATTAAGTTCCAATACCTCGCCGCTGATCGGCGCATATATATCCGATGCTGCCTTAACCGACTCTACGATTGCTATCTCAGCACCCAAATCAAGGTATTCCCCTTTGTCTGGGAGCTCCACAAAAACGATATCTCCCAGCGCTTGTTGCGCATAATCAGTAATGCCGATTAGCACTGAACCATCTGCTTCCAATCTGATCCACTCATGACTTGCAGAGTATTTTAGCTCGGCCCGAATTTCGCTCATAAAAATCTCCAAAAACTAATGTACATAATAATCATCGCAACAACACAAACTTTAATTAAATAAAAAACAGGAGGCTAGGATGGCGTATCATACACGCTGAAAAAAAAATTATCAGATAAACGCAGTACACCTAACACTTGGAGCTAATTTAATGCTAAAACTTGCCATTATCTATACTTCCGCAATGTATTTGCTAATGTCTCCGGCGTTAAGCTTTTCCGACCAACTAGAATTAACTAATGGTGATGTCATTCAAGGTAACCTAATCTCTGAATCTGATGACCATATCCTTTGGATGTCAACTATATTAGGCGAACTTTCTATAAAACGCTCATTCGTGAGGACTATTCAAAGCGAAGCCATTGCAGATCCCCCTATTAGGATCAATACCACTCTTAAAAATCTTAGCATACAACCGAAATACGCGGGGGATATGTCAATATCGGGTTCTACTGCCAGTGGAAACCAGTCTCGTCGAGATTGGAATATTGATCTTAGACTAGAGCGAAGGGCAAAAGAATTGCGACAAATAGGTCTTTTCGAATATGAGAATCATAATTTAGACAATATTCGGGCAAGTGACGCTTTCGAAATATCTTACGCCGCTGATTGGTTCTTTAAAGATCACTGGTTCCTGAGAAACGAATTATCTTTTGCAACTGATGAAGTAAGAGCAGTCGAATTACGTTATGGAGTTGGCTCTGCGCTGGGACTGCAACTCATAGATGACATGAATTCAAAACTGTCTGTTGAATCGGGATTAATGTGGCTCTCAGAGGAACAAAACTTCGGTGTTTCAAGTGACAATTTGACATGGAGTTGGTCACTGTATTATTCCCTCATATTTTGGAATAACGTAACAATTGCTCATCGTCAAAATATTAATGTCGCAATTGATGACATCAGGGACAGCGAATCTGACTTTGACGTGTCTCTAAAATTACCTCTGATTGACAATTTATTTGCCGAGCTAAAATTTGAATGGCTTTATGATAATCAGCCAGTTCCTGGAAAGGAATTATTGGATACCCAATTTTCTATGGGTATAAACTATTCCTGGTAATGGTCGGCATAATGAAGGTAAATCGAATAATCGCGCACATCTAATCAATGATCTCATAGCAAACTCAATTAAAAAAGAGATGTCACTCGTTGTTACGTGCCTCAAAACACTTCTTTGAAACGATTTTTCAAAAAATTTTACATTTTAAAAAAAAAATTCGCATCTGCTTTCAAAACACCCTAATATGGTACTGTTACGGAGGAAAAATTTCGTAACTGTGTTCGCTATGCTTATTGTTAAGCTCCAAGAAGCGAAGTTGGCTAGCCCCGTAATGAGGCTGGATAATTAATCGCCTTAAACGGTATACAAATTTAAGTGAGGTAGTTATGTCAGGGGAAAGAGTTTCTGGCACTGTAAAGTGGTTCAACGACAGTAAAGGGTTTGGATTTATTGAGCAAGAAGGTGGAGGAGATGTATTCGTGCATCACAGCGCTATACAAGCTGAAGGGTTCAAATCACTCAAAGAGGGTCAGTCTGTTACGATGGTTGTAACACAAGGCCAGAAAGGTGCTCAAGCAGAAAATGTTATAGGCGAATAGAAAAACAAGATTACGAATTCAATAGAAGCATCCTTCAAATATTGATCATTATGAATAATTTTTAATCACGCCTAGCTAAACAGTTAGCTAGGCGTGATATTTGAAGGTGTTTGAGCGGCAAGTGAGGCAAGACAGCGTGGGCATCGATGGCGATTCGACATTGAGCCTCTGTCAGTGAAATCGAAACTGTAAATTTCGGTGAAACGCCCGCTGTTCATTATTTTATTTTGGCTTCTTTGTAAAGCACGTGCTTTCGGACAGTCGGATCGTATTTCTTCATTTCCATTTTCTCGGGCATATTGCGCTTATTTTTGTCTGTCGTGTAAAAGTGTCCCGTTCCCGCACTAGAAACTAGTCGAATTTTTTCTCTAATTGATTTAGCCATCGGTCCCCCCTAAATTTTTTCCCCTCGATTTCGCATATCTACCAGAACCTTTTCTATGCCCAGTTTATCCACTACACGCAAACCTTTCATCGACAAGCGAATTTTAACAAACCGATTTTCCGACTCTACCCAAAATCGATGAGTATGAAGATTAGGCTCAAAACGTCTTCGTGTGCGATTTTTTGCATGCGAAACATTGTTCCCAAACATGGGCCTTTTCCCAGTTACCTGACAGACTCTTGCCATAATTGGATACGCCT
>DDII01000038.1:57428-57616 GCA_002338445.1 Cellvibrionales bacterium UBA1854 | reverse complement strand
GGGAGCTTTTATACCAGAAGGAGAAGAATGAATCAAATATCGTCAGAAAACAATCGCCTGATAAAATGATTTTTCAGATTCAATCGTACATTCAACTACTGAGAACATACCCTAAAAAACAGTCTGACCTCAATGAAACTTTTTTAATGTATAAGTATACTGTTCTGTTGGGCTAGAGGAATAGTGAG
>DDII01000038.1:56799-57130 GCA_002338445.1 Cellvibrionales bacterium UBA1854 | reverse complement strand
CTGTTGGGCTAGAGGAATAGTGAGCACTTATTTGGACAACATAAAATCAAATTACATGCTACTATACTTTTTCGGTTATTGTTTATGCTCGTGTCCGAGACGCTATATGCTTACAAATAAACGAATTTTAATTGGGATCACCGGTGGCATTGCCGCATATAAAAGTGCCGAAATCGTCCGTTCATTGAGACATGAGGGGGCACAGGTCCGGGTGATTATGACCAAAGCTGCAAAAGAATTCATTCCTCCCCTCACTCTCCAAGCACTCTCCGGAAACCGTGTGTATAGCGAATTAATCGATGTTGATGCTGAAGCTGGAATGGGTCATATC
>DDII01000038.1:56371-56507 GCA_002338445.1 Cellvibrionales bacterium UBA1854 | reverse complement strand
GAAGCTGGAATGGGTCATATCGAGCTGGCTAAGTGGGCGGACCTACTACTAATTGCACCGGCTACCGCAAATTTTATCTCTGACATGACTTACGGCAAAGCAGATTCGCTCCTAGGCAGCGTTCACTTGGCTACGA